>JAEWIV010000182.1 GCA_023386865.1 Pseudomonadota bacterium
GCGCATGGCCGCCTCGGCGCCGGCCCGCACGTTCTCTTCCGGATTGCGGACGTCGAAGGCGTACTTGAAGACGTCCTTGATCTGCCACAGCACGGCAAACTCGATGTCGACGATGTTCTCGTCACCCATCAGCATCAGGTTCTCGGTCGAGGCGAGGCGTCCCGCGCCGCGGTTGGCCGGGGGATCCAGGCTGGCGCCGCGCGAGCCGATCACGACGCGGCGCTGGTCCTGCACATTGACCACGACCACGTCGCCGATCGGGCTCGGCAGGTTGTAGTGCAGGCCGGGCTCGGCCGGCTTGCCGTAGGGCTTGCCGAACACGAGCTGGATCGCCTGCTGGTTGGGCTGCACGCGGAAGAAGCCGGTGACCAGCCAGATCACCACGCCCAACAGCACCGCCAGGGCGATGCCCTTGTAGGAACCGAAGCCCCCGGGGATGAGGTTCTTCAGCCGCGCCTGGCCGTTGCGAATGATGTCTTCCATATCGGGTGGCCGGCTTGGGCGCCGGCGAGGTGGGCCCCACGGCCCGCCGCCATCGTTCGTCATGCGTCACCTCCGCAGGGCGGGAGCACACGCATCTCTCAGCCATCGCAAGCCGGGCTGAGGGGACGATGGTGGAGCTTCCATACACAACGTTGCCCGATGCGTCCACGCGACAGGACCAGACCGGGCGATCTGCATGAGCGTCAGGGCTTCATGGGGAGTGAGCCCGACCATTGGCACAATGGCGGTTTATCAATGGAGGTTCTTGTCGCCGGTCCTCGGCGCAATCAGCCGGACCCTTCCCAGGTCGGGCGCCATATCCCTGATCTCGTGGAAGAAGACGGCGAAGTAGCGCGGCAGGAGCCCTCGGACCTCGTCACCGATCTTGATCGGGTCCGGCGAAAGCAAGGTCAGGCATGCCGCTTCCTGGAACCACAGCACGGGCGCCTCCATCGACTGCGGATCGTCGAGGGCAACGAAAAGCCCCAAGTGCGAGGCTTTATAGGCTGCCATAACCCGGGCCGTGTTTGCGTCGCACGGGTCGCCGAGCGAGAAGCCGAGCGTTGCCGTAACGCCCGATACGAGCTTCGCCTCGTATTGGCGCCATGCGATCGGGCTCGGCAGCCACCGTCTCTCGGATTCCGAACGCAGCATGCGTGATCGTCCCGCGCTTTCCCCTTCAAATGGAAGCGCTTGCGGTTCCATTTGAAGGGGAAACACGATGGGTCGCGGGCGCCTCCTCCGCATACGCCGCGGTGAGCCGGTGCTTTGCCGCGAGGTATATGGACCGCGTCGATTGGCTGCCCAATGGGCGTTCCGCAGCGTTGGCAGGCGCGCCTTCGCTTTCCAGCAGCCACGCGCTGTGGGCCTCCTGCAGTTCGCCCCGCAGACGCGCCCGCTTCTCGTCGAGGGTCTCCAACCGGTCCTCCTGTCTGTTTGTGTTGGCTGTTCCTGTCGGCGCGTCGATCGACGATCCGCGCTGACGGGCCTGTCTCCACGTAGGCATGCGCGGCCTCGATTATCAGGGGTCGGCGCAGCCATATATTTGCGTCGTCGCGCCCGTTCGTGTTGGACATTTCCGTAAAAGACGCGACCCATTTGCAATCAGCGCGTGGCTTCGGCCTACCTGTCGGCTTCATTCTTGTTCCCTTGTGGATCGCAGTAGAGCTGCCCCAAAGTGTTGACCGGCTTGAAACCAAGTCGCCTTGGGAAATCGGCGCGCCTCCTGTCAGCGAACGGGAGGATGGCGCTTCGTCAAACTGGAGGCAGCGACCGATGAGCCTGACGTGCAGCCTGCACCGTGCGTCGGAGGCCGAGATCGAGCGATTGCTCGCGGAGCCGGCTGACGTGGCAGCCTTCCTTAACCCCGACGACGGGCCGCCAGTGAGGGAGGTCCGCCCGAAAGGCGTGCTCGGCTGGCTGCTGCGTTTGACGCCGATCAAGATCGAAGAAGTTGTTCCCGACTCGGACCGCAGTGTGGCGGCCCGCCCATCCGATCCTAATCGGAGCATCGACATCGACCAGGGCTGGCACGGCCTGCACTTTCTCTTCACCGGAACTGCCGACGAGGGCGACGAGCCTGCCTGCTATTTCATGCGCGGTGGCGAGGATCTCGACGACGACGGCCATGCACGAGCGCTACGGCCTGATCAGGTTCGTCGCTTCGCGGCGTATCTCGATACGCTCACACCGGAGGAACTCTCCAGCCGCTACGATCCCGCGCGGATGACGAAGCTTCAGATCCATCCCGACGTCATCTGGAATCGGCCTTTCACTCCCGAAGACTCACCGCTCGGTTGGCTGACCGGCTGCTACGCCGAGGTCCGGCAATTCGTGAAAAGCGTGGCGAGTTCTGGCGACGGGCTCATCATCAATATTTCATGACGTCGTTCGACGTCGGTGACGATCCAAGGGAAGCACAACTTGAATTGCGCAGCGGCATCACCAGATCAATCATATGAAGTCGCAACGTTTGCAATTGCGCGCAGGCCTCCTTCACGCCGGCGAGTAGAGCCCGGACGGCTTCCACCGGCCGGGCCTTCCGTCACCCCCACGAACATCGTTTTTTAGTCGGGCCATGCAGGGCCTGTCGCAGGCATGGGCCCATGGATGCGCTGCAAGGAGTCGTCCGATGATCGCAACGCTGGTCATTTTGGCTATCTGGTTGGCATTCGTGTGGTTTTGCGACCCTGATGGTTTCAGCACGAACAAGCCCACGCGTAGGCCGCCAGGAACGACCAAACGCACCGAAAGCTGAGCCAACCGGCGGATATGCCGACTTCGGCGCCTCGCAAGGAAACTACGCAGGTAAGAAAGAAATGTCGTCGATTCGGATGGTCGATCTGGTCACGCCAGATCGGGTAGTTCCGACGCTCCATGCGGGGAACAAGCTTCAGGTGATCGAGAAGCTTTGCTTCATCGCCGCAACAAACAGCGGGCTGGACTATGAGCTGGTGCTGCAGAGCGTTCTCGAGCGGGAGGACCTGACGACCTTCGGAATCGGACGCGGGGTTGCGCTTCCCCATGCCATCGTGCCGGGCATGTCAGAGCCGATCGGTGTCTTCGCTCGGCTAAGGCGGCCGGTCGACTTCGGGGCTGCCGACGGGCGGCTTGCGGATTTGGTCTTGCTCCTCCTCGCTCCAGACGAAGATCCGGACATTCTCTTGCGTGCGCTTTCCTGCGTTGCCCGGCGCTTCCGCAATCGCGACGTCGTCGCGCTCCTGCGTGCCGAAAACACCTCAGAGGCAGCTCACGTGATCCTGACGACCGATTTCTGGCGCGGAAACGATCCGCCACGAGACGGGACTCACGCAACCTGATTTGCGGCGCCTATGTCGCATTGGATTTCCCGCCGCGACACCCTAGCTCCTGAGACATGATGCTGAGCTTTGCGCCACTTCAAGGTCTGTATCACGCAAGCAGTCTGATCGCGGGCAACTAGCCCCGAGCTCAGCGCGCGCCGTCGTCTGCCGAGCTCGGGGTCTTTCACACCACGTTGATGCTGGTCGTGATCCTGGTGGTCGGCGCCCGGCAACCTCCTACGGCGCATTTTCCAGAAGTTTGACAGAAGGACCGACCGCAACGGCCGGGATACCGACGTTGCGTTCGCTTCCTGACCGACAGCTCGGGCGTTCGCACCGCTTGCGAACGTTCGTCCTGAGCATTCCGCATGCGACGTAGAGGATCGAATGGAAAACAATCGCGTCAGCGTGGCGCCGCTCTGCGGCCCTCGGCACATTTCTCACGAGAACAGGCATGCCGACCGTGCCGAGCGGCTCAATCGGGAGACGGCCCCGTACAGCGTGGCGAACGGCGCGGGCGACGCGCCCGACCACTTCGTGGAGCGGGATGGCCTGCGCTTCGCCGGAACGCATCTTATCGTTGATCTCTGGCATGCATCCCATCTCGACAAGGTTGACGTGGTCGAAGCGGCGCTACGCGAATCCGTAGCGGCGGCGGGCGCGACCCTTCTTGGAATGGATCTTCATTGCTTCACACCGAGCGGAGGCATAACCGGCGTGGCAGCACTCGCGGAGAGCCACATTTCGATCCACACCTGGCCAGAGCACGGCTACGCGGCGGTCGACGTCTTCATGTGCGGCGACGCCGAGCCACACAAGGCAATCACGGTGCTCAAGCATGCCTTTGCCCCTCGCATGTGGACCGTTACCGAGCACAGGCGCGGAGTGATGCCATGAAGGTGTTTCAGGAAAGGCTTTGCGATCACTACGCACAGGTCTTCGCAATCGACCGCCACGTGTACAGCGGCGAAACCGAGTTCCAGAGTGTTCTGATATTCGAGAACCGGTTGTTTGGGCGCGTGCTGGTCCTGGATGGTATCGTTCAGCTGACCGACCGTGACAATCACATCTACCACGAGATGATTGCGCATGTGCCGCTGATGGCACACGGCTCGGTCGGGCGCGTGCTGCTCATCGGTGGAGGCGACGGCGGCACACTGAAGGAGGTACTCAAGCATCCCGTGGAACGAGTCGTGATGGTCGAGATCGATGACGGCGTCATCCAACTGTCAAAACGCTTCTTCCCGCAGGTCTCGAGGGGAGCGTTCGACGACCCACGTGTCGATCTCCTCATTGAAGATGCGGTCGAGTATGTGGCGCGGGCGGAGTCGATGTTCGACGCGGTGATCGTGGACTCCACAGACCCTGTCGGGCCTGGCGAGCAGCTGTTTACGGAAACGTTCTACGAGCGCTGCCGGTCCTTGCTTCGGCCGGGCGGCGTGATCGCGCTCCAAAGCGGCGCCTCCTCTTTCAATCCAGAGCAGTTGGGAGGCGTGTGCGGCCGACTCGTCCGGTCATTCGAGGCCGTCCGACCGTATCTCGCACCTGTTCCCAGTTACGCGGGAGGAGCTCTGGCCCTGATCGCCGCGGGGGAGAGCGGCAAATCACTGCTGCCGGCGATGAAGACCCTGCGGGAGCGTGATCGGCGCCTGCAGCTGCGCACGAGCTACTACACGCCGGAAGTCCATGGGGCTGCGTTCACATTGGCAGCGGGCTATATCCCGCGTCAGAAACAACAACAACGTCCTTGAAGGCCTCGGCGACGGCCAGGCACCGGAAGCAGCACTCTCACATGCCAGCGCGATCGCGCCGGCACGCCGCAGCGTCGACCGATATCGGGCGCGCGCAGGGCTTAGTCTTGTGGAATTCGCGCATCAAGATGAGCAAGAATGCTCGACGCCACAACTTCTGCAGGAGCCGACAGTGACAGCAGGTGGTTACTTCGCAATCGTCTTGGCTGCCTGTGCGATCCAGCCGGCTTTTGCCCAACCGGCAACGACGCGGCCACTCGGCACCGCCGATATGCAATCCGGTGGCGAATGGGCCCTTGGCCGCTGGGAAGGCACAATATCCCGCGTCGGCACATCCTCTGGGAATATGGGATTGGCCCAAGAATCCAGGACTCTGATCATCGAGAAGGACGGTACAGGCGCCACCAAGTGCTATTGGTTTGTCTCCAACACATCCAAGTATCCGACCAAGAGCTGCAAAGTGACGGCTTCCGGCACCTCGCTTGTATCGGCCGGCCGACCGTTGAACTCAACCGTACTAGCGCAATCGCGTTGCAAGGAACGCGGCGGCCGGCAAACGCAGTCGGCGCTCAGGCGCCCGGGCTGAGTGGCACGCAAGTTTTCATGAACCGGATCCAATAGCGGGGATACAACACTCGACGCGGTGCTGCGACTCACTTTTCTTTGGCTCCGAACGCGACGCGATCCATCACGACCGCATCGTATAGCGAGATGGGCTGTGATCTTTTGCTTTGGCGCCGCGCGACTCGGCGAGATCATGGCCGCGCAGTCCAAGACTGGCGATATGGCGAAGGCGAGTCGTCCGAAAATCGGGTGCACAATACCCCGATAAAGTCTGATAGGCATCGACAAGAACCTCGCGAAGGATGCGCGGCGACCGACACGATGCGGCCGGCCCGGCGGGCCTCAGGTAAGCGGCTCGATCCACAGATACGGCCAGTCGCCCTCGATCGGCCGGTCGAGGAAGGCTTCACTCGCTGGTCGGTCTCCTCGGGGCGACGCGCAACTACGTCGGGTTCAGCGTCCAGCGTCGAGTTGGGAAACGCCTATTCGCTGCCGATGTGGCTGCGGAGGGCCTATCTTGGCCAAGTTCCGCTCTGACTGTCCGTCAAGAACGAAGGAGTGCCGTGCACGATCTGACATTGGCTGTTTGACTGCCCTTGCCGCCTTCGCAACCATTTCGGCGTCAACGCTGTCTCCGAAGGCACACAATATCTCACGCCCAGTTTTTTACTAACCGCACCAGTAGTCGCTGCGCTGAGTGCGCATTGGATACGCTTTCGTCTTCGGACGTGTCGGGGAGAGTCGCCACCGCAATATGAGGCTCAGGAAAGCGAGCCAGTAAATCGCTCCAACCCGCTTTCGTCATGGTGCTTACCCTGCCAGGTCCGGGATTTATTGGCGCGCTCCTCAGGCCTTAAGGAAGCCCACCTGACGTTCCCGACCAGGTGGGCTTAAGGCGGGGGATAGCCCGAAAGGGCGGGGCCCACTCTCCTTGGTCAAACGCCGTTCCATCGGCTCGGTTCCCATCTGCAGAAACAGTGCCTCGAAACGTCCAGTGCGTCGACAACGAAGAGGTCGTCTCAGCACCGGCGTAATGGCTTCCGCCACCACACCGGTGCCGCCGGGCGCCAACCAACGCTCGTCTTGCTCCGGTGCGCTTAAAGGATGCGCCCTGGCCCTCCCGTGGTATTCAGTTGCATGCCCTCGAAGGAAGTTGCGACCAGCACAAGCAGCGCGATGACAGCGAGCGCGAGCAGCCAGAACAACAAGTTGTATCCCGCCATTAGTGTCTCCGGCAGCGGCGATCGATGATAGTTGAGGGCGTCAGCTTTACGAGACTTCCCGGCCTTTTCCTTTGCTCTTAGGCACCCTCAAGAAATCGGAGCGCAAATGCCCTCCTTGCCAACCATATCGTCGTTGTCGCCGGCATAGTTTACAGCCGCTACCCTGCCATCGACCATTCGGACGATAGCGTGACAGTAGGAGCCGCTGCCACCCAGACTGAAACCGCCACCGACAATTGGAAAGGCAATCTCCGCACCGCCGGTTCTCTCGTATTTGTTTTCGTAGGAATAGAGGATGGTCCGTGCGTCGAGTCGCTCAGTTCGAGTCGGAATGCCCGCGCACGATTTCAACGTGTCAGCGTCCATACCCATAATCGACTCGCGGGCCTTCTCGGCAACGTAGTGAGCAGGAGAGCACCCGCCCGATGCCAACAGCGCAACTCCGAGAAGCGCAAGCGACGGCTTTTGCACAAGACCTCCTGGCTGCATTCGGAATGTCTGACGCCACCTCAGAATAGCAGAAAAGACCGGTCAGGTTTGCTTGCACGGCGGCGCGTCCGGATGCAATACAATACCTACATCATGTCAGTTGGGTGGCCTACGCTGCGGGCTTGCCGTGCGCTGTCTCTCTCGGGCGACGACATGGCGACGTTTTGCATCGGTCCCGCTGTTGCGCTCATTCGCTTCATGTCAGCGGCTCTCATTGACCAGCAGATCGTAGCGTTCGCGGCCGATCGGGGTCAGAACCCACTGCAATCCATTCCATTGGATGAGATCGAGGTGGAGCAGGCGCCGGACGTGTTCGGGAGCCAGCGCATCGTCACTGCCAAACCCGACCTCATCCAAGCCAGGTACTTGCACGCTTGTGCGCGGAACTGGGGACCGTTTCCGGCAACGCGTTCGCTGTAGCGCAGTCCATCGATCTCCTTCTTGAACAGGCGCTGTAGGCGTTCCTTGCGCTGGATGAGCGGCAGGGCAGCCGTGCTCTGCCCATTCAGGAACAGCAGATCGAATGCGAAGAACACGAGCCGATCGGTCTTGCCCTCGTCCATGGCCGCCTGCAATCGGTTGAACACTGGCGCGCCCTCGGCATTGAGCGCGCACAGCTCACCGTCGATGTAGGCTGGCTTCACCTTCGGGATTGCAGCGCATCGATTGTGCGCCGGTAACGATAGACCAGTGCGCGTCAGCAGCGTCGCCTTGCCGCCGTTGATCCGGGCATGCATTCGATAGCCGTCATAATTGATCTCGTGCAGCCAGCCGCCCGCCGGATGCGGGCACTCCAGGCCGGTAGTGGGTCAGTCTTAATGAGAATGACGCTTCGCGCTGGCGGCCATGGCGTCCCACAAGTCCGCAGCCTCAAACATCGTCCGTCGGGCTTCGAGGTCTTTCATGGTCTCAGCTTTCGCTCGCGCCTCGGCGGCCTTGTCTTCGTAGTGCTTAATTCGCTCGCTGTCCGTCATGGCTCGCCCTTTCGGCCGGCTTCTCACTGCTCGATCATGACCACAACGTCATCCATGCTCCAGAGGTTCTTGGACACGCCAGCGGCCATAGCCGGCGTAACCCGCAGGGTCTGATGGATGCGGACGTAGTTGTAATGCATGAAGCAGATGGCTAGGGCGTGGCAGTGGTTTTCGACCTCCTTCGAAGGCGTTGGTCAGCCTCGTGAACCTGCGAATGCCCATGCGCATGGAAAGGTTCTGCCGCTCGGCGTAGCTGGTGCGGATGTGCTTCAGGTCTATTCCAATTCCTCGGCACGCCCGGGCCTGCTGCCTGAGGCGCCCATAGTCCGGCATCATCAGACCGCGCACCATGCCGTCGTGCGGAGAGCCGACAGCTCCTCGGAGGCGCGCAGCTGCTGCTCGGCCGAGTACTCGACCTCGCGCGGGCAAGCGCTGGAAGGAGCCATCGCGCAGCCGGCGATCGACGTCGTCAGGAGTGCGAGAGGGCCTTGAGCTTCCGCATCGGTGATGCTCCGTTGGGTTTCGACGCTCTTGCCGAGCTGGTCGACGCGCTGGGCGTTGCCGCCGGCGGATCGGCCTTCGAGGTAGATTGCGCCGGCGCCAAGCAGCGCCGCCACGACAGCGCCAGCGATGAGCCAGAAGCGCGGGCTCACGACAGCATGCCCCACAGGCACCAGCCGGCCAGCGATCCGCAGATCGCGGCGATCCAGCCTCGCGACGGCTCATGCCAGGCGCGCGCCGTCCAGGCCGGCATCCGGCAGCCAGCGGCCGCTGCACCCGGGCTACGTGCCGACAGGACAGTCCAGCAGCCGAGCTGGATCTGGGGCTGCCAAAGCCGAACCGGATCCTTTGGCCTCGAGCGGCGATCGATGCTTTCGTCGCATCCGCGGACGAGGCCGGACAGGCGCCGATCGGAGACGCCATCGTCATAATGGGGATGGCTGGGCGTGCGCAAGCAGGGCTGGCTCGCGCGGCCGCTGAGCGCCGCCGCACGAACTCAACTACCGCCCGGACGTTCTTCCACGACGACGCTGGTCAACCTTGGGAGGACGCAAATGCCTTCCGCGACGCCTTCAACGCTCACTACGCGCACGATGTGGCACACCTGCATCACCCTGAACGATGATGCCGGCGTGGCGCGCAAGCTGATCAGGGCCATCACCGGCCACGAGCTCGACACCATTGACGAGGTCTTGAAGTGCTATGCCGCCGTCACGGCCGACCAGGCCGCGGCGGCGATATTCGCCTGCAGCATGAGGCGGCCAGTGGCGGAATCCGATTTCGTTGCATGTCCGCAAACGTGCAACAAAACCCTCTATACGTTATACGTTCTTGCAGTTAATAGCGTGCATCGAGTCGCAAAACGCTGGCCGCCTGCATCAAATCGATTGTGAGAATGGCGCGCCCGAAGAGATTCGAACTCCTAACCTTCTGATCCGTAGTCAGATGCTCTATCCAGTTGAGCTACGGGCGCACGGCCGGACCGCCTCATGAGGGGGCCGGCGAAGAGGGGCGCACCCTAGTGAAAGAGGCCGGCCGATGCAAGCCACAACGGGCGGCGGCGCAAGCCCTTCTTTTCACTCGGAGAATCGTTTCTTGGAAGGCTGCGGCCCGGTCCGGTAGCATGGCCGGATCGAGAAATCGGGAGCCCCGGCGATGCGCGCCAACAGGCCGGCGACGGTCCTTTCCCTTCTGGCTTTCCTCGGACTGGCGCTCGGCTTCGCCGTCCCGGCCGCGGGGCAGGACGTCTCCGCGGCCGACCGCTCGGCCATTCGCGACGTCATCCGGGCGCAGGTCAACGCCTTCCGCCGCGACGACGGCGAGGGCGCCTTCGGCTTCGCCTCGCCCGCCATCCGCGGCCTGTTCGGCACCGCCGAGAGCTTCATGCATATGGTCCGCCAGGGCTATCAGCCGGTCTATCGCCCGCGGGTGTTCGAGTTCCGCGAGATCGTGACCTTGCACGGCGAGGTGACGCAGAAGGTCCATGTCGTCGGGCCGGACGGGCAGCCGGTGACCGCCTACTACCCGATGGTGCAGCTGCCCGACGGCAGCTGGCGCATCAACGGCTGCTATCTGCAGGCGCCGGAAGAGCACCAGGCCTGATCCCCCGTCGCACGACAGGCCGTCGCCGGCACCCGTCAGAGCAGCCGGTCGCGGGCCCGCCGGACCGTCCGGGCGACCAACCGCGGGATCAGCATGAGCCTGTACTCGGCCGTGCCGCGCACATCGTCCATCGGCGACGACGCGGCAGCCAGCAAATCCGACGCCTCCCGGATGTCGGCTTCGTCGAGGCGCGATCCGATCAAGCGCGCTTCCGCCGCAGCGACGCGAACCGGCGTCGGGCCGCAAGAGCCGAGCGCCAGGCTTATCGTCGCACATTTGCCGTCACGCATGCCGAGGAGGAGAGCGACGGAGACGGTGGCGAAGTCACCGTCCACGCGGGCGAACTTTTCGTATTCGCCCACCGTCTTCATCGCCGCCGCGGGAAACCTGATCGCGGTGACCATCTCGTCCGGATCCACCGCCGTGGTGAGGAAGTCGACGAAAAACGCGCTGGACGGCACCTCGCGCCGTCCCCGGGAGCTGGCGATTTCGATCCTTGCATCTGTCGCGACGAGGACGGCCGGATAATCGGCGGCTGGATCTGCATGGCAGATCGAGCCGCCCATCGTGCCCATGGTTCGGATGGCCGGATGCGCAATGCGGCGCGCGGCCTGGCGCACGACCTCGAGGCCGGCCTGGAAGCCGTCGGCCTGCGCGACCATGCGGTGCGTCGCCATCGCGCCGACGACGACACTTCCGTCCGGCTCGCCCCGGATACCTCGTATCTCATCGATCCGCCGGAGGCTGATCAACGCCGGCGGCCGCAACGGCCCCATGTTCATGCCGGCGACCAGGGTCTGCCCGCCGGCGAGGCACCGTGCATCGGGAATGTCGGCCAGGATGGCAACCGCCTCCGCAACCGTACGGGGCTCATGGAAAGAGACAGTGTCCATCATTCACGGAGCTCGCCATCGATCATCGATATGTGACGCCTGCCGCCGAGATGCCTCGGCCGCCCTGAAGGAAATCGAGGACGATCTGCTGGAAGAGAGCGGGATTTTCGATGTAGGGCGTGTGATTGATGCCATGCATGACGGCCAACTGCGCGCGCGGCAGCTGCTCGCGCGCAGCGTGCGCGACTTCGACCGGCACGGACTCGTCGGCACTCCCCCACAGCAGCATCAACGGAATCCTGCCGTCGAGAGCCATGAGATCGGGCAAGGCGAGGCCGTCGTTGTAGCCGGAGGCGAGATGGCGACCGAACTTGCCCAGGCTCTCCTGCGCGCCGGGCGACGTGTTGACGAGAACGTCCTCCTTGACGAGCTCGTCGGTGACGAGATCCGGATTGCTGAAGACCGACAGGAGCCGGGCCCGCATGGCGGGCAGGCTCATGTCGGACAGGCCGGCGCGGATCTTCGCGACTCTCTCCGCCGCCAGCGGCGCAAGGCCCATGCTGCCGATCATCACGAGATGATCGACACGATCAGGAATCTGCTTCGTCACCGCCGCCAGGACGTGCCCGCCGAGCGACGCGCCCACGAGTGATGCGCGCTTCACGCCGAGACGGTCCAGCACGTCGATCGCGAAGTCGCGATACCCCGCCACCGAATGATCGAATGCCGCACTCTTGGATGCGAAGCCGTGTCCGGGCAGATCCGGAGCAAACACGCGATATCCCCGCGCCGCGAGATCGGCAACGGTCTGCCGCCACCGGTCCGCGCGGGACGTGAAGCCGTGCAGCAGAAGGATGACGGGGCGCTTTTCGCCCGCCGCCAGAATCCGCGTGACGATACCGCCGGCCTCGAATGGATAGACGATCATGTCCTCAACCTCGCCTCATGCCGCGCCGATCAAGCGTGCGACGCACGTGCCTGCGCACGGACGGCGTCGGCATCGAATTCGTTGAACCGGGGCACGAGCGCGTTCGAGAAGTAGATCGCGGGCTCGCGCCGCGTCTCGATGGCCTTGGTGCTGAGCAGGAAATTCTGCCATTCCGCCATCTCGCCCTCGGAGATCGCGCCCCAGCGGCGGTCGGGCGCGGCGTCGATGCGATGGCCGGCAAGACGGACCTTGAGTGCGGCGAGCTCCCGCTTGAGGACGCGATCGGCGTCTTCGCCGGGGCGCGGAGCGGAATCCGGATAGTGCTTCCACATCAGCCTGATCGCCTCTTCCGGATTGGTCAGCGCGAACAGCGTGGCCTTGGCGAGCGCGCGTCCCAGCGCGCCGAACGCCTCGGGGCGCGCATCGAGGTTCGCATCGCGCGCATTCAGGCAGGATGACGGGGTGAGCGGATCGATCACCGCGGACGGCAAAAGCCGCAGCGGCACGCCTTCCGCTTCCATCAGGCCGGCGAGCACGTCGAGCTGCCAGACTGCATCGACCTCGCCCTCGCGGATGGCCGCCGCCATCCTCGGCGCATCGAGTTGCGAACCCGGAAGCGGCATGAACGAAACGTCGCGCTTGGGGTCCACGGAAGCGCCGATAAGCGCCGCGCAGGCGAACTCGCGCAACTCCGGATCGTCGTAGTGCAGGCCGATGGTCTTGCCGCGCAGATCGGCCAGGGACCTGATGTCGCTGTCCCGCGGAACCGAGAACGCACGGTTCTGCGTCCTCACGAATGCATAGTAAGGGCGCACGCCGATACCGCGCTCTCGTGCAAGCAGCGTGAACACGATGTTGACGAATGTGGTGTCTCCCTGGCCCGCAATGATGCGCTCGACCGCCGTCTTCGGCGTGCCGACGCATTCTATGCGCAGATCGAGCCCCTCCTCCGCGCTGTAGCCCAGCGCTTCGGTCAGCCAGATCGGCGCGAAATTCGTGGTCGGATGCGGGACGGGAGCGAGCAGCTCCAGTTTACCAAGCGGCGTACCGGTCATTTCTGTACAACTCCATGATAACGAACACTTCAGTTGCTCTTGGCCGACTCCCGGAGCAGCAGACCACGCAGGACGCGCTCGCTGGTGATTGGAAGCTGCCTGATGCGCACGCCCGCGGCGTGATCGACCGCATTCGCAACGGCCGCCGCGACGCCGACTGTCGGCGGCTCACCGATTCCCTTCACGCCGAACGGGTGGGTCGGCTCGGGATTTTCGATGACGACCGGATGGATCCTGGCCGGGACGTCCAGCGAACCCGGAATCTTGTAGTCCATGAATGACGGGTTGCTCAGCTGCCCGTCGCTCCAGACCAGTTCCTCCATGAGGGCAAAACCAAGCCCCTGAACGAAGCCACCTTCGATCTGTCCCTCGACCGCCTGCATGTTGACGGCCCGGCCCACGTCATGCACCGACCAGGCCTCGACGACGTCGACCTTGCCCGTGACTTCGTCGACTTCCGTCTCGACGACCTGCGCACCGAAGACATAGGTGCCGATCGACGCCAGCGACATCATGCCCTTCGTGATCGCGAGCTTGGGCTCCGTTTCCTCCGCCCGGAAGACGTAGGAGCCGCGCCCGATGATCGGTCCGCCGGCCTTGAAATGCGCGCGCCGCGAGCCTTCGGCGAAGCTCACGAACCGCTCCGGCACGCCCTTGATCGCGACGCGGCCGCCCGGCAGCAATTCGAGATCGGCTTCGGAACATTCCATCAGCTCCGCGGAGTGATGAAAGAGCTGCTTGACGACGTCGTCCGTCGCCTGGGCGATCACCTGCCCCAGCATATAGGTGACTCGGCTCGCATTGGTGCCGGAATTGAACGGCGAGGCATCGGTGTCGGGCTGCGCCACGTTCACGACGTCGACCGGAAGCTTCAACGCGGCCGCGCACATTTGAGCGATGGCGGTGTCCGATCCCTGCCCGATATCCACCGCACCGGCGGCGATCGTCACGGTTCCGTCGTCGAGCAGGCGGATGATCGCGCTGGTCGAAAGATAAGCACAGGTATAGACCACGCTGCTAACGCCGAGGCCGCGGCGCTTTCCGTCCGCCGACACGCCTTGCTTCGCGATCGCCACCCGACGCGAATCCCACCTCGATTCCGCGCGCGCACGCTCGAGGCATTCGACGATGGAAGCCGAGCCGATCGGATGCTTCCCGAGCCAGCTGTCGCCCTGGCGCAAGGCGTTCTTCAAACGCAGGTCGATCGGGTCCATTCCGAGCTTTTCGGCAAGCTCGTCGAGCTGCGATTCGCACGCAAACGTCGCCTGCGTGTTGCCGACGCCGCGGAATGCGGCGGCACGCAGCTTGTTGGTGTACACGACCCGTCCGTCGAACCGCAGATGTGGAACGCGATACGGGCCGCGCAGGAAATGCAGGACCATGTGCATGGCCGCCGGGCTGTCGTCGGCATAGGCTCCGCCGTCCATGACGACCTGGGCCGTGCGCACCAGGATCGTGCCGTCGCGGCGCGCGCCGGTTTTCAGATGGATCCTGGCCGGATGGCGCGACCGCATCATCATCATGTCTTCCTGACGCGACAGGACGACCTTGACGGGCCGGCCGCTGGCCTGCGCCAGCAACGCGGCGATGAGCTGGACGCCCGGCTCCGATTTGCCGCCGAAGCCGCCGCCGATATACGGACTGATCGCCCGCACCTTCGAGCGCGGAAGCCCGAGCGCCTCGGAGACACAGATTTGGGTCCGGAAGATGCTCTGGGTCGACGACCACACGGTGACGCGTCCGAGCGAGTCGGCTTCCGCGACGGCCGCGACCGGTTCCATATAGGCGTGATACTGCGCGTGGGTCTCGTAGACGCCGTCGACGACGACAGCGCATTCCGACCAGGCGGCGTCCGGATTGCCGGAAACGATTTGCGCCACCGACAGGGCATTGCCTTCGGCGATGCAATCGAAGGTCTTCGGATAGGCGTCGAACTCCTCATGCACGAGCGGCGCACCCGGCGCCGTCGCGTCGGTCGGATTGAAAACGGCCGGCAGCTCTTCGTATTCGACCTGGATCAGATCCACCGCCTGCAAGGCCGTTTCCCGGTCGATTGCGGCGACGGCCGCGACCGGTTCACCGACATAGCGGACCTTGTCGGTCACGAGCGCCGTTTCGTCCGCCACCATCAACCCGAACCGTCGGCGCGGAATGTCCGCGCCGGTGATGACGGCCTTGACTCCCGGCAAGGCGCGCGCGGCGGAAACGTCGCAGGAAACGATGCGGGCATGAGCGTACGGACTCATCAGGACCGCGCCGTGCAGCATGTTCGGCAGATCGAGGTCGGCGCTGTAGCGCGCGCGACCGGTCGCTTTTGCCGAAGCTTCGATACGCGGCATGGCCGCGCCCAGCGAAGCGTGCTGGCTCATGCCGCGCCGCCTTCGCCGGACAGCCGGCGCGCGGCGAGGGAGACCGCGCCCACGATCTTCACATAACCCGTGCAGCGGCACAGATTTCCGGACAATGCCTCGCGAACTTCATGATCGTCCGGCGAAGGCGTCTGCGCGAGCAACGCCGTGGCCGACATGATCATTCCGGGGATGCAGAACCCGCATTGCACCGCGCCGGCTTCGACGAAGGCCCGCTGCACGACAGAGAGCGCGTCGCCGGGCTGCCCGCCCTCGATCGTGACGATCTCGCGTCCGCTCATCGTCACCGCCAGCGCAAGGCATGATCGGATCGGCATGCCGTCGCACAGGATGGTGCAGCTGCCGCAAACGCCCTGATTGCAGCCGCACTTCGTGCCGGTCAGATGCAGATCCTCGCGCAAGACGTCGAGCAACGTCCGCGTCGACGCCACGGAGATCTTCCTGTCGTCTCCGTTGACGCGAAGGGTGATCGGGAATGTTCCGGTATCGGGCATCATGTCCTCGCAATCACGTCCGGCCAAGGTACAGATCGGCCATTCTCGCGTCGGCCAGCAGGTCGGCGGCGCGCCCGCCCATGACGATGCGGCCGCTGTCGAGAATGTAACCGCGCGTGCTGATGGCGAGCGACTGGCGCGCACGCTGCTCGACGATCAGCACGGCGACGCCGATCTCCGGCAATCGCTGCACCATCTCGAAGACCTGGATGACCAGCGCCGGCGAGAGCGCGGCGGTCGGCTCATCGAGAACGATGAGCTTCGGCTCGGACATCAGCGCACGCGCCAGCGCCAATTGCTGCCGTTCGCCTCCCGACAGGGAAACCGCCCGCGTCCGGCGGCGCGACGCGAGCGCCGGGAACAGGTCGAACATCTTCGCGCTGCGTTCCGCGAAATTGCGGACATTCTCCACGACCTGGAGATTTTCCAGGACGGAGAGCGATGCGAACACGTTCGAAACCTGTGGCACATAGCCGATGCCGAGCCGCACGCGGTCTTCCGCCACATATGCCAGGAGATCGTGCTCGAGAAACGTCATGGTCCCGGAACAACGCGGGACGAGGCCCATGACCGCCTTGATGATGGTGGATTTGCCGGCTCCATTCGTGCCCGCGACCGTGACGATCTCCCGCTCGTGCACGACGAGGTCGATGTTCGAGACGATATCGACGTCACGATAGGCGGCATTGACGCGCTCGAGCTTCAGAAGGGTCATGCCGCCCCGCCCATGTACGCGTCCTGCACGGCTTTCACGGACAACACTTCGTCCGGCGTACCTCTGGCGAGCACCGTACCGCGCGCCAGCACGTACATTTCCGTGACGATGCGCCTCAGCGCCTGGATGTTGTGCTCGATGATCAGGAAACCGATGCCCTTCTGATTGAGCTCGCAGAGACGCTCGCTGATCTCGCCGAAGAGAACCGGATTCACCCCCGCGAACGGCTCATCGAGAAGAATGAGCTTCGGCTCGATCATCAGGGCACGTCCGAGCTCGAGCAGCTTTCGTTGCCCTCCCGACAGGCGGCCGGCGGGTATGTCCGCGACGGCAGTCAGCTTGAGGAAGGCCAATAGTTCTTCCGCGCGCGTCTTGATCCTGTCCTGCTCGCGGCGCAGGCGTGCGCCGCCGAGAAGCGCGCCCCACAGGCTCTCGCCCCATTGTGCCGGCGCCGCCACTGCCAGGTTCTCCCGCACCGTGAGATGCGGAAACGGGCGGGCCACCTGGAACGTCCGCACGAGGCCGAGACCCGGCCTCGCCTGCGGCCGCCGATCGTGCAGCGTCGCGCCATTGAGAACGATCGAGCCGCTATCGGGTGCGATCGAACCGCCGATCACGGCGAACAGGGTGCTCTTTCCCGCGCCGTTCGGCCCGATGATGCCGACCATCGCACCCGCAGGAACCGACAAGGTGACGTCTTGCAGGACCTGCAACCCGCCAAATGCCTTGCAGACGCCATCTACCGCGAGAGTCATGTCGCCGCCCGGGCCCCCAGGATTCCCTGCGGCCGGAACAGGATGAAGAGAACGAGGCCAAGCCCGATCAGAACCAGTCGGAGACTTGCCATCTCCACCTCGAGCACGCCCGGAAAGACGTCGCGGACGAACCGTGTTCCCTCGAAGAGCCCGACCAGGATCGCGGCGCCGATGAACGAGCCGGCGAGCGTGCCCACGCCTCCCAGGATCATCGCCATCCAGACGTAGAACGTAACGATCGGAACGAACTGATCGGGGACGAGATAGGACATGTAGTGGGCGTAGAGCGCGCCAGCCAGGCCGGCCACGCCCGCGCCGATCATGAAGACCCGGATCTTCGGCCCGGTTGGAAACTTTCCGAGTGCGCAGGCGGCGGTTTCATCGTCGCGGATCGCTTCGACGAGACGGCCGAAGGGACTGCGCGCCAGTCGCGTGATCAACACCAGGGCGGCAATGTTGCAGGCGACGACGAGACCGAGATAGGCGAGTTCCTTCGCTCCGGGGCCAAGCGGCTCGAAGGGTTGGGGAATGCCGGGCAGGCCCTGCACGCCGTTGGTCAGCCATCCCTCGCTCACCACGACGATGCGGACGACCTCGGCGAATCCCAGCGTGACAATGGCGAGATAATCGTCCCGCAATCGTATGGCGAGCAGACCCAGGGGCCACGCCGACAGCGCCGACAGCAGGATCGCACTTGCAAATCCGGCCACGAAGGAGTGACCGCCCAGGACGACGATCGCCGAGGTATATGCGCCGATCGCAAAGAAGCCGACATGCCCGAAATTGATCAGCCCCATGAACCCGTAATGCAGGTTCAACGCCTGCGTCAGGAGGGCATAGATTCCGATGATGATGAGGATGGCGACGACGTAGCTCAGCATGCTAGCGCGCCTCTTCCGGTGATCCAAAGAAGCCTTGCGGGCGCACGATGAGAATGGCCGCGAGAACGATGAACGACAGCGCGATCTTGTAGGTGAAGCCGACGAAAGGCGTCGAGACCTCCTGGGCGACGCCGAGCGCGACGCCGGCGAGCACGGCGCCGATAGGGCTGCCGAGCCCGCCCAGGATCATGGCGGCGAAAGCGGGCAACAGCACGAGCCAGCCGGCCTCGGGCATCACGATCGTCTTGATGCCCAGGATGATCCCGGCAAGGCCGGACACCGCCCCGACGATCGCCCACAAGGGGATCATGACTCCCGCGGCGCGAATACCGCTGGCGCGCGCAAGATCGCGATTGTCGGCCATGGCCCGCATGCGGCGACCGATCGGCGTGAAGAAGAGGATCGCGAATGTCGTCAGCATGCAAAGCAGCGCGATGAGCGCCAACCACAGATCGCTCGCCTGGACGACGACGCCATGGAAGACGTAGGGCCGCACGATCGGGACCTGGAAGACGAACTGCTCATGCCCGACGAAGAAGGACAGAACGCCGCGCGTCAGCAGGGCGAGCCCCATGGAGGCGAGCAACAAGGCCACGAGCCCGCGACCGCGGAGATGACGGAAGACGAGGAGATAGTAGAGGATCGACAGGGCGACGCAGGCGACGACGGCGGCCGCGCTCTGGAGCAACACGCTGCGGCTGCCGACCGACTGGACGCCAATGCCTGCGTAGGCGCCGACGGTCATCAGGTCGCCGGTTGCCGCGTTGGGGAAGCGAGCGACCGCAAAAACGAGCGTGAGCGACAAGGCGGCGAGGCCGATCACCAGCCCCTGTACAATGCCGTTCACAACAAGATTGAGAAGCATGAGCATCGTGGCACGACCATCCGCTCCGGGCTGCGAAGCAACCCGGAGCACCGAATTTGCTACTTCAGAATGCGGACCAGGCTGATCGTCCCGTTCTTGACGACCGACAGCTTGAAGACGGTCTTGACGTCTCCCTTTTCGTCGAAATCGAGCTGGCCCGACGCGCCTTCGTAGTTCACCTTCTCGCCGGCCTGCAAAATCTTCTTGCCTTCGGCGAAGCTCGACACGAGTTTTCCCGGAGGGCTGCTCACGCGACGCAATGCATCGGCGAGCGCGGCGCCATCGGCCGAGGCGCCGGCGGCTTCGACCGCCAAGGCCAGGCTTTGCACCATGTCGTAAGCACACGACGCGTAGTAGTTGTTGGCCGGGTCGGAGCCGACGACTTCCTTGAAGCGCTTCGCGAAGCTGGCATAGGCCGGTCCATCGAGCGCCGATACGTAGTCGGCCGACATGATGCCCTCCGACGCCGGGCCGACCGTCTCGATCAGCTTCGAGGTGACGGCCCAGGCCGGTGCGATGAACTTGACGTTCGCGCCGGATTGCAGTGCCTCGCGCACGATGATCGTCATGTCGGGCAGGAAGCTTCCCAGGATCAGCACGTCCGGCTTGCCGGCCAGCGCGCGCAGGATCTCGGAGCGATAGCTCGGTTGATTGGGCTCGTAGATCACTTCCGCCAGGACGCTGCGGCCGGCCGCTTCCAGGGCCTTCTTCGCGCCTTGCGCGACCTCGCGGCCCGAGGCGTTGTTGATCGCCATGATGGAAATGCGCTTGTAGCCCTCGGCGATCGCGCCGGCGGCCAGGCTTTCTCCGGTCCGCTCGCTCGGGGAGGAGAACCTGAATATCAGCCCCTTCTTGTTGGCCTGGGCCAACGCACTGGTGCCGGCATTCGTCATGTGGATGGCGCCCGCCGCGTCGACGATGGGAGCAATCGCGAGCGTCACCGCCGACGACCAGGTTCCGAGCACGGCCCGAACCTTGTTCACCTCGATCAGCTTCTTCGCCGCAAGGACGGCGGCTTCCGGCGAGGTCTGCGAGTCTTCTGAAAAGACTTCCAGCATCTGGCCCGCCGCGCCACCGGCAGCATTCACTTCCTGCGCGGAGAAGAGGATCGCCTTCTGCATGCTGGCGCCGTACGGGCTGCCGGCGCCGGTAACAGGGTTGAGGGCGCCGATGCGAAAGGTGCCTGCGCCGAAGGCCCATGTCGGACTCATCACGGCCGATACCGCGCCCAGTGCCCCGATGGCTTTGACGACCTGCCGACGATCCCGGTTCATCTCTTGTTCCTCCCGTTCTGAAGACCTTCACCGTGGCGGCATCGAGGCACGGCGGGGAGCGCCCTCATCGCGTCCCGTCGTCGACACTGCACCGCGTGGCCAGCGCTCCTGTGTCCAAGCTCGCGTGTCATCGCCGTCTCACGCCCATTCGACTTTTTCGGCGCGGGTCACGGCTGCAGCGCCAGAGTGCTCGACGCGAAAATCGAACGAGAACCACTCTGCGCGCGTGACCATGTGTCCGAGAAAGATCGGCCTGTCTTCGGCATCGACCGGCGAGTATCTGATCGACAGCAAGGGCGATCCCACCGAGGATTCCAAGGCGGCTGCGTCGCGCGGCGTGAGCGAGCACGCTTCGAGCCGGTAGCGAACCGCCGCATATGCGATCTGATGCTTCGCGAGTATCGGCATCAGGAACTCGTGCCCCATGTCCGATCGCAACTTCTCTCCAAGGGCGCGCGGCAGAAAGGTCACGTCGAGACCGATTGGCCGGTTGTCGGCGAGGATGACCCTCTCATGCTTGAAGACGAGGCTGTCCGGCGGCAGCTTTAATGCGGCGAGGACATCCGTCTCCGGGACGAGAAGCGAGAACGAGAGCTCGCGGATGCCCGGCTCGACCCCGGCGCGCCGCATCTGGTCGCCAAGCGAGGTAATGTACGGCGGGTTGAGAGAACGATTGATCCTCGGCCGGTTCGAGACGAACACGCCGAGTCCCTGATGGCCGTAAAGGACCCCTTCCACTTCGAGGTCCCGGAGCGCGCGCCTGATCGTGATGCTGCTCACGCCGAATTCGCGGATGAGCTCGGCGTTCGACGGAATCTTTTCGCCGCGCTTGTAGTCTCCCGTTTCGATGCGGGAGCGCAGCGTCGATTTCACCTGCTCATACCGCTTGCTCATCAAGCCCCGTCCAACAGTACGACTGCACTAGGTAAACATACTTAGTGTACTGTGTATATAAATCTGTCTCCCTGAGCTCGCAGAGCGATTTCCGACCGATTGCGGAAAGCCATGGCGAGGGACGCGTGTAGAATCGCCTGCGCGAAGGTTCGAACCCCAACCCTGTGATCTGGCAGATGCCCTACGAGCTACCGGTGCGCGAGCCGGTCGACTTTCCCGGACGCCGGATCAAGGGCTGCTACCTGCAGGCGCCGGAAGAACAGCAGGCCTGATCCCCACCGTGGACCGAATCTCGCCAAGGATGCTCGTGCTGCTGGTGCTGCTCACCGTCGTCTGGGGGACGAACTGGCCGCTGTTCAAGATCGCCCTCGACGAACTGCCGGTGCTCACCTTCCGCAGCATCACCATCGTGTCCGCCCTCGTCATGCTGGCGGCCATCATGCTGGTGCGTCGCGATAGCTTCGCGGTCCCCAGGGGCAAATGGTCGGTTCTGATCATGGCGTCGGTGATGAACATCCTGGTGTGGAACATCGCGACGTCGCTCGCCGTGCTCTACATCCCGTCGGGCCATGCGTCGGTGCTCTCCTACACCATGCCTTTGTGGGTGGCGTTGATCGGCTTCGCGGTCTTCGGCCAGCGTCTGACCGGACGCCTGCTCGCCGCGATCCTCATCGGCGCGATCGCGGTGCTGGCGCTGATGCTGCCCAACTTCAGGAGCTACGAGGCGGCGCCTTTCGGTCTCTTCTGGGGCCTGTTCGCCGGCTTCTGCTGGGCGGTCGGCACCTTCATCGTCAAACGTACGGCGTGGACCGGCATGGGCCTGTCGCTCACCTTCTGGCAGATCGTCATCAGCCTGCTGCCGATCCTGCTGGGAGCACTGATCTTCGACGGTCTTCCCGATCACTGGCCATCGGCCCAGGCGCTCATCGCCACGATCTATACCGGCGCCATCCCGATGGCTTTGGGCACCGCCACCTGGTTCACCCTGGTGAAGCTCCTGCCGGCGCAGGTCGCGGCACTCTCCTCGATCGCCATCCCGATCGTCGCCATCGTGAGCGGCGTGTTGCTGCTCGGCGAACCGTTGTCGCTCCTGCAGACGGTGGCGATCGCCTCGACCGTCGTCGCGCTGTGGCTGGCGCTGGTGCCGGGGAGAGGACCGACCTAGTTCAACCGAGCTCGAAGCTGGTCACGCCGAACAGGCCGGCATAGTCGAGCTCGGGAGTGGCGCCGGTGTACATGCGCGCCGTCTCGAACGACGGCTTCATGCCGGCCGCTTCGGCCAGCGCGACGCCGGGCTTGTTGATGTCGGGCACGTCGATGGCGACGGCCGTGGCGTCCATCTCCTTCGCCAGCGCCGACACCAGCGCCGTGGCGATATCGGGAGACTCGGCGAACAGCGGGCCGACCCGCGACGTCGTGAGGCACGAGCGCATGACGGCGAAGCCCACGATCGTCCCGTCGCGCAGCGCCACCAGGGCGGCACGCTCGGGCAGGGTGATCCAGGCGGCCAGGAAGCTGTCGCGCGGCTCGCCGAAGAAGCGATGGTCGAACGCGGCGAGCCGGTCGAACGCAACGCTTCGCGCATCGACCAGGCTGATGCCGGCCGGCGGCTTGCCGACGGGCGGCGGTCCTTCGTAGCGGATGTTGTTCCAGGCGAGCCGATAGCCCGACTTGCGGTAGTTCGCCTGCTGGGCCGGCACGCCGTCGAGCCCGACATTGCGGCCGGCCATCCGCTGCATGCCGGCCTCCCAGATCGCGAGGCCGTGGCCTTTGCCCCGCGCCTGCGGCCGGGCGATGTAGAAACCCAGGAATCCGAAGCGCTGGCCGTACTTCACCACCGAGATGCAGGTCACCGGCTCGCCGTCGAGGCGGCCGACGAGGAAGCCGCCGGGATCGGCGGCGAAGAAGGCATGGATGTCGGTATTGCCGGGATTCCAGCCTTCGTCGCCCGCCCACTGGGCCATGCGCCGGGCGTCGGCGGCGCTGGCGACCGCGATTTCGTATGCCATGCCGGCCAAGCTATCCGAAACGCCGGCGCCGTCCTACTCCGCGGCTTTCGCCGTCGCCGCGAAGAACCGGTTCTCCGGCCGCGGCAGGCCGAGGTTCTCGCGCAAGGTCTTGCCCTCGTACTCGGTGCGGAAGATGCCGCGGCGCTGCAGCTCGGGCACGACGAGATTGACGAAATCGTCGAGCCCGCCCGGCAGGTAGGGGAACATCACGTTGAAGCCGTCGGAGGCGCCGGTCGTCAGCCACTCCTCCATCTGGTCGGCGATCATCCGGGGCGTGCCCATCATGGCGAGCCCGCCATAGCCGCCCAGCCGGCCGGCGATCTGGCGCACCGTCAGGTTCTCGCGCTTGGCGAGAGCAATGACCCGCTCGCGGCCGCTCTTGCTCTGGTTGGTCTCGGGGATATCGGGCAACGGCCCGTCGGGATCGAACTTTCGCGCGTCCTGGCCGATTGCGATCGACAGCGCGGCGATGCCGCTGTCGCAGGACACCAGGCCATCGAGCCGGGCGCGCTTCTCCTTCGCCTCGTCGAGCGAGGAGCCGATGATGGTGAAGGCGCCCGGCAGGATTTTTATGTGATCGGGATTGCGGCCGACCCTGGCGGCGCGGCCCTTCACGTCGGCATAGAAGGCGCGGCCGGCTTCGATCGGGCCGCCGGCGGCGAACACCATCTCGGCGGTCTCGGCGGCGAGCTGGCGGCCGGCGTCGGAGGCGCCGGCCTGGACCATCACCGGCCAACCCTGGACGGGCCGGGCGATGTTGAGCGGCCCGCGCACCTTGAGGTACTTGCCCTTGTGGTTCAGCACATGGAGCTTGGCGGGATCGAAGTAGATGCCCTGCTCGACGTCGCGGATGAAGGCGTCGTCGGCCCATGAATCCCAGAGGCCGGTGACGACGTCGAAGAACTCGCGGGCGCGGGCATAGCGCTCGGCGTGCTCCATCTGCTCGTCCATGCCGAAGTTCAGCGCGGCGTCGGGATTGGAGGTCGTGACCAGGTTCCAGCCGGCGCGGCCTTCGGAGATGTGATCGAGCGAGGCGAAGCGGCGGGCGATGGTGTAGGCCGGCTCGAAGGTGGTCGAGGCCGTGGCGATCAGGCCGAGATGGCTGGTGTGCTGGGCGAGCGCGGGCAGCAGGGTCAGCGGATCGAACGAGGTCACCGTGGCGCTGCGCTTCAGGGCCTCCATGGGCATGTTCAGCACGGCCAGGTGATCGGCCATGAAGAAGGCATCGAACCTGCCGCGCTCCAGGGTCTGGGCGTAGGAAATCAGCGCCTTGAGATTGAAGTTGGCGTCCGGCGTGCCGCCGGGATAGCGCCAGGCGGCGGTATGGATGCTGACCGGGCGCATGAAGGCGCCGAGCCGCAGTTGGCGTTTGGAGCTCATGGGCTGCAATCTTGCCCTTGCCGGGCCGCCCGACAAGGCGGCCTCGGACGACAAGAACTAATTCAACGAATTTGTTTTCTCTTTCACACGATTGGCGGGCGTTTCTTGTCGGTGCCCGCCGAGTGCTCCCAGGCGCGAGCCACCTGGAACAGGGTGCTTTCCTCGAAGTAACGGCCGACGAACTGCACCGACAGCGGCAGGCCGTCGACCGACAGCCCGGCCAGCATGGCGAGTGCGGGATGGCCGGTGACGTTGAACGGCGTGCGCGCCTGGCGCGGATAGGTGCGGTCGATGTCGGCCGGCCGGTCGATGCGGCAGGGCGGATCCATCGAGCTCGCGCACAACAGCACGTCGACCTGGCGGAACGCCGCCTCGACCTCGGCGATCATCTCCAGCCGCCGGCGCTGGGCCTGCACATAATCGCCGGCGCCGAAGAAGGCGCCGGCCATCAGGCGGCGGCGCGAGAGCTGGCCGTAGTCGCCCGGCCGCTCGCGCAGCCACGGCCCATGGATCGCCCAGGCCTCGCTTTGCAGGATCACGCGGTTGACCGCGCCGAATTCGGTGAGGGTCGGCAGGCGGATGTCGCGCACCTCGGCGCCCTCCATCTGCAAGGCGCGCGCGACATGGTTCAGGGCCGCCGTGACCTCGGCCTCGGCCGGCGTGTCGACCTCGTGGAAATGGCGCACGAAGCCGATGCGCAGGTCGCGCACGCCGCGATCGAGGCTCGCGGCATAGTGGCCGTTCACCGTCACGGCGCTGCCCGGATCGAGCGGATCGTGGCCGGCGATCGCCTGCAGCATCAGCGCATTGTCGGCGACGGTGCGCGTCATCGGTCCGATATGGTCGAGCGTGAAGCTGAGCGGAAAGACGCCGCGGCGCGACACCAGCCCGTAGGTCGGCTTCAGCCCGACGATGCCGCAGCAGCTCGCGGGATTGCGCACGCTGCCGCCGGTGTCTGTGCCCAGCGCCATCGGGAAGAGACCCGCGGCGACGCCCGACCCCGAACCCGACGAGGAGCCGCCGGGATGATGGTCGGTGTTCCACGGATTGCGCGCCGGCGGCCACGGCAGATCGAAGCTCGGCCCGCCGATGGCGAACTCGTGCGTCGACAGCTTGCCCATGACGATGGCGCCCGCACCGCGCAGCTTCTGGACGCAGACGGCGTCGGCCCCGGCGACGTTACCGTCGAGGATCTTGGAGTGGCACGTCGTCGGCAGGCCGGCGACGTCGATGATGTCCTTGATGCCGACCGGCACGCCGTGCAGCGGACCGCGCAGGCGCCCGGCCGCCGCCTCCGCCTCGGCGGCCTTCGCCGACGCCATCGCCGCCTCGCCATCGAGTCGGATGAAGGCGTTGAGCCTGGGATCGAGCGTGGCGACGCGTTCGAGCAGCGCCTTCATGAGCTCGACCGGGGACAATTCCTTGTCCGCGATCGCCCGGGCCGCTTTGCCGACGCTCAGCCAATGCAGCTCGCCCACCGGACCGTCCCTCACAGCCCCCTCCCCGCCTTCATCGGCGGCCACGGCTCGACGGCCGGATCGGTCGGCTGCTTGATCTTGCTCATGACATCGGCCGCCTGCTTGGCCGCCGCAGCGACGTCATCGGGGAATTCGGCCAGCGCCTTGGCGAGTCCGGCCCGGCGTGCCAGCAGCTCCATCGTTGCCTTGTCCATGTCGACTCCACCCTCGATTGGCGTCGAGTTTCCATCGCGGCCGCGCGAGAGTCCATGGAGGTCGTTGCGGCTGCCGGCTTCGCCTCGTGGAATCGCCCGCAACTCGAGCAGGTTCGGAGAACAAGCTTGGCCGCAGATCACACGATAGATCTTTGCGGCCGAGCCGATCCTGCTGATCGGACGCTGACGTCAATTGGTCGTGCCCTGCCGGGCGAAACTCGGCGGCACCTTGTGCCATTCACGGCCGGACTTCGCCTGCTGGTAGCCGTACTGGTAGAGCGCCTGCATGTAGGGCTGCTCGAACTCGCCCTTCTTCTCCAGCGTGAAATCGGCGCCGATGTAGGCGAGATTGTAGTCGACGCCGTCGCGCAGGCTGGTGAAATAGGTGCGCAGGACGTCGTTGTGGCCGCTCGCCGCCAGCATGGTGTTGATGGCGCGGCCGGCGATGTTGATGGTGCGGCGCTCGGCCATGACGTAGTCGGGATCGAGGCGGGCATTGCGGATGATGTAGGCGACACGCTTGCGCTTGAGCAGGCGGTTGGCCTCGAGCGCCGGCGGATAGAGGAAGAGCTGGGCGATGGTACCGCCATCGACATGCATCTCCTGGTACTTCCTGCCGTCGAGCTCGACATCGATCATCACTGGCTGGAAGAGACCCGGGATCGCCGCCGAGGCGCGCAGGATCTGGTGAAAGAGCCGCAAGGCCTCCGGCTTGCCGCTGGCCGCCAGTGCCCCGATGTTCCAGATCACCGGTCGCTGGGCATCGAGGTCGGTGGTGCCGATCAGCAGCAGGCGGCCTTCGTTGTATTCCCGGGCGATGGCAGCGAACATCTTTTCATCGGCGTACTTGGCGATGACGTCGGCCAGCGGCGTGGTATCGGCCATGGCATCGTTGAACAGCGCGGCCGTCAGGCCGCGCGTGCGGAAAACCCGTTCGGGTGTCATGGGCGTGTAGACCTCGCGCAGGGCCGCGTCATACTGCGGCCCCAGGAAGGCGAAGGGCGCGATCAGCGCGCCGGTGCTGACGCCGGTCACCATCCTGAATTCCGGCCGTGTGCCGGTCTCGCTCCAGCCGTTGAGGAGGCCCGCGCCGAACGCGCCGTTGTCGCCGCCGCCGGAGACCGCGAGATAGTAGGCCGTCGGCAGATTGGCGCGCGTCGGGTTCTTGCCCTCGGACCGCAAGACCGCCATCTCGCGATCGAGCGAGCGCATGGCTTCCTGGATCATCGGCGTGACGTCGTCGTCGGCGAAGAAGCGGGCGTTGGGGATGCCGAGCGGCTGGGCACGCGCCGTGTCGACACGCGGCACGGCGGGCAGGCGATCGGGGTGAGAGCAGGCCGTTGCCGCCAGCCCGACGGCCAGCAGCAGGAATGTGACGAACCTACGCATCCAGTCTCTCCAACTTGGTGATCTCCTGAGGCGGCAGCTCGGCGAGATAGAGGTTGCCGTGGGCGTCGCCCGAAATGCCGTGCGCGCCGTTGATGGCGCCGCGGCAGCGGCCGATCAGCTTGCCGTCCGATGTGAGCAGGCTGATGCGCGGGATCTGGTCGGTGACGAAGACCAGGTCGCGATCATCCATCCAGATCTGCATCGGGTGATAGAAGTCGCCCCATTCGGCGAGGAAGGAGCCGGCGCGGTCGAACACCTGCACCCGGTTGTTCTCGCGGTCGCCGACCAGCACCTTGCCGAAGCGGTCGACCCAGATGGCGTGCGGCGTGGTGAAGGCGCCGGGCGCCGCGCCGGGCCCGCCCCAGGTCGCGATCAACGTGCCGTCGGCGGCGAAGCGATGGACGCTGGAATTGCCGTAGCCATCGGCGACGTAGATCTCGCCGTCGGGCGCCTGCGCCGCCGCCGTCGGATGGTTGAAGGGGGCGCCGAGCGAGGGCCAGTGCCTCTTGCCCAGCGCCTGCAGCAACCTGCCCGATGCATCGAAGCGCAGAACCTGATGGGCATCGCGGTCGGCCACCAGGATCGAGCCGTCGGGCGCGGCATTGATGTAGTGCGGCTCGCCCAGCGTGCCCTCGCCCCAGGCGCCGGCGAGGCGGCCGTCGCGATCGAACACCAGCACCGGCCGGTCGGTGCCGCGCTGGGCGACATGCACCCGGCCTTCGCCGTCGACCATGAGGTCGGAGATGAACCCGAATCCCTCGCCCGCCGGCAGCTTCGCCCAGTTGCGGTGGATGGCATAGCGCCGGTCGGCCAGGACGACGGTGTAGCGTTCCTCGGACATCGGTTATTGGGGAATGCCCACCCCCTTGCTTGCGTTGTAGACGTAACAGCGGATCTTCCAGCCGGCCGGGGTGCGTCGGAAGATCACGACGGTGTTGAACGTCTCGGTGGCCTCGACGCCGCTCGCCAGCGTCCTGATGCGCCCCTTGCTGGTGGCCCGCAGCCAGGCCATGTCGCCCGCCACCTCGGTTTCCTGGATCGTGAAGGCGAGATCGACCTTCAGGGTCGCGAACAGCTGGCGGTAGGCGGCGCGCAACGCCTCCGTCCCGGCCGCGGCCGGCAGGTCGTCGCGGATGAAGACGCCGTCGGGCGTGTAGAGCGCCACCAGCGCGTCGGCCGCGCCCCAGCGCAGCCCGGCGGCATAGCGCTCCATGATGGCGAGGAGCTGGGCCGAATCGTCCGCCGGCTGCGCGCGGACGCCGCTGCCGACCATGGCGACCGCCGCGCCGGCGAGCAGAGCGCGGCGCGAGGTGCGGCTAGGCTTTGACACCAGACTCTCCCTTTCCAGTGACCGTGTCATTGTAGCCCATCCGTCAGCCCACGCGCAGCAAGTGAAGCCGCGGGTCCAGAAGGTCGCGTAGGCCGTCGCCCAGCATGTTGAGGCCGAGCACGGCGAGCGCGATGGCGAGGCCCGGCCACACCGCGAGCTCGGGTGCCTGGAAGATGTAGGTCTGGGCGTCGCGCAGCATGCGGCCCCAGGAAGGCACCGGCGGCTGCGCGCCGAGGCCGAGATAGCTCAAGCCCGCTTCCGCCAGGATGGCGACGGCGAACTGGATGGTCGCCTGCACGATCAGCACGCCGGCGATATTGGGCAGGACGTGCTTCAGGGTGATGCCCACCGGTCCCTCCCCCATCGCCGTCGCCGCGCGGATGAAGTCGCGGCTCCACATGGCGAGCGCCGACCCGCGGGTGACGCGCGCGAACACCGGGATGTTGAAGATGGCGATGGCCAGGATCGCGTTCTGCGCACTGGCGCCCAGCACCGAGGTGATCAGGATGGCGATCAGCACCGCGGGGAAGGCGAAGATCAGGTCCGACGTGCGCGACAGCGCCTCGTCGACCCAGCCGCCGCGGGCGGCGGCCCAGGCGCCCAGGGCGACGCCGACGGTGAGGCCGATGGCGACGGCGATCAGGCCGACCGTGATCGAGGTCTGCGCGCCCACCATGATGCGCGAAAGCACGTCGCGGCCGAGGTGGTCGGTGCCCAGCGGATAGGCGGGCGACGACGGCATCAGCTTGGCGCGCATGTTCAGGGCATCCATGGGATGCGGCGTCCACAACACCGAGACCAGCGCGGTGCCGACGAACAGCAGCAGCAGGACGGCGCCGATCTGGAAGCCGACATGACGCGAGGCGCGGGCGAGGAAGCTGTTCATGCCCTGACCCGCGGACGGGGATCGAGCAACGCGTAGGCGAGATCGACCAGCAGGTTGACGACGAGCACCAGGATCGTGAACAGGATGACGACGTTCTTGATCACCACCAGGTCGCGGTTGTTGATCGAATCGTAGACGAGCTGTCCGACGCCGGGCAGGCGGTACACGCTTTCGATGATGACGGCGCCCGCCACCAGGAAGCCCGCGATCAGGCCGGCCACCGTGGTGACCGGGATCAGCGCGTTGCGCAGCGCATGACGGAACAACACGACGCGCTCGGTCGCGCCTTTGGCGCGCGCGGTGCGGACATAGTCCTCGCGCAGGGTGTCGAGCATCGCCGAGCGGGTGACGCGCGTCAGGATCGCGATCTCTCCCAAGGACAGCGACAAGGCCGGCAGGATCAGCGCATGCACCGATTTCAGCGGCTCCTGCCAGCCCGGGAAGCCGCCGGCCGGGAACCATTGCCAGGTCACGGCGAAGGCCAGCACCAGCACGATGCCGAACCAGAAGTTCGGCACCGAGATGCCGACCTGGGTGAAGCTCATGACGCCCCAGTCGCCCGGCTTGCCGTGCTTCCAGGCCGCGAACACGCCGAGCGGGATGGCGACCAGCGTCGCCCAGCCAAGCGCCAGGGCGCCGAGCGGCAAGGTGACGACCAGGCGATCGCCGATCAGCTTGCCGACCGAGGTGCCGTAGGCATGGCTGTTGCCGAGGTCGAAGGTCAGCAGCCCGCCGATCCAGTGGACGTAGCGCGTGAGCAGCGGCTGATCGAAGCCATACTTCGCGCGCAACGCCGCCAGCGTGTCCGGTCGCGCATCGGTGCCCAGCATGACCAGCGCCGGATCGCCGGGCAGCACCTCGACCACGGCGAACACCACGACCGTGGCGAGGGCGAGCGTCACCAGCGCGGCGGCGAGACGTCGGGCGAGGAATTCAAGCATCAGGACTCGTACCTCCCCCGTATGACGGGGGAGGTGAATGAGGGCCCGTCACTTCCAATAAACGCCCGTCAGATCGAGCTGCGGCGTCGGCGAATTCTCCCACAAACCGACCAGGTCCTTCTTCCACACGCCGATCTTGGCGAGCTGGAAGAGGTAGCCGTTCACCGCATCGCGGGCGATGATCTGCTGCGCTTCCTTCAGGAGCTGGTCGCGCTTGGCGAAGTCGGTCGCGGCCACGACCTCGCGCCACTTGGCCTTGAACTCGGGCGAATTGTAGCCCCAGTAGTAGCCGTCGCGGGCGTAGCGATCGAGGTCGTTGGCCTCGGTGTGGGCGACGATGGTGAGATCGTAGTTGCGCTCCTTGAACGCCTCGGAGAGCCACTGCGGCCACTGCAGCTGCGTGATCGTGAGCTTGATGCCGATCTTGCCGAGCTGGCTGGCGATCACTTCGCCGGCGCGCTGGGCGTAGCCGACCGGCGGCAGCTTCAGGCTGGCCTCGAAGCCGTTGGGATAGCCCGCCTCGGCGAGCAGCGCCTTGGCCTTGGCGATGTCGAACGGATAGGTCTTGGTGAGGTCGACATAGGCCTTGTTGTGCGGCGCGAAGTGGCTGCCGATCGGCACGCCGAAACCCGATTCCGCCGAGATGATCTCCTCGCGGTTGATGGCGTGCGCGATCGCCTGGCGCACCTTGGGATTGTCGAACGGCTTCTTGCCGTTGTTGGTCGCCAGAATCACCTCGCCCTCGGTCGTGCCGACGACGACGACGAAGCGCGGATCCTTCTTGAGGCGCTCGACCAGCTCGGGCGCCTGGAAGCCCGGGAAGGCGTCGACGTCGCCGGCGAGGAGCGCGCTCACCTGCGCCGACGGATCCTTCACGATCTTGAAGATCACGGTGTTGAGCTTGATCGAGCCGGGGTCGCGATAGGTCGGCGACTTCACCAGGGTGATCGAATCGCCTTCCTTGCGCTCCTTGAACATGAACGGCCCGGTGCCGATCGGGTTCTTGTCGTTGGTCGGCGCCGACTTGGGATGCATGATGCCGGCGTCGCCCAGCGACAGGCTGTAGAGCAGGAAGGAGTTGGGCGACTTCAGCGTCACCTTCACCGTCGCGGGATCGACCGCCTCGACCTTCTCGATGTCGGTGTAGAGCGACTTGGCCGGATTTGTGGAATCGGCCGCGAACAGCCGGTCGAGCGTGAACTTCACCACCGAGGCGTCGAGCGGCTCGCCGTCGTGGAATTTCACCCCCTGGCGGATCTTGAAGACATATTCCTTGCCGTCCTCCGACACGTTCCAGCTCTCGGCGAGCCCGGGTCCGACGGCGCCGGTGCGGTCGATGCGGCCGAGCGCCTCGAAGATGCTGGGCGTCGTGACCTCGCGGATGGCGGCGGCGGCGTTCCTGGTCGGATCGAGGACGGGCGGCTCGAGCGACATGCCGACCACCAGCCGGTCCTTGCCCGGTCCTTGCGCCCAGCCTTGGGCGCCCGTTACCGGCAAGGTCGCGAGCGCGCCGATGGCGCCGAGCAGATGACGGCGGGAAAATGAATCCACGGAACCCCTCCTCTGAAGTCGATCGAGTTTATCAGCGGCCGAACACGTCCCGCCAGCCGCGCGCGGCGCCGAGCGTCGCGGCTTCATAGACGCCGCGCGCCACGGCACGAGCCAGGCAATCCGCAGCCAGCGTGCCGAGCTCGGCCAACGCCAGTGGATCGCCGCCGAGATCGTGGCGGCCCGTGGCGACGGCGAACACCGTGTCGCCGTCCTGCGGCGTGTGCACCGGACGGATCGAGCGGGCGAGCCCGTCCTGGGCCATCACCGCCAGCCGCTTGGCCGACGCCTTGTCGAGACGCGCATTGGTCGCCACAACCGCGATCGTCGTATTGGCGCGCGGATCGGCGCGCGCTGCATCGGCAGGATCGTGGCTGAGGTCGGCGCGATCGTGCGACACCGCCAGCGACAGCCCGCGCGCCGGCGGCGGCAGGCCGCCGAATTCCTTGCCCTGCTCCAGAGGCCACGCCCAGAACTGCGGCATGTCGCCCATGGTCGTGTAGCCGCGTGCATTGACGGCGACGAGCGCGCCGACCTGCAGGCCGGTCACAGGATCGACTGCCGAGGCGCTGCCCAGCCCGCCCTTGAGATTGCCGGCCTTCGCGCCCATGCCCGCTCCGGCATTGCCCAGTGCAAAGTCGCGCGCGGCGGCGGCCGATGCCTCGTAGGCGAGCTCGCGATAAGGCGGCCAGTCCCATTGCTTGTCGCCGCCATTCAGCAGGTCGAACAGGATGGCCGTCGGCACGATCGGCACGACCACGCCGGCGATGCTGACGCCTCGGCCCTGCTCGCGCAGCCAGCGCATGACGCCGTCGCCAGCCGACAGGCCGAAGGCCGAACCGCCGCTCAGGCAGACGGCGTCGATGCGATCGACCCGGCAGGACGGATCGAGCAGATCGGTCTCGCGCGTGCCCGGCGCGCCGCCGCGCACGTCGACCGAAGCCATCGACGGCCGCTCGCACAGCACGACGCTAACGCCCGAACGCAGACGCGCGGCTTCCCGGTTGCCGACCAGGATGCCGTCGACGTCGGTGATGAGGTTCTTCAGGCCGGGGCGCAGCATGAGACCTACCTGTCATCGTCGCGTGGTGCACATCGGCGGCATGTTAGTCGAGCTGCAGCGTCAGCGCCTTGAGATAGGCCGTCTCCGGCAGTCCGGGATGCACCGGATGATCGAGCGCCGCGCCCGAGCTGCGCAGGATGCGGCCGCCGCGGCCGGCATCGCGCAGGCCGCGCCGCACCTGCTCGGCGAACAACGGCGGATCGACCAGGTGCGAACAGGACGCGACGAAGAAGAAGCCGCCCTTGGCCACGAGAGGCGCGGCGAGCCGCACCAGCTTGCGATAGCCCTGTGCACCGGTCTTGAGATCCTTGCGGCTTTTCACGAAGGCCGGCGGATCGCAGATCACGACGTCGAAGCGGGTGCCGCTGCGCTTCTCCAGCGCGTCGAACGCCTCGCTCTTCTCGAACGACACGGCCTTGTCGACGCCGTTCAAGACCGCCGCGGCCTGCGCCGCCTCGAGCGCCGGCTGCGAGCGGTCGACACAGACGACCGACCGCGCCCCACGCACCGCCGCCAGCACTCCGAAGCCGCCCGAGTAGCTGTAGACGTCGAGAACGCTCGCTTCCTTCGCCAGGTCGGCCATGAAGCGGCGATTGTCGCGCTGGTCGTAGAACCAGCCGGTCTTCTGGCCACCGGAGAGATCGGCGACGAACCGGGCGCCATTCTCGACCAGCTCGATCGGCTGCGAGGCATCGCCCTTGACCACGGTGGTGCCGCGCTTCAGCCCTTCGAGCTCGCGCACCGGCGAATCGTTCTTGAGCACGATCGTCCTGGGCGACAGCTCGGCTTCCAGCGCTTCGAGCAGCACCGGCGTCAGCAGCTCCATGCCGGCGGTATTGACCTGCACGACCAGCGCATCGCCGAAGCGGTCGATGATCACCCCGGGCAGACCATCGGCCTCGGCATGGATCAGGCGGTAGTAGGGAACGCCCACCAGGCGGTCGCGCAGGGCGGTCGCCTGGGCCAGCCGCCGGCCGAGAAACAGGGCATCGACCACCGCCTCGGGGTTGGTCGACAGCACACGGGCCGCGATCAGCGAATGGGGATTGAACGTCACCAGGGCCAGCGCCTCGCCGCCCGGTGCCCGCAAGGTCGCGAGCGACCCCGGAGGGATCGCCTTGGTGTCGGCGTCCATCAGGATCTCGTTGGAGAACGCCCAGGGGTGGCCGGCGCGGACGCGGCGGTCCTCGCCGGCGCGCAACAGCACGGTGGGCAGCTTCTTCTGTGCCAACGCTTACTCTCCCATGGCGACGCCGTCGCGGCGCGGATCGGCGCCGCCCTGCCAGCCATCCTCGAACCGGCGGATGCCGGCGAGACCACCCTCGTGGCGGCGGACTTGTACTTGATGGCCCAGCCCGCGCAAGGCGTCCGCCTGGCCGGCGAGCGCGGTGCCCGGCTCCAGCTCGGTCGGCCCGTTGGCGCGGATGATCCGGGGCAGCGAAATGGCGTCCTGCATCGACAGATTCCAGTCCAGCACGCCGATCAGGACGTGCAGCGTGTCGCCGATGATGCGCGAGCCGCCGGCCGAGCCCAGAGCCATCACCAGCTTGCGGTCGCGGTCGAGCACGAAGGTCGGCGACATCGACGAGCGCGGCCGCTTGCCCGGCTCGACGCGGTTGGCGACCGGTTTTCCGCCGATCTCGGGTCGCGGCGAGAAGTCGGTGCGCTCGTTGTTCAGGATGAAGCCCTGCACCATCATGCCGGCGCCGAACGGCGCCTCGATGGTGGTGGTGAAGGCGACGGCATTGCCCCAGCGATCGACGATGCTCATGTGGCTGGTGCCGCGCTCGACGTAACCCGGCGGCACGCCCGCGCCGACCTCGCCCATGCTGCGGTCGGGCGACATCAGCTTGCGTCGCTCGGCCAGGTAGGCCGGTGACAGAAGACCGGCGACCGGAACCGGCACGTATGCCGGATCGGCGACATAGCGGTTGCGATCGGCAAAGGCGAGCCGGCTCGCCTCGGCGATGAGGTGCAGCGACCGCAGATCGTTCGGCTTGCCGTTCCGGAGCTCGAAGGGCTCAAGCAGTTCCAGCATCTGCAGGATGGCGATGCCGCCCGACGATGGCGGCCCCATGCCGCAGACGATCCAGACGCGATAGGGGCCGCAGACCGGCGAGCGCTTGATGGGCTTGTAGTCGGCGAGATCCGATACGGTCAGCGACCCCGAGCGGCGGGGCCCCCGCCCGCGCGTGACGATCTCAGGGGCGATCCCGTGATAGAAGGCGGGCGCTCCGTGCTCGGCGATCGACTTCAATGTCGCGGCGAGCGCAGCGTTGGTCGCTCGTTGGCCGACCCTCCGGGGCGAGCCGTCCTTATTGAAGTAGACCTCGCGGATGCCCGCGTCGTCGCGGAGGTCGGGCATGCGCTCCAGCCAGGTGGCGAGGCGCGGCGGCACGTCGAACCCGTCCGCCGCCAGGGCGATGGCGCGCCGGAACGCCGATTCCCACGGGACCTTGCCGTGTTCCTTGTGCGCGAGCTCGAGCATCGCCAGCAGCCCGGGAACGCCGACCGCGAGGCCGGACCGTGTCGCCTCGTGCGGGTCGAGCGGTTTGCCGTCAGGACCCAGGAACATATCCGGAAGCGCGCCCGCCGGCGCCGTCTCTCGGCCATCATAGGCGGTGATCGCACCGGTCGCGCCGTCGTAGTGCAGCAGGAAGCCGCCGCCGCCCACGCCGGAGGCGTGCGGCTCGACCACGCCCAGCACCATCTGCACGGCAACGGCGGCGTCGACCGCCGTGCCACCCATCCGCAGCATCTCGAGCCCCGCCTCGACGGCCAGCGGATGCGCCGCCGCGACCATCGTCTTGGGGGCCGCCTCTACCGCCGGACCCGGAGCCAGCAGCGCGGCAACCAGGAGCAGGCGGCGCAGCATCATGCGCGGCGGGCCACGATGAAGAGACGGCGGAACGGGAACAGCGTGATGCCGTCGGCGCGCGTCGGATAGGCCTCGGCCACCAGCCTGGCATACGCCTCGTAGAAGGCCGCACCCTCCTCCTTGGTCAACGCCTCCATGTACGGCCTGAGCCCGGTGCCCGCCGTGTACTGCGCCACCGGGTCCTTGCCGGTCAGTGCCTGCTGGTAGATCGACTCCCAGACTTCGAGATCCGAGCACAAAGGCTTCAGCACGTCGTAGTAGCGTTCCGGTTCCCACACGGTGCGGATGCCGCCGACCTTGGCGAGCTTGTCGCGCCACGGCCCCATCCCGGCCGCCTTCTTCATCAATGCGTGCGATGGCGCTTCATGGTTGCGCGGCATCTGGATGGCGAGCTGGCCGCCCGACGGCAACAGCTCGAGCAGGCCGGGGAAATGGTCGATGTGGTTCTCGACCCACTGGTAGGCGGCGTTGCTGTACAGGATCGCGGGCGGCACCAGCGGCGCGAAGTGCGCGAGGTCGCCCTTGATGAAGCTCACATGCTCGTCGACGGTCTGGCTGCGTGCCTTGGCCAGCATCTCGTCGGAGGAATCGACGCCGATGACCGGCGGCCCCGGAAATCGCTCGGCCAGGATGCGCGTGATGTTGCCGGCGCCGCAGCCGAGATCGTAGATCGCATGACCGGGGCGCGCGGCATTGGCCGGATCCAGCCGTCCCATCAGATCCAATGCCGGCCGCAGCCGGGCGTCGACGAATTTCAGATAGAGGTTGGCGTCCCAGATGGGCGCCTTCAGCTCGCTCACGATCACGTCTCCTCGAATGCGGCATCGACCGGCACGCGGTAGGCCATGGCGATCTTGTTGCCCTTCTGCGCCGCCAGCACGACGGCCATGAACTCCTGATGCATCTCCTCGGTCATGCCCCTGGCGCGCGCCATGGCGCCGTGCGAGGCAATGCAATAGTCGCACTGGTTGGCGATGCTGACGGCGAGATAGACCAGCTCCTTGGTGAGCGGATCGAGCTTGCCCGGCGCGAAGGCGGCCTTCATCTCGGCGGCGAACTGCTCCATCACCACGGGATGGCGGGCGAGCGCCTTCCAGACATTGTTGATGCCGGCGGGATCGATGTCGCGGCGCTTGGCGATCTCCTCGACGACCGCTTTCGCGCGCGGGCTCATATCCTTGTACTCGGTCAACCTCTGCATGGAATGCTCCCGACCAGAAGATAACTTAAGTTATCTTCAATGACAATACCCAGGTAATTCTTTCGCACCGTAAGGGCGCCAGCCACCCACAACCGATTGTGGCTCGGCCCGCGGCGAGGCTGACGAGTGCAAGCACTGCCAGCGCCGCCGCGCAGCCGTCAGTACATGTGCTGCCCGCCGTTGATCGACAGCGTCGAGCCGGTGATGAAGCCGGCATCGTCGGCGATCAGGAACATCACGCCGCGGGCTATCTCGTCGGCCTTGCCGAGCCGCCCGACCGGGATCTTGGCCACGATCTTCTCGAGCACGTTGGCCGGCACCGCCGCCACCATGTCGGTCTCGGTGTAGCCCGGTGCGATGGCGTTGACGGTGATGCCCTTGGCCGCGCCCTCCTGCGCCAGCGCCTTGGTGAAGCCGTGGATGCCCGACTTGGCGGCGGCGTAGTTGACCTGGCCGTACTGGCCGCCCTGGCCGTTGATCGAACCGATATTGACGATGCGGCCGAAGCCGCGGGCGTTCATGCCCTCCCACACCGCCTTCGACATGTTGAAGCAGGAGCCCAGATTGGTGTCGATCACCTGGTCCCACATGTCGCGCGTGAGCTTGCGCATGGTCGAATCGCGGGTGATGCCGGCATTGTTCACCAGCACGTCGATCGGCCCCAGCTCCTTCTCGATGTCGGCCACCACCTTCTGGCAGGCGGCGAAATCGCCGACGTCGAACTTGTAGACGTGGATGCCGGTCTCTGCCTTGAACTTCTGCGCCGCGGCATCGTTGCCGGCATAGGTGGCGGCCACCTTGTAGCCCTTGTCCTTCAGCATGCGGGAAACGGCGGCGCCGATGCCGCGGGTTCCGCCCGTCACGACTGCTACACGTTCGGCCATGGAGTCCTCCCTAACGTTGCCGCAGGCCCACTCTAGCGCGTTCTGCGACGGAAGGAATTGCCGGGCGCTGCCGGATAACGACGCGACGGTAGGCGGTCATAGAACCCCAACCATGAAACCCTTTACCGCTCTACTCGGCGCCGCCGCCGGGACCCACGCCGCCGACCAGCTGGCGCTCGCTACCCTGCCGCTCACGGCCACGCTCATGCTGGGCGCCGGCCCCGACATCCTGGGCCTGCTGGTCGCCGCCCAAAGTGCAGCCTGGCTGCTGGTGACCCTGCCCGCCGGCGCGTGGGCCGACCGCATGCCGCGGCGCACGCTCCTGATCATCGGCCTGGCGCTGGGGCTCGCGGCCTCGGTCGTCGCCGTCGTCGCAGCCGCTGCCGGCATCACCGGCCTGCTGGGCGTCGCCGCCTTCGTCGGAGCCTCCGGCACTGTCGTCTACACGCTGACCGCGATGTCGCTGCTGCCCAGCCTGGTGCAAGCCGCCGACCTGCCGCGCTCCAACGCCCGTCTCGAGCTTGCCCGCGCCATCGTCAGCCTCGCCGCGCCGTTCGTCGCCGGCCTGCTGGCCCAGCATCTCTCCCCGACCTGGGGCTATGCGCTGGCGGCCCTGGGAGCGGCCGTGGCGCTCGCCTGCATCGTCGCGTTGCCCAAGGCTGCCGCGCCGACCGCGGGCGACCGGCGACCGTCGATGGCCGCCGCCATCCAGACCGGCGCACGCTTCGTCGTCCGCCACGAGCTGCTGCGCGGCATCAGCCTGTGCGCGATCTTCTGGAACTTCGCCTTCTTCGCCCTGCTCGCCGTCTGGGCACCGCTGGCGCTCGGCCTGCTCGAGCTCGATCCGGCCGGCATGGGGCTGGCCCAGTCGGCCTATGGCGCGGGCCTGATCCTGGGCGCCCTGGTCGCGCCGATCTCTTCCAGGCGCCTGCCGCCACTCGCCACGCTCATTTTCGGGCCAGCCGTATCGGTGGTCGCGGCCGCGCTGTTCCTGGTGGCCCCGTCGGCCGACGGCTTCGCCTTGGCTGCAGCCGGCCACTTCCTGGTCGGGTTCGGCCCGATGCTGTGGCTGATCTGCCAGACCACGGTGCGCCAGCTCGTGACGCCGGCCCCCATGCTGGGCCGGGTCAACGCGACGGTGCAGACGGCGATCTACGGCGTGCGGCCGTTGGGAGCGCTGGCCGGTGGCATCGTCGCCGCCCACATGGGCCTGCAGGCAGCGCTGCTGCTGATCGCCGCCTCCTTCGTGCTGTCGACGCTGGTGATCCTGCTCTCGCCCCTGGCGCGGCTGCGGGCTTTGCCGCAACCCGTCGCTGCGTGGTCCGCATAGTCCGCTTGACCCCCGCCCTCCGCCAGCCGACTTTAGCGGCGGAGGTCGCTGTATGAGGAAGCTACTGGTCGCCGTTGCCTTGCTGATGCTGGCCGGCTGCAGCTCGAATTCGGTCTGGTGGAAAGCCAACGATGCATGGGGCACCGGGACCTTTCCCGTCGCCAACGACGGCCAGGCGGCCCTCTACATCGTCCGCGCTCCCGCCCAACCCGATTCGCCCCCCATCAACATCACCATGGGCCGCCAGCCGGTCGGCGGCATCGTCTCGCCCAACTACATGCGCTTCGACCTGGCGCCCAGGCATTACGATCTGCGCGCCTACGGCCCGCAATCCAACACCGAGCTGATCATCACCGTGGCGCCCGGCCAGACGCGCTTCCTGCT
>JAEWIV010000217.1 GCA_023386865.1 Pseudomonadota bacterium
ATGTTCGTGAAGTCGACGCCTCTCGCCTGGGGACGCGATCAGCTCATGAAGTTCTACTCCATCGAGGAGTTTGCGAAGGAAATCGAGAAGAGCCTCGCCGAGCCGATCTAGACAGAACGACTGAAACTTTCGCGGCGTGGTCACATCATGACCACAGCGCCCTCCGCCGCTCCCCCCGCATCATGAGGATGGCCATCGGAGCGGGGGAGAGACGCGATGTTCGGAGCGATGCATGCCAAGCGCTACGCCGAGCGCATGACGGCCTATCTCGGCCTCGATGTGCGCAGCCACGTGATCGAGGTGGCGAGCAGCGACGGCTTCCTGCTGCAGCACTTCAGCAAGCTCGGCATCCCCGTCATCGGCATCGAGCCCGACCACGCCGCTGCCGCGCTGGCCACGAAAGCCCGCGGCGTTCCGACCCTCACCGGATCGTTCGGCCGGACCATGGCGCGCAGCCTGGCAGCCGAAGGCATCGACGCCGATCTCGTGGTGGCCAACAACGCGTTGTCGCGCATGGCTGACGCCGACGACCTTCTTGCCGGCCTCGCCCTGCTGCTCAATCGCGAGGGCGTGGCCACGGTCGAGATCGCCCCCTCCTCCGGTCTCACGCCGCGGATGGCCGAGCAGCTCCTCGCCGCCAACGGCTTGCGCATCTTCGATGTCGAGCCCCTCGGGACATCGCTGCAGCTCTTCGTCTGCCGCTCGGATTCGGCCTGGCAAGGCGCTCCAGGGATCGGCCGAACCCTGGCTGCGGAGCGGCCGCCCGTTCACTGACGCGAGCGTGGCCCGGCCTTCTGGGTTTCCTTGACCAACGCCTGGATGTCCTGCTGCGTGAGGCGGCGCAGGTCGTCATAGGCCTTCCGCGTGAATTCGGGCCGGCCCGTTCCCTCGCCGCTCAGCTGGTACTGACCGTTTTTTTCGGCGAACAGGAAGTAGAACGGCATGGCGGGGTTGCCGCTCGCCGTCACCACCGCCACCGAGCGGTTGTCGCTGCAACCGTAGAGGTCCCACGGGTAGCCGCCAAAGGTCTTGGTCCCCAACGGCCCGCGATCGCACGTGATGCGCGGCTCGGACGGGCCTTGTGCGTTGGCTGCAGCGGCGACCGTCGCGAAGACGGCGAGAGCGGCGAGGACGACGAGCCGTGTCATCACAATCCCATCATCTTGGCGATGGTGTTGCGCTGGATGTCGTTGGTGCCGCCACCGATCGAACCGACGCGCACGTCGCGGAACAGGCGCTGTATGTCATGCGCCATGGTGTAGCCCGCGCCGCCCATGATCTCCATCGCGAGGTGGGCGCATTTGAACTCCCCGTCGGTGCCCTGGATCTTGGCGATCGCCGTCTCCTCGACGGGATCGAGGCCGGCATCCAGCATGTCGGCAAGGCGATAGGTCAGCGCCTGGGTCGACTTCAGCATGATCCGCATGTCGGCGAACTTGTGCTGGATCGCCTGGAACTTGGAGATCGGCTGGCCGAACTGGCGGCGCTCGAGCGCGAAGGCGCGGGCATACTCGATCGCCCAATGCATGTTGCCGCACGCCTGGGCGGCGAGGCACAGCCGCTCGAGGTTGAGGCCCTTCATCAGACCCGACCAGCCGCGATTCTCCTCGCCGATCACGTGGTCGGCGGGCACGAACACGCCGTCGAAGAAGATCTCGTTGGGATGCGTGGTGCGCCGCCCCAGCGTGTCGAGCGGCTTCATGGTCAGGCCGTTGGCGCGCGCGTCGACCCAGAACAGGGTGACTCCCTTGTGCTTCGCCTCGCTGTCGGTCTTGGCCACCACCATCAGGTAATCGGCGACATCCGCGGCGCTGATGTAGAGCTTCTGGCCGCTCAGGCGATAACCGTTGCCGTCGCGCACCGCGCGCGTCTTGATGCCTGAGGCGTCGGAACCGGTGTCAGGCTCGCTGAGCGCGAAGGCCGATTTCAGTCGTCCTGCACAGATTTCAGGAAGGTAGCGCCGCCGCAGATGCTCGCCGGCGGTGAGCTGCAGATGCATGCCGCCATAGACCACGGTCGGCAGGTAGAGCGACGAGGCGCCGCTGTAATGGCGTGCCAGGGACTCGACCAGGACGACCAGGTCCTTGCGGCTGCCACCCATGCCGCCATAGGCGGGATCGTAGGGCAGCGCCATGTAGCCCGCTTCGGCCAGCGCCTCGAAGGCGGCGTGCGGGAACTCCGACGCCGCATCGAGACGGCGGATCTCCTCCGCCGGCAGCACGCGCGCGAGCAGCGCGGCGACGTTGCGCCGCATCAGCCTCTGCTCGTCGGTGAGGCCGAAGTCGTCGAGGTCGGTCATCGGCCGGCCGGCTCAGTCGAACACCACCACGCCGCGCGCCACCTCGCCCGCCATCATCCGCTTGAAGCCGTCGTTGATCTCCGACAGCTTGTAGGTGCGGCTGATCAGGCCGTCGATGTTCAGCCGCTTGTTCATGTAGTGGTCGACCAGCACCGGGAAGTCGAGATCGGGCCGCACCGAGCCGTAGAAGGTGCCGCTTACCTTCTTCTCGGTGAACACCATCATGAAGGGCGAATACTGCGCCTTGACGCTCGCGGCCGAGATGCCGACGGCCACCGAATGACCGCCCGGCGCCAGCGAATCGAAGGCAAGCGCCTGCGTGCGGTCGTTGGACACCGCGTCGAACGCGTAGTCGACGCCGAGCCCGCCCGCCATCTCCTTCACCTTCTTGGCGGCATCCTCGTTGGTCCCGGTGTTGATGGTGTGCGTGGCGCCGAATGTCCTCGCCATCTCGAGCTTGTTGTCGAGGATGTCGGCGGCGATGATCCGGCTCGCGCCCGACAGCATCGCGCCCTGGATGGCGTTCAGCCCGACGCCGCCGCAGCCGATCACCAGCACGGTCGAGCCGGCTTCGATCTTGGCGTGACGCGTCACCGCGCCGACGCCGGTCGCCACGCAGCAGCCGACCAGCGCGGCCTGCGGCCACGGCATGTCCTTGCGGATCGGCACCACCATCTCCTCGGGCACGACGACCTCCTCGGCGAAGGTGCCGATGCGCGCCATCTGGTTGATGGCCTGGCCCTTGTGCTTCAGCCGGAAGGTGCCGTCGTAGAGCGCGCCCGGCGGCACGTTCGCCCGGCCGATGCACAGCACCGTGCGGCCCTGGCTGCAGTAACGGCAGCGCCCGCAGTGCGGGCGGAAGGAGAAGATCACATGGTCGCCCGGCTTCACGGTGGTGACGCCCGGCCCGCATTCGGCGATCTCGCCCGCCGCCTCGTGGCCCGGCACGATCGGCATGGGCGAGGGCCAGTCGCCGTTCATCACGTGCCAGTCGCTCTGGCATACGCCCGACGCTTTCATCTTGACCCGCACCTCGCCCGCCTTGGGCGGATCGAGTTCGCAGTCGACGACCTGCAGCGGCTCGTTGGGCTTGAACAGAACGGCGGCTTTCATCGCTTTTCTCCCGTTGCGCGGGGTCACTATAGCATCGGGCTTGTTGACCCGGCACGGGAAGCGCGTTCAACTTCGGCCCGAAAGAAAGCCTGCTGGAGGGAACGAACATGCGCACACCCAATCGTCGTGCGGTTCTGCGTGGCGGTGTCGGCTTGTCGGCTCTCGCATCCGGTGTGCTTGCGGCACCGCACGTCAACGCCCAGGGCGGCAAGCCCCATGCCGGCACGACCATCAACGGCTCGTGCTTCCAGACGACCTACTTCGAGTACCTCAAGAACTACTTCCCGCAGTTCGAGGAGAAGACGGGCATCAAGGTCAATTTCAACATGCAGGCCTTCCCCGTCTACAACCAGCGCACCGACCTCGAGCTTTCGACCAAGGGCTCGGCGCTGGACGTGATCAACTGCACCTTCATCTACTCCGGGCGTTGGATCGGCGCCGGCTGGATGACCAACCTCGACACCTTCACCAAGGACGCCAAGTACACCCCGGCCTCGTGGGAGCCCGAGGATTTCGCCGGCGGCCCGCAGTCGGCGATGAAGAACGCCAAGGGCGAGACCTTCGGCTACACTTGGGAAGCCGGCGCCATGATCCTGGGCGCGGCGCGCTACGACCTGATCGAGAAGGCGGGACTTGGCCTGCCCAAGACGTTCGACGAGCTGATCAAGGTGTGCGACGCGGTGCACAACAAGGACAACGTTGCCGCCTTCACCGCCGACAAGCTGCACCACTGGAACTGGATCCCCTATCTGATGGGCTCGGGTGGCGCCGTGTTCAAGGATCCGCCCGACAACCTCACGCCGACGCTCAACACGCCGCAGGCCGCGGCCTCGGCCGAGTGGTACGCCAACCTCCTCGTCAAGTACGGGCCGGACGGCATCCTCTCCTACTCCGACGACCAGTCGATGCGCTCGCAGATGTCGGGCCGCGCCAACATCCGGACGCAAGCCATCACCTGGATGGTGCCGCTCGCCAAGCATGCCGAGAGCGTGGTCAAGAAGACGGTGCGCTACGGGCTGATGCCCGCCGGCCCCAAGGGCAACTTCCCGGGCTCGAACAGCCACGGTCTCGGCATCCCCGCCGGCTCGAAGAAGAAGGAGGCGGCCTGGGAGTTCATCAAGTGGGCGCTCTCCAAGGAGACCGTCGCCATGGTGGTGAAGAACCATGGCTATCCCAGCGTGTGCCGCATGTCGGTGATCAAGAGCCCCGAGTTCAAGCAGGTGCTGCCCCTGAACGACCAGGACGTGGCGGCGCTGTTCCTCGAAGTGCTGCAGCTCGGCGGCAAGAGCGGCTACATGAAGTATCGCACCGTGCCGGTCTATCCGCAGGTCGGCGACAAGATCAACAAGGCGATCGAGCGCATCGCGACCAAGCAACAGGCCGCCCCCGAGGCGATGAAGCAGGCGCAGGCCGAGGCCGTCCAGGATCTGCAGAAGGCCGGAATCAAGGTTGATAGTTGAGCGTAAGCGTTCCTCCCCGGCTCCGCTGGGGAGGTGGCGCCGTCTTACGGCCACGGAGGGGTCATGAGCGTCGGTCGGGTTGCCAATGACCCCTCCGTCCGCTTCGCGGACACCTCCCCAGCGAAGCTGGGGAGGATAGCCAGGCAGCAGCATCGCTTCTTCGCCTTCTGCGTGGCGCCGTCGCTGGCGGTGCTGGCGATCATCACCCTGCTGCCGTCGCTCTACCTGCTGGCCACCAGCTTCACGCCGCTCAACCTGACGCGGCCCGAGACGCTGTGGGACTTCTCCCAGCCGTTCGAGAGCTATCGCCAGCTGTGGGCGGACACCCGCTTCCACAACTCGGTCTGGGTGCAGATCAAGCTCTCGTTCTGGACCGTCCTGCTGCAGCTCCTGATCGGGCTCGGCCTGGCGCTGCTGCTCAACATGCGGACGCGGCTGCTCGAAGCGCTGCGGACGGTGTTCCTGATCCCGATGGTGCTGCCGCCCATCGTCGTCGCCATCATCTGGAAGGTGATCTACACCCCCGACATCAGCCCCATGCACGGGCTGTTCCGCGCGCTGGGCTGGAACGTGCCGGCGCTGATCACCGATCCCAACTGGGCGCTGACCTCGATCATCATCGCCGACACCTGGGAATGGTTCCCCTTCACCATGCTGATGGTGCTGGCCGCCCTGCAGATGATGCCGCAGGAGCTTCTGGACGCCGCCAAGGTCGACGGCGCCTCGCCCTGGCAGCTCACCTGGTTCATCACGCTTCCCTTCATCCAGGGCGTCCTGCTGGTCGCCGGACTGTTCCGGCTGATCGATTCCATCAAGGCCTTCCCGCTGATCTTCATCCTGACCGACGGCGGGCCGGGCAACCTGACGGAGGTCACGAACTACTATTCGTACCTGCAGGCCTTCAATTTCTCCTATCTCGGCTTCTCCAGCGCCATCACCGTCGTGCTGTTGGCCGCCACCATCGTGTTGAGCTGGGTGATCGTGCGCCTGGTCGGCTGGGGAGCGCGCATTGACTAGAAAGTCGTCGCGCGGCCGCGACCGCTTCCTGATGCATGCGCTGGCGGTCGCCCTCGCCGTGCTGGCCCTGTCGCCGTTCCTCTGGCTGGTCCTGATGTCGTTCAAGACCAACGCCGAGATCTTCCACTTCCCGCCACGGCTGTTCTTCGATGCGACCTGGGCGAACTACGCCGCGCTGTGGACATCGGAGTTCCGCAATTCCTTCGCCAACAGCCTGGTCGTCGGGATCGTCTCGACCGCGCTGTCGCTCCTGATCGGCGTGCCGGCGGCCTACGCCCTGTCGCGCTGGACGACCCGCGCCGGCGGCACGATCACGCTCTGGATCCTGGCCAGCCGCATGGCGCCGCCGATCGCCTTCACCATCCCCTACTTCCTGGTCTACCGGCACCTCGAGCTGCTGGACACGCTGACGGGCCTGGTGATCATCTACCTCACCTTCAACCTGTCGCTGGTGATCTGGATGATGCGGCCATTCTACGACCAGCTGCCGCGGTCCCTGGAGGAAGCCGCCTGGATCGACGGCGCCACGATGTGGCAGGGCTTCTATCGCATCATCCTGCCGCTCTCCGGGCCGGGCCTCGCGGCCACCGCCATCCTCTGCTTCCTGTTCGCCTGGAACGACTTCTTCTTCGCCCTGATCCTGAGCCGCACCGAGGCCATGACCGCGCCGGTCGCCGTGGTGAACTTCATGAACTACGAAGGCTGGGAATGGGGCCGCATCGCCGCCGGCGGCACCATGATCATGCTGCCGGTGCTGATCTTCTCCTTCCTGGTCCGCCGCTATCTCGTGCACGGCCTGACCGGAGGAGCGTTGAAAGGATGACCCTGCTGATCACCGGCGGCGCCAGCGGCATAGGCGCCGCGACCGCGAGACTCGCCGCCCGACGCGGCCACAAGGTCGCGATCAACTACCGCTCGCGCGATGCGCAGGCCAAGAAAGTCGTGGCCGACATCGCCGCAGCGGGCGGCGAGGCCGTGGCGCTGCCGGCCGATGTTTCACGCGAAGCCGATATCGTCGGCCTGTTCGACGCCGCCGAGAAAGCCATCGGGCCGGTCACGCATCTGGTGAACAGCGCCGGCATCGGCCTGAATTCACGCGTCGCGGATTTCGAC
>JAEWIV010000240.1 GCA_023386865.1 Pseudomonadota bacterium
TCTTCACGGCGGGCATCGGTGAGAACGATGCGGCAACGCGCGCCGAGGTCGCCGCCGGCTGCCGCTGGCTGGGCCTCGAGCTGGACGAAGCGCGCAACGGACGGGCCGAGCCTCGCATCAGCAAGGCCGATTCCCGCACCTCCGCCTGGATCGTCCGGACCGACGAGGAACGCATGATTGCGCGCTATACGAGCGAGGCGATCGCCGTTGACCGAGATCAAGGTCGTGCGGGAACAATAGACGCTAAAGTCACGTCGAACGGATGAGGGACGACATGAAGCTACCGAACGCCAAGGAGCTGCGGGAAAAGATCGCCCTGGCGGAGGGCGCCAAGGCAGCCGCCGCAATGAAGGCTCACGAAGCCGCCGAAAAGGAAAAGCGCGAGATGCTGGAGCATCTCATGCGGCCGTCCGGCCTCAGCGACGACCAAGTCATCGCCAAGGCGTCGGCCATCGTCAACCGCGCCGTGGAAAACGGCCTCACTTCCGTGCAGGTCTTCCGCTTTCCCCATTCGATCTGCACCGACAACGGACGCGCCATCAACCAGAACGAACCGGGGTGGGAGAAGACCCTGACAGGCATCCCCAAGGAGATCTACGACTTCTGGAAGCGTCAGCTGCAGCCACGCGGCTATCACATCCGCTACGAAGTCATCGACTATCCCGGTGGCATGCCGGGCGACATCGGCATCAGCCTGAGCTGGAGCTGAGAGCGTATCGATCGCGCCTCAGCCGAGGCTGCAGCTCGTCAGGGGAACACCGATGGCGATTCGCTTGTCGCCATGCGTCAGGCAGCCGCGACGCCAAGTGCCGGTGAAGGAAACACCGTCGATCGTGACGGTGCCCTGCCCGTTCGGCAGGCCGTCGGCATAGCTTCCCTGGTAGCTCTGGCCCGCCGGCCAATCATAGCGGCCCGATCCTTCCCGCCGGCCGGCCCGGAAGACTCCCTCGAAGCGATCGATCGGACGGCCGTGCTCGTGCCATTGCACGACGCCGGGACCTTCCTTGCGCCCCGATACGCAGGCACCGGACCAGGTCACCGTGTCTTCGGGGTCGGGACGCCAATCCCACAGCCGGCAGCCGCGCCGGGGATCGAGAATCCAGCTGCCGTCCTGGCAGGGCTGCGTCCAGTTGATCTGCAAGGAGTCCGGCTCCGCATCACCGCACGGCTCGGCCCGGATCTCGGCCGCGGCAATGGCCAATCCCGGCACCAGCAGGAACAGGCTCAGCGTCGTGGCCATGGAACTTGCCGTCCGACCGTTATCGAGGTCGATGCCGAACAGATGTGCGAGGGACATGATCGTAGCCGCGGTCGTCGAGGCGAAGGGCGCCACCTTTCTGCCGCGAGAAAACACCGTCCCATCCATTGATGGTATGAGCCAAATCAACACACGGTCGAAAGGGCGGTCGCAGCCGTCGCGTCGCGCTCACCCCGTTCGTGCACCCACCATGCTTTAGTGGGCGACGATCGCGCAACGACTGCCGCCGAAGAGCTGGCTCGTGATGCCGCCCAGCACCCACCGGCCCTGCCGGATGTACCCGTAGGCCCCCGCGACCACCAGGTCGGCCTCCAACTCCCGGGCGATCGCGTCGAGGTCCGAGGCGTTCGCGCCGCTCGGCGAAGTCACCCTCGACTCGGTGGCGATGCCGTGATGGCCGAGCCAGGAAACCACCTCGGCGACGCTGCTGCGCGTCTCCGGCAGCTCCTCGTCGTCGGCAATCGCGACGATCGTCGTCTTCGCGGCGGCCTTCAGGAGAGGCAAGGCATCGACAATCGCACGACGGGCTTCGCGCGTGTCCTTCCAGGCCACCACGACACGGTCCCACCCTTTGGTCGCCGCGCCGTCCGGAACGAGCAGGACGGGCCGCCCGGCAGACATCACGACATCGCAGACATCGGGTCGGCGGGTGGCATCGCACTCCCCGTCACCGGGTTCGGTGCTGATCACGACGAGGTCGGCGTTTCGCGCCTGTCGCGAAAGATGCTCGGCCAGCGGCAGGATCGTCGTGTGCGCTCGCCACTCCGTCCGGCCCGCGAGCGCGGCGACGGCCCGGCGGAACTCGCGCTCCCCGGCCTCCATATGCCGCGCGATCTCCCTGCGATCCTCGTCGAACAAGGCTGCTGGAACCGCATAGTCGTGGCACACCGTCTGGATCGGCCGGCACGCGGCCAGGCCGATGACGCCGGCATCGAATTTCGCGGCGATGCGGACGGTGGCGTCCAGCACCTGCGTGTTCGGCCGTCCGAGGATCAAGCTGGCCATCACAGTCGTGTAGGTCATCTCGCTGCTCCCATCCGGCGGCGGCCGGTCTGCAATGACGAAGCGGCGGCCAGCCGCCTCGGCCGTCAGAGCTGAGCCAACTCGGGCTCGCGCGCACCCGCGGCCTTGGCCGGCTCCTCCACCTCCGTCATCGTCGCTTCGCTCAGGAGCAGCACGCTCGCGACCGAAACCGCGTTCTCGAGAGCGATGCGCACGACCTTGGTCGGATCGATGATGCCCGCCTCGACCAGGTCGACGTACTTCTTGTGCGCGGCGTCGAAGCCATAGTTTCCCTTGCCGTCGAGCATGCGGGCCACGGCCACGCCACCGTCGGTCGCGGAGTTCTCGGCGATCTGCCGGGCCGGCGCCTCCAGCGCCCGCCGCAGCACCTGGATGCCGGTCCGTTCATCGCCCTCCGATTGCGCCTCTTCGTGAGCCACCGCCTCGGTGCAGCGCAGCAGCGCCAGGCCGCCGCCAGGCACGATGCCTTCGGCCACCGCCGCCTTGGTGGCGCTGATGGCGTCGTCCAACGCTTCCTTCCGCGCCTTCATCTCCGATTCGGCCGGCGCACCGACCTTGATGACCGCAACGCCGCCCGAAAGCTTGGCCAGGCGCTCGCGCAGCTTCTCCTTGTCGTAGTCGCTGGTCGCGGTTTCGATCTCGCGACGAACGGCGGCGATGCGGGCTTCTATGGCGGCCTTTTCGCCGCCCCCGCCGATGATGGTGGTGGCATCCTTGTTGATGACCACGCGCTTGGCCCTGCCGAGGTCGGCGACGCTGACATTCTCCAGCTTGAGACCGAGCTCCTCGGAAACGACCTGGCAACCCGTGAGCACCGCAATGTCCTGCAGCATGGCCTTGCGCCGGTCGCCGAAGCCGGGCGCCTTCACCGCGCAGCTGCGGAGCGCGCCGCGCAACTGGTTGAGGATGAGGGTCGCCAACGCATCGCCTTCGACGTCCTCGGCAATCACCAGCAAGGGCCGGCCTGATTTCACGATCTCGTCGAGCACCGGAAGCATGTCCTTCAGGACCGCGAGCTTGCGGTCGCACAGGAGGATGTGGGCGTCCTCCAGCACCGATTCCATGCGTTCGGGATTGGTGATGAAGTAGGGCGAGATGAAGCCGCGGTCGAACTGCATGCCCTCCACGACATCAAGGACGGTCTCCGTGGTCTTCGATTCCTCGACGGTGATCACCCCGTCGTTGCCGACCTTCTCCATCGCATCGGCCACCAGCGTGCCGATCGCCTCGTCGTTGTGAGCCGAAATCGTCGCCACCTGGACCTTCTCGAGACGCGTCGATACCGGTCGCGACATCGCCTTCAGGGCGGCGATGGCGGCCTTGGCCGCACGGTCCAGGCCGCGTTTCAGGTCGATGGCGCTCGCGCCGGCGACCACGTTGCGGACACCGTCCGCGAACATGGCATGGGCCAGCACCGTCGAACCCGAGGTGCCGTCGCCCACCAGGTCGCCCGTGCGCTCCGCTGCCTGCCGCAGCATCTGCGCCCCGAGATTCTCCTCGGCATCCTTCAGCTCGAATTCCTTGGCGATGGTGACGCCGTCGTTGCAGACCAGCGGCGGTCCCCATTTCTTCTGGATCAGCACGGACTTCGACTTCGGACCGAGCGTCACGCGGATGGCGTCGGCGAGCTGGGTTGCTCCTCGCAGCACCTTCTCGCGTGCCGCCGACCGGAACATGACGTGCTTGTAGGTCATAAGAGCCTCCGTGCGAAGATCTCGGTTTTTCTAGGAGGCTGCGCGGACGAAGGGCCTGATCCAGATCAATTCGCCGGCAGTTTTGTCGTCATGGGTTCCTGTCGCCCCCGGTAGGGTCGCGCCCCCCGCTTGATCCGGATCAATCGCCCCGACGCTTCGGCGGGCTAGGAAGAAGCCCCGTTGGGAGAGGATTGCGCCATGAAATCCATCAACCCGTACATCGGGCCACGCGACCGGATGGTCCTCGAGCAGCTTTGCGCCCGCGGCGTGAACGACGAGCGCGTGCTCGAGGCCATGCGCCACGTGGCCCGGGAAGCCTTCGTGCCCGAGGACCTGCGCCAGGCCGCCTATTCCGACCAACCCCTGCCGATCGGCGAGGGCCAGACGATCTCGCAGCCTTACATCGTCGCCGCCATGGCCGAGGCGCTGGGTCTGTCGGGCGACGAGAACGTGTTGGAGATCGGAACGGGCTCGGGCTACGACGCCGCCGTCCTCGCTCACATCGCGCGGGCAGTGCACACGATCGAACGCATCCCGTCGCTCGCCCGGCGCGCGCGAGAGACCCTGCGACGACTGGGCTATGGCAGCGTCGAGGTGATCGAAGGCGACGGCAGCGTGGGCTGGACGCCCGCCGCCCCCTACGACGCCATCGTCGCGACGGCAGGAGCGCCTCGCATCCCCCCGTCACTGCGCGCCCAGCTCAGGCCCGGTGGAAGGCTGGTCATGCCGGTCGCGGATCCGACATGCGGGCAGGCCCTCGTGCGGATGGTTCGCGGCGGCAATGGCGACGACAGGGTGGAGAGCATCCAGCCGGTGCGCTTCGTGCCCCTCATCGGCGTCGAGGGCTGGCCGGACGAGCGGTCATGGCACGGCAGCATGCACCGGAGGGCCGACCCGCTTTCAGGCGCCGAGAGCCATCGATGAACCTCGTCGTCTCTGCGCGGCCGCCATCGCACGAGCCGGTCGAGATCGTCGAACGCAAGGGCCTCGGTCATCCGGACTCGATATGCGATGCCCTTGCCGAGACGCTGTCGCGCAACCTGTGCCGGCACTACCTCGAGCGGACGGGCGAAATCCAGCATCACAACGTCGACAAGGCCTTGCTCTGCGGCGGCGACGCGATCCCGGCATTCGGCGGCGGCCGGGTGCTGGCGCCGATCGAGATCTACCTGTCCGGCCGCGCGACCGCCGACACGGGCAACGAACGGGTGCCGGTCGACGACATAGCCGTCGAGGGATCGCGGGCGTGGCTGCGCGACAACCTGCACGCCGTCGACGCCGACCGGCATGTGCGCGTGCACAGCGCCCTGCGGCCCGGCTCCAAGGCACTCGCCGAGCTGTACCGGCGAAGCCGAACAGGCGGCTCGAAGGTGCTGGCGAACGATACCTCGATCGGCGTGGGCTACGCGCCGCTGAGTGCGCTCGAGTTCCTGGTGCTGCGGGCCGAAGGCCTCTTGAACGGGCGCCAGCGCACCTCGCACCATCCGGCCTGGGGCGAGGACATCAAGGTGCTGGCAGTCCGGCGGGGCCGCGCCGTCTCCCTCACCATCGCCTGTGCCATGATCGACCGCTGGCTCGGCGGGATCGACGACTACGTCGCCGAGACCACGGCGATCCGCCGCAAGGTGCAGGATCTGGCGGCCGAGCACGGCTTCGACCAGTGTCAGGTACGCGTCAACGCGGCGGACAATCTCGAGGCCGCGTCGCTCTACCTCACGGTCACGGGCACGTCGGCCGAAGCGGGCGACGACGGCGAGGTCGGGCGCGGCAACCGGGTGAACGGCCTGATCACGCCAGGCCGCCCGATGAGCCTGGAGGCAGCGGCCGGAAAGAACCCCGTGAGCCATGTCGGCAAGATCTACAACGTGGTCGCTCGCAACATCGCCGAAGCCCTCGTCAGCGAGGTGGCCGAAGTCGCCTGTGCCGAGTGCAGCATCGTGAGTGAAATCGGCAAGCCGGTGGAGACGCCGGCCCTGACGCATGTGCGGCTCACCACTCACGACGGCAGCCCCGCCCAGCGCCTGGAATCCGTCGTCGGCGAGATCGTCACGCGACAGACACGCGACATCGGGCATCTGGTCGGCCGTTTCGTTGCCGGCACCATCCAGCTGTTTTGACATCGACGCGCGGCGAGGCAACCCGCATGACCGAACGCACCGAAACGCAGCGGCCGCTCAGGGTGAGCTTTCAAGGCGATGCCGATGAGGAGGTGCATCGCCTCATCGTGGAACAGGCGGATGCCCTGGAGCGCCTTTATGGCGCCTTCACCTATTGCCACGTCATTGTCGAAGCGCCGGAAGGCCGCGGCGGACGTTACGGAGCGAGCCTCTATCTGACCATGCCCGGCGGCATCGATCTCAACATCGACTGTCATGGGCCTCTCGACGACCGATTCTGCGATCCCGGGTTTGCCGTTTCGGAGGTGTTCCGGCACGCGCGGCGGCTGGTTGCGGCCCGGTCGAATCGGCACGGCGCCAGAGCCAGGACCTTGCATGACGAAGTCACCGGCGACGTCGACCAACCGTCCGTCGGCCTCGATCAAAGGCATCCGTGACGTGACGAAGAGGCGATCCGAACTCCTTGCAATGTCGGGCAAGCACACTTGGAGGGAAGCATGTTCCAGCACATCCTGATTCCAACCGACGGTTCGGCGCTGTCCACGAAAGCGGTGAAGAATGCCGTGTCCTTGGCAAAGAGCTTGAACGCGCGCGTGACGGTGCTCACGGTGATCGAGCCGTATCACGTCATCTCGATGGCTCCCGGGCAGCTCGCCGACACCGAAGCCTCCTACAAGGAGCATTCGCGCGCTGCAGCCTCCAGAATCCTCTCGGCGGCCGACGACCTGGCCCAGAAAAGCGGCGTCGCATATGCCACCCTGCAGGTCGAGCACGAGCATGTTCACCAGGCGATCATCGATGCGGCCAAGAAGCATGGCTGCGACCTCATTGCGATGGCCTCGCATGGTCGCCGGGGCGTCGCCGCCCTCGTGCTCGGAAGCGTCACCACGAAGGTGCTGACCCACGGCGCGTTGCCGGTGCTGGTCTACCGCTGAAATCGCAGCGGCGCTCCATGGTAACTGCCCCTCCCCTTCGTTCGCCGGCATTCGATCCGGCGCACCTCAAACGTCAGTTCCCGGGATTGGCGGCGCCCGACCTGCACTATCTCGACAACGCGGCAACGGCACAGATGCCGGAAGACGTCCTGCAGGCCATGCGCCGGTTCGAAATCGACGCCCGCGCCAACGTCCACGAAAGCGCGCATCGCCGGGCGCGTTCCGCGACGGCGGCATTGCACGAAGCACGCAGCCGTGCCGCCCGTTTTCTCCACGCCTATTCGCCCGACGAGGTCGTTTTCACCTACGGGACCACATCATCGATCAACCTGCTCGCGCATGCATTGGGCGAGTCCCTGCGGCCGGGCGAGGAGATCCTGCTGTCGGTTCTCGAGCATCACAGCAACATCGTTCCGTGGCAGCAACTTGCCGCGGAGCGCGGCCTCGTGCTGCGCTTCCTGCCGATGACCGCCGATGGTCGTCTGGCGCTGGACAAGCTCGACTCCATGCTGAACGAGCGTTGCCGCCTGGTCGCGATGACCCATTGCTCAAACGTGACGGGCGCGCTGACCGACGTCGCCCGGCTGGTCGGAGCGGCACGCCAGGTGGGTGCGAAGGTCATGCTCGACGGCGCCCAGCACGCGCCGCACGGCCCGCTCGACGTGAGAGTGCTCGGCATCGATTTCTATGCCTTCTCCGGACACAAGACGTTCGGTCCAACCGGCGTTGGCATCCTGTGGGGGCGCCAGCACCTGCTCAACGCGCTGTCGCCCTTCCTGACGGGCGGGCAGATGATCGAGGAGGTCACGCTGACGGGCGCGACGTTTCGCCGGTCACCTCGGCGGTTCGAGGCGGGCACGCCACCGATCGGGGCCGCCATCGGCCTCGGCGCGGCATTGCACTGGATGCAGTCGCTCGATTGGGATGCCATTCGGAAGCACGAGATGGTCCTGACACGACGGCTGCTCGACGGTCTCGCCTCGATCAAGGGGACCAGGATTCTCGGGCCGGCGGACACCAGCGACCGGCTCGGCGTCGTGTCGTTCTGCCTCGCACCTTTCAGCGCCGCGGACGTCTGCCACCACCTCGACGGCCATGGCGTTGCGCTGCGCGGCGGTCACCATTGCGCCCAGCCGCTGGTCCGGATGTTTGCCGTGGAGGGCGCGGCCCGCGCCAGCCTGGCTCCCTACACGCTCGGCAGCGACATCGACGCCCTGCTCGAAGGCCTCGACGATCTCGTGCGCGGTTCCAGACCGAAGCGCGCCGGCGGCTCGGGGAGCGCTCGACCATGATCCATTCCAAGGACGCGTCGGGATCTAGCCGGGCACTCGCTTTTCTTCTTCGGACAGCAAGCGCTCCACGGTCCGGCGCTCGGCGTCGCTCAGCCTGTCCGATTGCAGCAGCGAGCGATAGTGCGCGATGTTCCCGGAGCGTATGAAGGATTCGGTTGCCATGATGGGCGCCTCGCATTGCTGATGCTTGGGCTCGGGCGGCGGAGCGTCACCGGCGACCAGAGCTTCCGCCCGTGCAACGGCACCGAGCGCTCCGCTGTACATTTGCGCCAACTCCACGATCAGGGCGATCAGCAGGAACCCGGCGGCGATCAGGCCGAACAGGCGGCCGGCATAGAAGCCGAGATCGAACCGGCTGGATCCCAGAACGGCCGCCAGGGCGATGTCGAACAGCCAGATCCACATCACGAGCATCAACCACAGATCCATGACGCGCATATCGCGCTGCCAGAGCATCGCGATGGCGACCAGCGTGAGCAGCCATACGGCCGGGCTCACGCCCTTGCTGACCAGTTGCGAGTAGTTCCCCCCGCGCATGACCACCGGCAGCAGATCGTGCCCCCATGTCGCGAGCACCGCGAGGGCACCCGCCAGCACGGCGGCGCCGACCACGGCGACTCCGACGAGCATGCGGGCCTGAGGGATGGTCCATCGCGTCCGGGCTGCATCGTCGCGCCGCAGCACTGCATAGGCGATGACGAACAAGGGAAACCCGCCATGCCAGAACACGTAGAGCCATGCCGTGGTCTGTTCGCCCGCCCCGAGCAGCCCGGCCGGCGCGAAGGCGCCGGGAAAGGTCAAGGTATGCGGGATTATGATCAGCGCATCGAACAGGTATCCCGCCGCAAGGACGAGAAGAGCGGTCGAACGCAGCCGCAGGAACTGGTCCATCAGCAGTACCGCGGTGATCAAGTCGATGAAGAACAGCGCCGCCTGGTAGGCCGGGATGAAGGCCGGCATCTTCGGCAGCGGGGTGCGGACGAAGGGCGCGACGGCGAGGAAGATCAGCAGCGAAACCGCGGCAATGGCCAAGGCAATGCGCCGCTGACCCCGCGTGGCCCGCGCCGTCGCCAGCGCATTGCTAAGGCCATCAGCAACGCGAAAACTCGACATCGCCGGCCGTCCCGCTCCCCTTTCTCCAGCGTCGACAATATCCCATAGGCCACGTTGGCGACGCCAGACCCGCGCCACTAATTTTAGTCAAGATCGAGCCGCCGGGCCTGCGCGGCATTGCCGCTGTGCCTACATCGGATCGCGGCTTTCGCTGAGTTGCGAAAGCAATCAAACTTCTACTTCGATTAAACAGTATAATTAGTAAGGTGCCGTGCCAGCGTTGACCTGCATCAAGACTGCTTGCAGGGGTCGAAGGATAGGTTGAAGCTGGTTGCAGAGGGAGCTGTTGTTTATGAGGAGAGGCTCAAACTTTCCTCGCAAGTCGCCATAGCCCAACTCGCCTCTGTCAGGCGCCGGCCTGTCAGCAGATTGTAATGGGCGTCATGGCAGTGACTGTCTTTGCTGCACCGAGGGAGAAAGGGGGCAGGCATGACGGCGATGAATGTTTTCCTGACCGAAGGAAACGTCGAGATCTACCTTTCCCGGCTGCACATGACCTGGAGCGCCGAGGAGCGCGACAAGCTGCTGCGCTTCCTGGTTCGGGAGGAAGACCGGATGGGTGCGAGCCGCGAACACCTCGAAAATGGGGAAAGACGCGTGAACGAAGGCCGCGAACTCGTTGCCAGGCAACGCCAGCTGGTGGCCGAAATCCCGTTGAACGAACGGGACGGCAATCCGGCCGCGCTGCTCCTCGAGACCCTGGAACGGACGCAAACCCTTCTGGAACAGCATCTGACCGTGCTGCAGCGCCGACTCGGCCGCCTCTGACCTTTCGCGCCAAGGCCCTGTCATGCTCTTGATGCAGGTCAAAGCCTGCCCGATGTAGGTGCCGATTGAATGGGCACCGCAAGGCGGACCGCGTGTCCTGCCTCCGAGGAGAGACGACGGTGCAATCGGGTCCGGTCGACGTCGTGGCCATCGGCGCTTCGGCGGGCGGCGTGGAAGCGCTTTCCAAGCTGCTGCATGCCCTGCCGCCCGATCTGCCGGCGGTCGTGCTCGTCACCCTCCATCGGCCGGTCGCGCGCGAAAGCCTGCTGCAACAGGTCCTCTCGCACGTCAGCCGACTTCCGGTCGTCGTCGCCCGATCCGGCGAACTGCTTTGCCCGGGCAAATGCTATCTCGGCGCCCCGTCCCATCACCTCACCGTCGGACCGGGCTTGGTGGCGACGCTGGTCCACGATGGCCCTTCCCGCGGTCGCAGCATCGACCTGCTGTTCGACTCCCTCGCCCGCAATGCCGGCCCGCGAACCATTGGCGTCGTCCTCTCGGGGCTGCTCAAGGACGGCACGCAGGGGCTCGCTGCCTTGAAGGCGGCAGGTGGCAAAGCGCTGGTCCAGAGCCCCGACGAAGCCCGCTTCAAGGAAATGCCGCGCAGCGCCATCGCGTTTGCCGGGCCGGTCGACAAGGTAGGACCGATCAGCGAGCTTGCTCAGGAAATCTGCCGCCTGGTGCGTTGCCGCCAGGACGCCCTCTTGCTCGCGGCACCGGCCTCGCAGCCGGCGACGCCGTAGCCTTACGCCGCGTCGCTCACGAAGGCCTCCCGATCCGCGGCGGCACGAGGGCCTTTCCGCCCAGCAGCGGACCAAGTCGACGCAGCAACCGGCTGGGCGGCTCGTTGGTCAGGTCCTTCGCCACCTCCTGGCGCACGCTGCCCAGGACCCGCTTGGACAGCAGGCCGCGCAGCTCGCCGAGGCTGCGACGAGGAGCGACCAGGATGAGATCGTCGAAGTCGCGTCTGACGCAGGCATCATCCAACGTGTCGGCCAACGTGACCATGAAGTGATGCTTCTCGAGCTTATGATAGTCGTGCGGCGGCTCGAACGCATGGCGCGCGCCGCTGCGCGAGGCGCTGAAGCTTCGGCCGGGCTTGTCGCTCTTGAGGTCGCGAGGTCGTTGTCGGCTCGCCGGCGCTACCAGATCGGCGAGGCCTGCCGGCACCAGCTTAGCCAGTTCACTATCCGGTCTGAAGAACCGGGCGCGGGCACCGTCGGCAACGACGATCCATGTCTTGGCGGGGCGTCTGGCCATGATCATTGCCTCACGAGCGAATCGGGAAAGAGATTGAGCACCTCGTGCGGCAAGGTGCCTCGCAGCTTCAGCATCTCGCCGCGATCCAGGCAGCGCTCCATCACGGCAAAGCAGGCGCGGCCCGCTTCGGCCGGATTGATCGCGGCTCCGCGCGGCAAGTGCGCCGCGACGTGGTCGATGAAACCGGCGAGATGCCGTTCGCGCGTCGGCATACCGGCGGGATGCCAGCCTTCATAGTACGCACCGCGCAGCAGCATCGGCAGCTGGGCGCCGAGATGGACCGCGCTCTCGAGACCGATGCGGTCACGCAGCGCGTGGAGAGCGGCACGCAACGCGTTGAAGGCGTCCCGGCGGTCATCGGTGCCGAGCTCGCCCATCATGATCTTGAGCCAGTGGTTGGTCTCCTGGATCGTGGTGTCGAAGGTGTCGAGACCGGTCGCGCTCATCGGCGGCTCCTGCGGATGGACGCCGAGAGACTGCGGGTGCGACGACCCGGTCTCCTTGATCTGGGTCAACCGAAGGCGGCCGGCTTCGGACCTGGTCTACTGGTCGCGACGCGCTGCCTGCGCCCGGGCCGTCGCGGCTTTCAGACGCGGCAGGAGCTCGCGCAAATCGCGATTGAGCGATGCCATTTCGTTACCGATGTCCCGGAGCTCGACGAACCGTTTCTCATCGATCGGTTGTCGATCATCGAACGAAGGCCTACCGGCCTTTTCGACGTAATGCATGGCCTGAGCCTCAGTGATCTCGTCCGGCTCGTCGGTGAAGTGCATCGCATGCAGGACTTCGTTGCGAACGCGGCCTGCATCACTGAACCGTTCCAGGACGCCCTCGAGCTCGCGTCGGGTCGCGGGATCGGCGACGTTCAGCATCATCAGCCGTCGGACCAGGTCCAGGCGGGCACGCGTCGTGGTCAGTGTCGCAAACACGGCCGCAGCCGACCTGTCGTCGGTGCCCAGAAGCAACATGAGAACGTGGCCGAGAAGGTTCTCGTTGTTGGACCAGCTGAGCACGAGCTGCCCGATCAGTTGAAACAAGGCATCGCGCTGAACCACCGTGTTCCGCGCCGCCTGCTCTGCATACTTCGACGGCGGCCTTTCCGTCGGCGCCGAGTCTTGCAATGCGGCAGGTGCGATGCCCGACGAGGAGTTTGCCGCGCTTCCATTGTGAATCAGCCGGCCCAAGGCCGCGGCGAACGTGGCTCCTTGATCCCCTTCGAGAGACCCCGTGATGCGCTGGACAAACAACGCAAACTGATCAGCCGTGTGGCGAGATGGTTTCTTGCGGGCCATGGCAACTCCGAACACTAAAAATAAAGTGTGACTATGTTGTGATCATGTGACGAAGAAGTCGGACCCAATCAACCAAGCTGGGGTCACAAAACGATGAGGTTGCACGCGGCGACGCCCAGATGCCAGGGATTCAGAAGTTTGGCGACCCATTAGCGCCAACAATTTGCATCTAAGGGACGCCGTGAAGGTCCGTAGTCTTCCGAGCATCACAAGCGAATGGACTGTGATACGGAGTCCACGTTGACGTGCTTTTGGGAAGGGCCGTTAACGCGCTTGGGAAGGGCGCTATTAAGATGGGTGAAGTTTCGGACGCCACGAATCTGTGGGGGCCGCTGGGAGCGGTTTGCCAGGATGGCAGCGCCAGCGCGATAAGCGCCGGCCTGCACGCTAATCTGCCGCCTTTGCACTCGCGTGCTCAAGGCGTCAGCCAACTGCAAGATCTCGCCGCGAGGGCGGGGGATCCACCAGCAAACAAGCCTGATGGCAGCCCGAGCGCTCCGGCCGGCAGCACACCAAGTGCAGCGACCGGTTGGCAAGCCGCTCCGGCTCCGACGCACGTGCTCACGCTTTCGTGCTTTCAGGACGAGCTGAGCGCACTCGCCTACCTCGAGGGTGTGCTTTGGCCCGACGGTCCGGTCTGCCCGCGTTGCCAGACGCGCGGGCGCATCGGCAGGCTCGATGGCCTGTCGACCCGCATCGGCACGTTCAAATGCTATGCGTGCCGGCGCAACTTTTCGATCACGCGCGGCACGCTGTTCAACTCGAGCCACGTACCGCTTCACAAGTGGTTGCAAGCGATCTACCTGACCGGGGCCAGCCCCGACCCGATGCGTCCAAGTCATCTTGCCCGCATCATCGGCGTCTCGTTCAAGACGGCTTGCCGGATGATGAAGGCGCTGGAGGACGCAAAAATGGCTGAAACCTCCAAGCAAAGCGACGATTGGAAGTCGCCAGGCGCTGCTGCCATCGAGCTCGGCTGACCTGTCTGGCGGCGTTCGCATTGATTTATGTCAATTGATGCAGAAGCGATGGTCTGGCACATATAATTAGCTTGGAAAGCTGTGGGGGCTTTCCGAGCGTGGCTTAAGGCAAAGCCTGTCGCCGCTGATCGGCCGGAGCCGGCGGGCGATAAGTGGGGATCCGGTGTAGATCGGGCGGCTGGCCACTGCCTGGCGATGAGCGGGGGCAAAGTGTCTTCGTTGGCGAAACGTGAAAGCCGGCGGACGGTTCGTCGGCCGGAGTGGCCATTGGCTTGGCACCTGGCCGCGCTCTGCATTGCGCTCGCGGTGCCCATCCTCGCTGTGGCTTGCCTGCTGATCCTGTCCGAAGCGACAGCCGAGCGGACGCGTATCCAGGAGCAGATGCTCAGCGCAGCGGACGATATTACGGCCGCCATCGACCGGGACCTCGCCAGCATCCTGGCAACGACGCAGGTCCTGGCGCTCTCCCCGTATCTGCAGGCCGGTGATCTCGACAGTTTCGATCACCAGGCCCGCATGGTCTATCAGATCCTCGGCATGAACGTGGTGCTGCGCGATCGCGACAGCCAGCAGCTGATCAACACGCGCGTGCCCCGCGGCACGCCTTTGCCGCATAATTCCGAACTCGAGTCCGACAAGTTGGTCGTGGAGACGAAACGCCCTGTCGTTTCCAACCTGTTCACGGGCGCTATCACGAGCCGGCCGATCTTCATCGTGAACGTGCCGGTGCTTCGCGCCGATCAAGTGGTCTATTTCCTCAACCTGACTGGCGAACCGAACAGGGTCCGTGACGTCGTTCTGCAGGCGATCCCTCTGTCCTCCGGCTGGACCGGGGTGGTGGCTGATCGGCACGGACGGGTCGTCGCCGCTTCGAGCTCTCGCGAGGTCGGCACCCAGATCCCAGCGACGATTCTCTCGCAACTGAAAAACCGCGGAAGCATCAGCGAGGTCGCGGACCCCGTCGACCCTCGAAGGCAGGCGTCCATCGCGTCCGTCCGGTCGCCTGTGTCGGGCTGGACGATCATGGTGACTGTTCCGGATGAGTTGGTCTGGTCGCATCTGCGGCATCTTGTCCTCGGGGTCGGCAGCACTGCCGCCGCCGTTCTAGTTCTTTCCCTTGGGCTGGCCGTGGCCTTTTCACGTCGCGTCGAGCAGTCGGTCGCCGCGCTGGCAGCGCAGGCCACCTCGCTCGGCGGAGGCGAGACGGTGGAGCCGCTGTCCACCCCGGTGCGCGAAGTCAACGTCCTGAGCGCTGCCCTCTCAGAGGCGAGCGGACGGCGGCGGGCCGTGGAGGCTGCTCTGCGCAGCAGCGAGGAGCGGCTGCAGCTCGCACAATCCGCCGGCCGGATCGGCACCTGGGACTGGGATGCCAGCACTGACGAACTGACGTGCTCGGAAACCTATCGTCGCCTCTACGGTCTCGACGAGCAAAGCCCTGGCCACCGCAACACCGACGAGTGGATGGCGCAGGTGCACCCGGACGACCAGGCGCGCGTCAAATGGATCAGGAAGAACGCCCTGGCGACGGGGCGCCTCGAAAGCGAGTATCGGATCGTCCACCCTGACGGTTCCATCCGCTGGATCGTCGACCGCGGCATGGCGTTCTTCGACGCGGACGGCCGCCTCGCGCGGGTCGTCGGTGCCAGCGTCGACGTCACCGAGTCGCGCGACGCGGCCGAACGCGCTAGGGAGCTGCAGTTCGAGCTGCTGCATGCGTCGCGCCTCAGCGCCATGGGGCAGATGGCGGCAAGCCTCGCTCACGAGCTGAACCAGCCGTTGGGCGCTGCCGCCACGTTCCTCGGCGCCGCCCGGCTCACCCTTGCCGCAGGCAAGCCGCATGCCGTTGCCCGGGCCGCCGCCAGGATCGACAAGGCCGCCGAGCAGACGATGCGCGCGGGCGCGATCGTCAAGCGACTGCGGGATTTCATCCGGTCCGGGGAAACCGACAAGCGCATCGCCGATCCCCGGGAGCTGATCGTGGAGGCCGTGGCATTGGCGCTTGTCGGCATCAAGGACGACAAGCTGCGCATCCGATACGCGTTCGACCCCGAGGGGCGATCCGTGCTCGTGGACCGCATTCAAATGCAGCAGGTTCTGTTCAATCTCATCCGCAACGCGCTCGAGGCGACCGAACGCTGTCACCGGCGCGAAATCGTCCTGGCGACGCGCAATCTGGGTGAAGGTCAGGTGGAAATTTCCGTTGCCGATTCCGGCTCAGGCCTGCCCGTCGACCCTGAGGTCCTGTTCAAGCCATTCACCACGTCAAAGCCCGAGGGAATGGGGATAGGCCTGTCGATCTGTCGCACGATCGTCGAGGCGCACGACGGTCGACTTTGGGCCGAAAGCAATCCGCGAGGCGGTGCGATCTTCCGCTTCGTCGTACCGGCTGTCACGGCCCTGGAGGTGAGCGATGTCCACCAATAGCATCGTCCATGTCGTCGATGACGATGACGCCATGCGCGAGTCGCTCGTCGCCGTGCTCCAGGATGCCGGCTACGAGGTCCGTGAGTATTCGCGCGCCGAGGAGTTCCTTGCGCAAGAGCATCTGGGCGTGCACCAGTGCGTCGTCAGCGACGTCCGCATGCCGGGCATGGACGGTCTCGCGCTGCTGCGCACGTTGCGGGACGGCCACCGCTATCTGCCTCTGGTCCTGATCACCGGCCATGGCAATGTTCCGTTGGCCGTGGCGGCGATGAAGGCGGGCGCGGTCGACCTCCTGGAGAAGCCGTTCGAGTCGGAGGCGCTTCTGGCTGCCGTCGCGGCGGCGCTGGGTTCGCGCCTGGACGCGGACGGCGAGGCCAGGGCATCGGCATCTGCCAGGCTCGAACGGCTGACGCCCCGCGAGCTCGACGTGTTCGCCGAGCTCGTGGCCGGCCATTCGAACAAGGAGATCGCCGCCAAGCTGGCGCTCAGCCCGCGGACGGTCGAATTTCATCGCGCCCACATCATGGAGAAGACGGGCGCGGGCAGCCTGCCTGAACTGGTGCGGCTCTGGATCTCCTCGGGTCGATAGGATCGGACGGGACTCCAGGCGGCGGTCATCGTCACGGCATCAGGTGGTGCTTGCCGACGACGACGACGTTGCTCGCCTGAGGTCCCTTCTCGCCCTCGCCCGGATGGAGGGAGAACCGGACTTCGTCACCCACCGTCAGCTTCGCGAACCCGCCGTTGGCAACGGCATTGCGATGGAAGTAGACCTCGGTACCGTCGCTCGCAATGATGAAGCCGTAGTCGCGCTCCGCCGGGAGAGTCGCGACCTTGCCATGATCGGGCACGTCATGCGCCTTGACGTCGCCGCGGCGGCGGCGGACGTGATCTTCGAGCTGGCGCCGCACCGCGTCGAAGCAATCGCGCACCGCGACATAGATGTCTTCGTGCGCGTGGTGCTCCGGCGGGGTCCGCTTCACCACGATCTCCTTGCCGGGCACCTTGAGGTCGACGCGAATGTGGAACAGGTCGCCGTGACGGCGGCGGCTCGGCGCCTCGACGACGACGCGGCAGCTTACGATCCGGTCGAAGAACTGCTCGAGCTCGCGGGCGCGCTCGCGGATCTTCGCCTCGACCGCGGGGGAGGCATCGGCATTGCGGAACGTGATCTGAAGCCAGGACGGCATGGGGCGCTCCTTTCGCAAAGCGCCAGCCTGCAGCAAACGGCCGAGGCAAAGCTTGAGGCAGGTCAAAGACCGGCCTCCAGAACGGCCGTGTTCCGACGCCGGCGCCCCTGCGCGCCCGCCGTGATGCGCGTTTGACGCGTATCAAGTGCGCCCGGATGGTCGACGGTAGGCTTCGGGAAGAGAGGTATCGAGTGACCTTTTCATTGCACATCCACGGCGCCGCCGGCACCGTTACCGGTTCCTGCCACCGGCTGGTGACGCCTGGCGGAGATCTGCTGGTCGACTGCGGGATGTTCCAGGGTCCGAAGTCGCTGCGAAGCCTCAATTACCGCGCCTTCCCGTTCGATGCCGCCGCGATCGACGCGGTGCTGCTGACCCACGCCCACATCGATCACACCGGCCTCTTCCCCAAGCTGGCCGTGGCCGGCTTTCGCGGCAAGGCATGGACGGCGGAGGCCAGCCGTGACCTCCTGCACTGGCTGCTGCCGGATGCCGGCGCCATTCAGGAGGGCGACGTCGACCGGCTGAATCGGCGCAACAGCCGGAGAGGCGAGCCGCGCGTCGCTCCGATCTATACCCGCACCGATGCCGAGGCCTCACTCGCCCTGCTTGCCGCACAGTCCTACGATTCGTGGTTCGAGCCGTTGCAAGGCGTGCGTGCGCGCCTGCGCAACGCCGGCCACATCCTGGGCAGTGCATTCATCGAAGTTGAGGTCGACGCCAAGCCGCGGCCGGTGCGGCTGGTCTTCTCCGGAGACATCGGTCCACGGGAGAAGGCCCTGCAGCCTGATCCTTCGATACCGGATCCCTGCGACGTCCTCCTGCTCGAGTCGACGTACGGCGACCGGATGCGCCAGCGCCTGACGGAAGCCGAGCGCCGGCGCCTGCTCGGGCGCGAGCTCACCGCCGCGCTCGAGGCGGGCGGCAATGTCCTCGTTCCCGTATTCGCCGTGGAGCGCACGCAGGAGATACTCGGCGATATCGCCCGCCTCAAACGCAGCGGCGAGATGCCAGCGGCCCCGGTCTTTCTCGATTCTCCCCTCGCCGGCCGCACGACCGAGGTGTTTCGCCGGCATCGCCGCGCTCTCGAGCAGGGCCCGGACGGACCGGCCTTTACGGCCGGCGACTTCCGCCTGACCGAGACGGTCGAGCAGAGCAAGGCGATCGGCCGCATTCATGGCGGCGCCGTCATTCTCGCCGGCTCCGGCATGTGCGATGCCGGACGGGTGAAGCATCATCTCAAGGATCATCTGTGGCGGCCCGACTCGACGGTGCTCTTCGTCGGCTACCAGGCGCCCGGAACGCTGGGCGCCCTTATCCGCGGCGGGGCACCGCGCGTGCGCATCCACGGTGAGGAAATCAACGTCAAGGCGCGCATCCGTGCCATCGATGCCTATTCGGGCCATGCCGATCGCGACGAGCTGGTCCAATGGGCGCGGCCGCTTCTTGCGGACCTCGGCACGGCCTTGCTGGTGCACGGCGAGCCTGACGCCGCGCGGGGG
>JAEWIV010000397.1 GCA_023386865.1 Pseudomonadota bacterium
GTGCAGGCGCGGCGTGCGACGCGCCGGGCCGAGATGGCGAAAGGCTTCGGCCTGCGTCGCGAGCCGCGCGGCCGCAGAGGGATCGCCCTCGTGCGCATAGGCAACGCGCGCCAAGAGGTTGTTCGGCAAACGCACATGACCATGCGCCGTCCCCGTCGCGGGCAGCGGCTCGAGGTCGGTGGCCGTGACGGACGCGAACGCCGGCCGCTCGCGCAGCGCGGCGAGCAACGACTCAATCATGCCGGACCGCGGGCCTCCAGGCCCGCTCATGCTGCGATGTTTTCACTTGAAGGAAAGACCTCATGAGCGGACCTGGAGGTCCGCGCTCCGCTGATCAACCACTTCTCGGCATCTTGCCTTCGTTGAGCCGCGGCATCAGCTCGGCGAAATTGCAGGGCCTGAATCGGATGTCGAGCTGCTGGCGCAGGATGTCGTCCCAGCCGTCCTTGCAGGCGCCGGTCGAGCCCGGCAGGGCGAAGATGTAGGTGGCGTTGGCGACGCCGCCGATGGCGCGCGACTGCATGGTCGAGGTGCCGATCTTCTGGAAGGAGATCCAGCGGAAGACCTCGCCGAAGCCCTCGATGCGCTTCTCGAACAGGCCCTCCAAGGCCTCGGGCGTGACGTCGCGGCCAGTGACGCCGGTGCCGCCGGTGGTGATCACGGCCTCGACCTTGGGGTCGTCGATCCACTTCTTCACCTGGGCGCGGATCTTCTCGACGTCGTCGGTCACGATGGCCCGATCAGCCAGCACGTGGCCATCGCGAGCGATGCGCTCGACCAGGGTGTCACCCGACTTGTCGGTTTCAAGAGTCCGGGTGTCGGAGACCGTCAGCACGGCGATGTTCACCGGCTTGAAGGGTTTCGATTCGTCGATCCTGTTCATGACCGTATCCTACAACCGCCATCTTGCGGCGGCGAGGCCGCGGGCCTAGATGGGAGGCATGACCGATTGGAAACACGACGGCGTGCGGGTCATCCCCGCCGGATCGCTCGACACCAACACCGCGCAGACGCCGGGCATGAACCGCGCCGCGGCCATCAATTTCGCCCGCGTCGGCGCCCAGAAGCTGTGGGCCGGCACGGTCACCATCCACGCCCACGCCAAGACCGGCGCTCATCATCACGGCCACCTCGAGAGCGTGATCTACGTCGTGAAGGGCCGCGCCCGCATGCGCTGGGGCGACAAGCTTCAGTTCACCGCCGAGGCCGGCCCGGGCGACTTCATCTACGTGCCGCCGTATGTCCCGCACCAGGAGATCAACGCCTCGGACACCGAGCCGCTGGAATGCGTGCTGGTGCGCTCCGACAACGAGGCGGTGGCGATCAACATCGACATCGAGCCGGCCGAGAAGCCCGAGACGGTGTACTGGGTCGATCCGACCCATCCCCATCCGCACAAGCATTGACGGTCAGTGCTCGGCATCCTGCCGCCTGACTGGTCCGGGCCAGGACAGAATAGGCTGGTCGGCCGTCAGCAAGACCGAATCCTGAACCAATGCCGTCGCGACAATAAGGCGATCGAACGGATCGCCCGGCAGATTCTCAAGGTCGGCAGCGCGCAGCGCTATCTGCGCCGTCAGCTCCACTTCGCGAATGCCGAGCGAAACAACGCGGTCGCGCCACTCGCGGACGCTGGAAACGCCACCGATACGACGGCGTTTCAAACCCTCGCTGAGTTCATAGTAGACCAGCGTCGGAATCTCGAGCCGATCAGCCGCGAGGGCTGCGTCGCACGCTCGTCTTGCGGCTTTTCCGAGTCTTGGAGCGCCCAGCATCACCCAGACGGCGGTGTGCGTATCGAGCAGGAGGTTCATCGAATCCCTTCATGATGTTCCGCCACTCGCGATCCTCGTCCCATTCCGCTGGGTCGATGATCGGACCAACGATGTCGCCGAGTATCTTGAACGTGCCCTTGGTGGCGCCGAACAAGGTCTTCGGCTTGTCGCGCACGGCGACGATCTGCACCTTCGCCTTTCCGCGCTTGGTGACAGTGATGGGCTGGCCGCTTTCGGCCACCTCGTCGATAAGAGCGAGGCACCGCGCCTTGAAGGCGGCGGCGTTGATCTTCCTCTCCATGAAACCGGCTCCGGATGTGACCATATGATATGGTCACATCGGCCGGAGGGTCAACGTCAGGCGGAGGCGGCCCGCACCTCGGCGGAGCGGTCCCACAGGTTGGGCTGCTCCTTGTTGGTGTAGCCCGAGACGAAGAGCTTGGGCTCGCCGGTCTTCACGTCGAAGGTGTGGCGGCGCACCGCGCCGATGTTGCCGCCGTAGACGTGGATGCTGATCGAACCCTGGTCGGTGAGCGCGTTGGTCACCTGGTGGATGTCGCCCTCGGCCGGCAGCAGGACCTCGACGTCGCCCGGCTTCAGGGCGTTCAGCACGCCGGGCTTGAGCGCGCCGGTCTCGGGATCGGGCGCGAAATGCAGCGAGGTCTCCGAGCCGCGCAGCATGCCGACCATGCCCCACATCTGATGATCGTGGACCGGCGTCACCGCGCCCGGCGCCCACACGAAGCTCACGACGCAGAAGCGCTCGAACGGATCGCACCACAAGAGGTTCTGGGCGTAGCCGTGCGCCGGCACCTTGGCCATCTGCTCGGGCAACCAGTCGTCGTGCGACACCAGCTCGCCCAAGAGCTTCTGGCCGACCTCGACGATCGCCGTCTCATCCTTGTCCTGCCACGCGCCGCCAACCAGGGAGGTCATGTCTCCAATGAAGCGGCGCAGGCGGTCGATGGTCATACTCTTACCTCTTCTTGCAGTCCCTCCTCCCCCTCCGCGGACTCCGCGAAGGGGGAGGTAGATGACTTCAGCGCTTGCCGTCCTGCCCCGTGTAGCGCGGCCATTCGTGCGCCGCGATCTGGTCGAGCGACGGCGTCGGCTGGCCGAGCCTGATCTGATACATCCAGTAGTTGGCAAGCACGCGCTGGACGAAGTCGCGGGTCTCGTGCAGCGGGATCGAGGCGATGTACAGCAGCGGGTCCTGGCTCGCATTCAGCGCGTTGTCCCAGCGCATGACGTTGCCCGGACCGCCGTTGTAGCCCGCCGCGGTGCGCACCAGGTTGTTGTCGACCTCGCCCAGCAGCGAGACGATGTAGGCCTGCCCCAGCGCCACGTTGTTCGAGGGATCGTAGGGATTGGCGCCCGCGGTCTCGGGCGCATAACGGTTCGACACCAGGCGGGCGGTGCCGGGCATGAGCTGCATCAGGCCCATGGCGCCCACGGTCGAGCGCGCCTTGGGATTGAACGCCGATTCCTGGCGCATGAAGCCCCAGACCAGAGCGCGGTCGAGCGACCAGCCGCCGGCCGGCTGCCACGGCGGCAGCGGATACATGGCGCCGTCATAGCCCTTGATGTTGTGGCGCTGATCCCAGTTGGCGTTGCCGACGCGCACCGACAGGCCGGGCAGGTTCGCCTTCTGCGCCACCGCCATCACCGTCTCGATGTATTGCGGATCGGCGTCGATCGAGGCGCCGAACAGCTCGCGCTCGGCCGCGGTCTGGGCGCCGAGCTGGAACAGGGCGAGCGCGCGCCGGCCGGCGCGGTCGTTCTTCAGCACGTCGGCGCGGCGGCGGTCGAGCACCGGCACGTTCCAGTCGGGCTCGATCCTCATGCCGAGCGCCTTCTGGGCGATCAGGCCGTGGAACGTGCGGCCGTGCAGCGCCGCACGCTTGAGATAGGGCGCGAACTTCTGCGGATTGCCGGCGAGCAGGTTGGCGCGGCCCGCCCAGAACGATCCGGCCGAGAGCGTCCACGACGAGGCCTGGTCGGGCGCGGCATCGGCGACCGCCTCGAAGCGGCGGGCGGCCTCGGCATAGTTGGCGCCCTTGAAGGCCGACAGCCCGGCCGTCCAGTTGGCGTCGGGCGGCATCGAGACCTCGATCGGCACCTGCACGCCGCGCTGCGAATCGGCCTCGAGCGCGCGGGTCCGCATGCGGCCTTTCCACAGCTCGACCTCCTGCGGCCCCAGCACGTCGAGGGTGGACTTGCGATCGAGCAAGGCGAAGGCCGCGTTGAAGCCGCCGTCGTCGGCCATGCCCTGCAGGCGCGCGCGCAGCTCGGCGGCCTGGCCCGCATCGGCGCCGCGCGTCGTGCGCGCCGCGGCAAAAGTCGGCGACGGCTGGGCGAAGCCGGTAAAGCTCGCCGGCGTGATCTCGCCCGAGCCCGGCGTGCGGCGCGCCGCCGCGAGCTTGTAGATCGCCGGCGCATCGGGGTGGTCGTTGTAGTCCTGCAGCCACTGCGCGAATTCGGGGAACTTCGCCTGGTACTGCGGGCTGAGCAGACGCTGGGCGCCGACATAGCCCATCAGGGTCTTGTCCCGCAGCTGGGCGATGTCGGCATCGGCCGGGCCGAACTGGCCCGACGCCTGGGCCTGGAAGATGCGCCGGTAGCGATCGCGCTCCTCGGCGTCGAGCACGGTCGGCAGGTCGGCGACCACGGCCATCTCGTCGAGCTCGATGACCGGCGGCGGCGGCACGAACACCGGACGACGCGGAATGATGGTGGGATGGGCGGCGGCCGCCCGCCCGGCAGCGGCGGCGGGCTTGGCGGTCGCGGCAGCGGGCTTGGCTGCGACGGGCTTGGCGGGCGGTTTTGGCTTGGTCTGGGTCTGCGCCAGGGCACCGGCCGCCAGCATCGTCGCTGCCCCCAGCAAGACGATCGAGACGACGTATTTCATGGCGGTACCGTAATCGCGGTTGCCATGGGGCGACAAGCGCCGGATGGCTATACTGGCCATCAAACGGAGGACGAAATGACCCTGCATCAGGAGCGCGCCACCGCCGTCCGGCAACTGGTCGAGCAGACCCGCGACATCGAGAAGACGGGCGTGACCCGCGCCAACCTCGAGAAGATCGGCAGCCTGCTGGCCGCGCTGGCGAGCCGCGCCGAGCTCTTCCCGCAGGAGGAATTCCCCTTGGGCGCCGACGGCGGCATCTATCGCCTGGCCGAGGATCCCGACCATCGCTTTGCGCTCTATGCCTCGGCCGGCGGGCCCGGCAAGAAGGTGCCGCCGCACAACCATACGACCTGGGCGATCATCGCCGGCGTCCACGGCGCCGAGCGCAACGTCGTCTACGACCGGCTCGACAACGGCGCGCGCGAGGATCTCGTGCAACTGCGCGAGGCGCCGGCCAAGGAGAAGACGCTGCGCCGCGGCGACGTCATCAGCTACATGCCCGAGGATTTCCATCACATCGAGACGCCCATCGCCTCCGGGGCCGACTCGGGCGATGCGCTGCACCTGCACTTCTATGGGCTCAGCCTGGAGCATCTGCCCAACCGCGTCTCGGTCGACATGGCGACCGGCAATGCCAGGCGTTTCATGGCCAAGGCCAAGATCCTGACGCCGCTGGTCGACGTGAAGCAGGTCAAGGCGATGCTGAAGTCGGGCGAGGTCTTCGGCTTCTTCGACGTGCGCGAGGAAGGCGAGTTCTCGATCCAGGGCCATCCGCTGTTCGCCACGCCGCTGCCGCTGTCGAAGCTCGAGCCGCGCGCCTTCGCCCTGCTGCCCGACCCGCACACCCGCATCGTGCTGATGGACAGCGGCGATGAGGCCGCCGATCCGCAATGGGCCGGCCGCGCCAACCGGGCGGCGGCAAAGCTCTCGCAACTCGGCTACACCGACGTCGGCGTGATGAAGGGCGGGCTGAAAGCCTGGCGCGACGCGGGCTACGAGGTCTTCACCGGCGTCAACGTGCCGTCCAAGGCGTTCGGCGAGGTGGTCGAGCACGAGAACGACACGCCGCGCATCGACGCCGCCGACCTGCAGAAGCTGGTCGACGCCAAGACCGACCTGGTGATCCTGGACTCGCGGCCGATGCCGGAGTTCAACAACATGTCGATCCCGGGCGGCATCGACTGCCCCGGCGCCGAGCTGGTCTATCGCGTGAAGGACTTCGCGCCCAATCCCGAGACGCTGGTGGTGGTGAACTGCGCCGGCCGCACGCGCTCGATCATCGGCGCGCAGTCGCTGATCAATGCCGGCCTGCCCAACAAGGTGATCGCGCTCAAGAACGGCACCATGGGCTGGCATCTCGCCGGCCTGAAGGTGGCGCGCGGCGAGACCAGGAGCTTCGGGCCGCAGGGTCCGGAGGCGGCCAGGTTCGCGCAGGCCGCGGCGGCGAACATCGCCAGGAAGATGAACATCAGGAGGATCGACAAGGCGGGCCTCGACGAGCTCGTGGCGAAAGGCGGCCCGCTCCATCGCCTCGACGTGCGCGATCCGGCGGAATATGCGCAGGGCCATCTGAAGGGCTTCCGCCACGCTGCGGGCGGCCAGCTCGTGCAGGCGACCGATCAATATGTCGGCGCCCGGAACGCCACCATCGTGCTGCACGACAATGACGGTGTGCGCGCGACCATGACGGCGCACTGGCTGATGCAGATGGGCTGGAACGAGGTCCACGTCCTCGACCACAAGCCGGCCGCCGGCGAACTCACCACCGAGGCAGAGCCGCGCTTCCCCGCGGGCTTCGCCGTGCCGACACCGCCGACCGTTGCGCCGGCCGAGCTCGACAAATCGCGCGAGCAGGCCCTGGTGATCGATCTCGACACCAGCCTGCGCTATCGCGACGGCCACGTGCCCGGCGCCTGGTTCGCCGTGCGCGCCGGCCTCGCCAGGACCATCCCGGAGATGCTGGCCAAGCAGAAGGGCGCGACGCGCATCGTGCTGGTCTCGCCCGACGGCGAGATCGCAGCGCTGGCGGCGGCCGAAGCGGCGGATGCGGCGGGCGGATTGCCGGTCGCCGTTCTGGCAGGCGGCATGAAGGCGTGGCGCGACGCCAAGCTGCCGATCGAGGCGGGACACACGCGGATGGCCGATCCGCCGACCGACGTGTGGTACCGGCCTTATGACTTCAAAGATAATGTCGAGGCCGCCATGCGGCAGTATCTGGAATGGGAAGTCGATCTCGTGCCGCAGGTGGCGCGCGACGGCGATGCCGCCTTCAAGGTGATGAAGGCAAGTCTAAGAGATTGATTTATATGACAAATCCTCCGGATCCCGAAGGCGATCGCCGACGCATCGAGGAGATCGACGCGCGCCTCAGGGCGGCACGTGGAAAAATCGAAAAACCGCGCCCGAACAACGGGGTAAGTAGCGGAATGTCGCACCGCCAGACAGGCGTTGCGTATCGAGTGTTGGTGGATATGATCGCGGGCCTTTTGGTCGGGGGCTTTCTCGGCTATTGGCTCGACCGCTGGTTGGGTTGGGCGCCTTGGTCATTGGTGACGGGACTGGTTCTCGGTTTCGTCGCGGGCGCCAACAATGCCTGGCGCGCCATTCGAGACTACTCGAGGGACGCCGCCAAGGCCGGGGGAAGCGACGAGGAGCGTCGCCTGCCCTGAGGCGGTTGGGCGTGGAATCGACGCGTTGGGGACGAGGTAAGCCAAATGCACAGCCCGATGGAGCAGTTCGAGATCAAGCGGCTGCTCCACCTGAAAATCTTTGGCATCGACGCCTCCTTCACGAATTCAGCGACGTGGATGGTGATCGCCGTGATTCTGGCGACCACCGTGTTCGTCTGGGGCATGCGCCAGCGCGCCCTGGTGCCGGGTCGCCTGCAGTCGGTCGCCGAGCTGGGCTACGAGTTCGTCGCCGGCATGGTGCGCGACAACGTCGGCGACGCCGGGAAGAAGTACTTCCCGTTCATCCTGACGCTCTTCATCTTCATCCTGTTCTGCAACGTGCTGGGCATGGTGCCCTACTCGTTCACGCCGACCAGCCACATCGTCGTCACCTTCGCCATGGCGGCCTTCGTGTTCGTCGGCGTCACCATCATCGGCTTCGCCAAGCACGGCCTGCATTTCCTGTCGCTGTTCGTGCCCAAGGGCGTGCCGTTCGCCCTGCTGCTCCTGCTGGTGCCGATCGAGATCATCTCCTACTTCATCCGCCCCTTCAGCCTGTCGATCCGGCTGTTCGCCAACATGCTGGCCGGCCACACCATGCTGAAGGTGTTCGGCGGCTTCGTGGTGATGCTGGGCATCATCGGCGGCTGGGCGCCGCTCGCCTTCATCGTCGTGTTCACCGGCCTGGAACTGCTGATCGCGTTCCTGCAGGCCTACGTGTTCGCGATCCTGACCTGCCTCTACCTGAACGACGCAGTTCATCTCCATCACTGATCCATACGACTGAAAGGAAATCGAAATGGACGCCTCTGCAGCCAAGCTCATCGGTGCCGGTCTGGCCACCATCGCCCTCGCCGGCGTCGGCGTCGGCATCGGCAACATCTTCGGCAGCTTCGTGTCGGGCGCGCTGCGCAACCCCGAAGCGGCTCCACGCGTGTTCGGCAACGTGCTCCTGGGCTTCGCGCTCACGGAAGCGGTGGCGCTGTTCGCGCTGGTCATCGCCTTCATGATCCTGTTCGTGTTCTAAGCACGACGATGCTGAAGTCGATCTACGGTGCGCTCGCCGGCCTCGCCGTGTTGGTGGCGAGCGGCACGGCAATGGCGAAGGAAGGGTCGGGCGGCATGCCGCAGCTCGACCCCAACAGCTTCGCACCGCAGCTCGTCTGGCTCGCGATCGCCTTCCTGGCGCTTTACCTGGTGATGTCGAGGCTGGCGGTGCCCGCGATCTCCGACACCATCGACAAGCGCCAGGCCAAGATCCAGGGCGATCTCGACGCGGCCGAGAAGGCCAACGAGGAGACCCGTGGCCTGGTCGCGGCGTACGAGAAGCGGCTGGCCGACACCCGCGAGGAAGCACGCAAGCTGATGCGCCAGCGCGGCGAGGCCGACAGCGCCGCGGCCGCGACGCGGCTGCAGGCCCTGCACGACAAGCTCGCGGCGCAGATCGGCGAGGCCGAGAAGCGCATCGCCGCCCAGCGTGACGATGTCATGGCGGGACTGGAGAACATGGCCAAGGACATCGGCCAGGAAGTCTACGCCAAGCTTGCCGGCCAGCCGGCCGACCAGGCGGCGCTCTCCGCCAAGGTCGCGGCAGCGGCCAAGGGAGGCAATCGATGATCAGCACGGCATGGGCGGCCGACGCCGGTGGCGGCGGCGTGTTCTCCGACCCGGGCTTCTGGGTAGCGGTCGCCTTCTTCCTGTTCTTCGCTCTCGCCGGCAAGGCCCTGTGGGGCCGCATCTCGGCGATGCTCGACAAGCGGGCGGCCGACATCGCCAGGGCGCTGGCCGACGCCGCGCGCCTGCGCGAGGAGGCCCTGAAGGCCAAGCAGGATGCCGAGCGCACGCTGGGTCGCGCGCAGGCCGAGGGTGCGGAGATCCTGAAGCAGGCGCGCGAGGAAGCCGAGCGCATGCAGGCCCGCGCCGCAGCCGGCCTGGAGGCGGCGGTGGCCCTGCGCGAGCAGCAGGCGCTGGACCGCATCGCCCAGTCGCAGGCGGCCGCCACCAAGGAAGTGCGCGATACCGCGGTCGACGTGGCGC
>JAEWIV010000273.1 GCA_023386865.1 Pseudomonadota bacterium
AAATAGCCGTGCACCATGCCGGCCTCGCGGAAATACGCGACCTCGACCTTGGCCCGCTTCAGCGCCTCGGCATAGGCCTCGCCTTCGTCGCCCAGCGGATCGAACTCGGCGGTGCAGACGACCGCGCTCGGGGCTCCGGCCAGCGTGGCGCTGCGCAGCGGCGAGGCGCGCGGATCCGCGCTGTGAGCGGCACCGAGTGCCGAGGCGAAAGGTTCGGCTGGCAGCTCCGGCTGTGCTGTTTCCCAGGTGACAGCGGCAGCCGGGGAATCAGCCTATCTGGGCCGATGCCGGCCGAAACGGAAAATCAGTTTGTGATTGCGGATTCCCTGCCACGCCATACGCTCGATGGTGGGCAACAAACGGCCGTGACGGCCGAGCCCCCGGACGAATGGCAACCGGACGATCAAATGGCAACCGCACGCGCCATGCCAAGGGACCTCGCGGCTTGGCTGCACGACCTCGGCCTCGACAAATACCATGACACGTTCGCGGCGAACGACGTCGACTTGCGCGCGGTGCCGTACCTGACCGATGCCGACCTGCTGGAGCTCGGCGTTTCGCTGGGCCATCGTCGCATCATGCTGGCGGCGATCGCCGCTCTGTCGGGAGCGTCGGCTGCTTCTGTGGCCGGATCGACGGCCGCCGCCGCGCAGGCGCTTGCTGCCGGTGAGGGCGAACGCAGGCTCGTCAGCGTCTTCTTCTGCGACATGGTCGGCTCCACCGAGCTGTCACGTCGCCTCGATCCGGAGGATCTGCGCCAACTGCTTCGAGCCTACCAGGAATGTGTCGCCGGCGCCGTCGCGAAATACGGCGGCCACCTCGCGCAGTATCTCGGCGACGGCGTCATGGCCTATTTCGGCTGGCCGACAGCCTACGAGGACCAGGCGGAGCGTGCCGTACGCGCCGGCCTCGATGCCATTGACGCGGTCAAGGGGCTTGAAGCCGGCGGCGTGGGCCCGATCCGCAGCCGCATCGCTATCGCCACCGGCGAGGTCGTGATCGGCGACCTCAGCGTCGCCGGTCGCCAGGAGGGCGCCATTGCCGGCGAGACGCCCAACTTCGCCGCCCGATTGCAGCAGTGTGCGGAACCGGACCAGCTCGTGATCTCGGAGGAGACCCGCAGCCTGATCGGTGCGGCATTCGAGGTCACCGATTGCGGTCGCACCGTGCTGAAGGGATTCGAGGGCGGCGTTCGCTTCTATCGCGTCGACGGCGTGCGCGAGGCCGAAAGCCGATTCGATGTCATGCGTGGGCAGAGTCTGTCGCGCTTCGTCGGCCGCACCAGCGAATTCGCCCTGGTCCTCGAGAAATGGGAGTTGGCGAAATCGGGCGAGGGCCAGGTGGCCCTGGTCTCGGGCGATGCCGGCATCGGCAAATCACGTTTCGTGCGGGCCGTCGCCGACGCCCTGGGAAACGAGCCGCATACGCGCTGGCAGGTCCAGTGCTCGCCCTACCACACGGCCAGCGCGCTCTTTCCGGTCATCCAGAGCCTCAACCGCGCCCTCGATTTCCAGCGGGACGACGGGGCCGAACGACGCCGCGCCAAGCTCGCGGAGTTCATCGGTCAAGGGGCGGCAGACGCGGTTCTGCCGGTGCTTGCCGAGCTGCTGTCGATCGGCCCGACGGCTGACGGCCGGCCGGACGAGACGTCGCCGGCCATGTCGCCGCAGGATCGCAAGGTGCTGGCCCTGTCGTCGCTGGTCGAGCGGTTCGTCGCGATGGCCGAGGGGGCGCCGCTTCTTCTGGTGGTCGAGGACGCGCACTGGATCGATCCGACCACGCTCGAGCTGGTCGAGCAGCTCGTTGCCCGCATCGCGACAGCGCGGGTCCTGCTGCTGGTGCTGCATCGGCCGGAATGGGGAGCGGACTGGTCGGGCCACTACGGCCACGTCACGAGCTTCACGCTCGGGCGCCTGTCGCGGCCGCAAGTTGCGGAGCTGGTACGGGACTTGATGGGCCCCGATACGTCGGACGAGCTGGTCGGCGAGATCGCCGTGCGCACCGACGGCGTGCCGATGTTCGTCGAGGAGGTCGCGCGCTCGATCGTCGAGGCCGGGCCGCAGAAGAGCGTCGACAGCCTCCTCGTGCCCGCGACGCTGCAAGGCGCCCTGGTGGCGCGCCTCGACGCGCTGCGGGCGACATCACGGGAGGTGGTGCAGGCGGCTGCCGTCATGGGCCGCGAGTTCCATCCGGACGTGATCGGCCGTGTCTGCGATGTCTCGCGCGACGATATGGATGCCACGCTCGACGAGCTGTCGCGGGCGCGCCTGGTGACGCGCAGCGGCGCCGACGCCCTGACCGTCACCTTCCGTCACGCGTTGATCCAGGACGTGGCCTATCAATCCCTGCTGCGCAGCAAGCGCCGGCAGCTTCACCAGGCGGTGGCCGACGCCCTGATCGAGATCCGGCCGGAGACAGCCGAGACTCAGCCGGAGCTGTTGGCGCACCATCTCAGCGAGGCTGGCGCTCATGCCCGGGCGCTGTCGCTGTGGCTGCGCGCCGGCGAGAGGGCCATTGTCCGCTATGCCAACGACGAGGCCGTTCGGCACTACGAAAAGGGCCTGGAGGCCTGCAGCCACCTGCCGGCGGCCGAGCGCGAAGCCACGACGCTCCGCTGCCTCGTGTTGCTGGGCGGAGCGCAGCGCGTCGCCAGCCAGTTGCCGCTTGCCATGGGAACCTTTCAGCAGGCTGCCGATCTTGCGCGCACCCTCCGCGATTCGGCGGCCTTCATCGAGGCCGCCCTGGGATACGACCATGCCGAATTCGCCTCGAGCGAGCCCACGAACACGTCGAGGAAGCTGGTGCAGGAAGCCCTGTCCCTGATCGGCGAAGCCCCCGACAGCCACGAACGGTGCCGGCTGCTGCTGTCGCTGACGCGGGTGCATATCATGTCGGGTGAGAGCGATCTGGCCGAGGACTATGGCCGGCGCACCGCGGCGATGGCCCGGCGTCTTGGCGATCCGCAGTCCCTGGCCGAGGTGCTCATTCACGGCATGCTGGTGCCCCAGCCAGGCTACACGCCGGCCCAGTTCCCCGACCTCGAAGCCCGCCTCGACGAACTGCGGTCGACCGCGCAGCGTGTCGACAACTTCGATCTCAACGCTCGGGTATACGCGACCTGCTACTACCGCTGGACGGAACTCGGCCTGCGCGACCGCATGGACGAGATCTACGCCGAATGGTCGGCCTGGGGCGATGCGCGCAACAACGCCCTGATCGAGTGGTTGAGCCAGCACATCCAGGCCATGCTGGCGACCCTGGACGGAGACCTTGCGGCGGCGGAGGCGCACGCCGAGCAGGCCGTGAAGTTGGGACGCCGGTCGCAGGGCGACCAGGCCGAGGGTGTCTACGGCATGCAGATGTTCACCATCCGCCGCGAGCAGTCGCGGCTGGCCGAGGTGGCGCCGGTGGTCAAGCGGCTGCTCGGGGATGCGCGCACGCGCGCGGTGTGGCAGCCCGGCTTTGCCCTGATCGCCAGCGAGCTCGGCTACCATGATGCCGCGCGCCGCCTGCTCGGGGAGCTGGCCGAAGGCGGCTTTGCTTTCCCGCGCGACGCCAAGCGAAGCACTACGATCGGCTACTTGGCGGAAGTCTGTGCCGCCGTCGAGGACAGGAACACCGCACAGACGCTGTACGGCCTCCTCGAGCCCTACGCCAACATGACGATCACGGCCGGCGTCGCCACGATGTGCTACGGCGCCGCGCAGCGCCATCTCGGCTTGCTGGCCGAGACGCTCGAGGCGTGGGATCTTGCCGAGGAGCATTTCGAGGCGGCGCTCGTGCTGAACGAGAAGCTGCGTGCGCCGCTGTGGCTCGCCCATACCAGGGCCGACTTCAGCCGCATGTTGCGCCGGCGCGGTCGCGGCGCCGATGCCCACCGGGCTGAATCGCTGCATGAGCAGGCACTGACCGCCGCCGGTACGCTGGGCCTGTCGGCATTGACCGCAAAGCTGCGACGATCACAGAATTGACCGACCCGGTGACGTCGAAAACGTGGGACGGGCGTGGTTGGAGGGGACGATAATGCCGAAGTTCATTATCGAGCGGAATTTCGCGGACAAGCTCGAGCTCAGCAAGAACGCCGTCGATAACGTCAATCGCATCAACGACGATGTCGGCGTGAAGTGGATCATTTCCTTCCTGAGCGCCGACAAGAAGAAAACCTATTGCCTCTACGAGGCGCCGAGCGCCGAGGCCATCCGCGAGGCCGCGCACCGGGCCGGTGTGCCCGCCGACGTCATCACCATCGTGGACGAGATCGGCCCCAACATGTTCGCGTAGGCCACGCCTCCCCAGCGAAGCTGGGGAGGTATGAAGACTGGCTGCCCGCTTCGTTCAGTAGACCTTGGCGACGGGCAGGCCCAGAGCCATCGAGCCGGCATACTCCTGCTGCTGCGCAGTGCGCATAACGTGGTAGCGCGCGCCCTGGATGTCGCGGAAACGGCGCTCCAGGCCGGCCGCCCGGTAGAAGCCTGCGCCGCCGGCCAGCTCCATGGCCTGCTCGACCGCGGCGATGGCGTGCCGACCGACGAGCTGACGCGCCGTCATGATGTCGTTGATGGTCTGTGCCGACGGCGCATTCAGCCGGACCGTCGCCAGCATGTGCGCATGCGCCAGTCGTGCCGCCATGAGCTCGGTTTCCATCCGGCCTGCGATTTGGATCGCGTTACGGTCCGGGGACTTCTTGGCGAGCCCCAGCGCGATGTCACGAGCGCGCTCGGCGATGCCGAGATAGACGGCGTAAACCAGCGGGAAGGCGATGGTGGCGATGATCTGGAACAGCGGGTGCCATTCGCCGGCCTTGCGCTTCAGGGAGACGGCCGCTTCCGGCACGACATGGCCCTCGATCTCCACGTCGTGCGAGCCCGTGCCGCGCATGCCGAGCGTGCGCCAGTTGTCCAGCACCTTCACCTGCGGCGACCTCATCGGCAGGGCGAAGTGCAGGACCATCGGCGGCTCGCCGGGCTCATCCAGTACCGCGCCCGTGATCAGGAGATCGCCGGTCGGTGCGCCGGACGCGAAACGCTTGCGGCCGGTGATGCGGTAGCCACCGTCGGCCTTTTCGGCCTTGCCGGCGCCGGCAATCCAGTCGGTGGCGCCACTCGACACCAGCTGCAGGCGCTCGCCGACCAGTCGCTTGAGCAGCGGCTCGACGGCCGCCCGCACTGCCGGCTGATGGTGCCAGCGCCAGGCCGGCACGGCCACCTGGTGGGTGTGCATGGCGAAGGCGAGCGCCGTCGAGCTGCAGTGCCAAGCGAGCGTGCGGAGCATCTCCGCGAGGTCGTCGGGTCCGGCGCCGCCGCCGCCCAGCTCGCTTGGCACGCCGACCTCGAACAGGCCTGCCTCCTTCAGCAGGGCAAAGTTCTCGGCGACGAAGTCGTCCTCGTGGCGGCTGGCATCGCTGCGGCGTCCGATCTCGGGGCCGATCTCGCGGGCGATTTCGGCAGCGCTGCAGGCTTTCTGCGGCAGGACTCTCAGGATGGCGGCTTCACTCATGGCGGTCTCCTTGTGCATGTAGGACCGGCCCATCATCCGCCAGGCTGCCGCGGCATGTTGTTCCCGCCGTAACAGGGGGCGGCGGTTCACTTCTCGCGCTGGGCGAGGTCGGCGAGGATGCGAGGATTGCAGGAGAAGATCTCGCCGTCGCGGGCGATGGCGCCGGCCTGCGCCAGGCTCATCAGGGCGGCGTTTACCTTGGGCCGGCTTGCGCCCAGCAGCAGGGCAAGCTCGCTCTGGGACATGCCGAGCGAGGCCCGTACCCCCGGTTCTCTTGGTCGGCCGCTGAGGCGATTGAGGAAGAACCGTGCCAGGCGGGCGGTCAGCGGCAACAACGCGATGTCTTCAAGATGGTCGCTGACCTCGCGCAGGCGGGCGCACAGGAGATGGATCGCGGCGCGGGCCAGCGAGCTGTGCCGGTCGACCAGCCGATTGAAATTGGAGCGCGACAGGCGCAGCGCCGCGACGTCGGTCAGCGCCGTGGCATTGGCGCTGCGCGGCGAGCCGTCGAGCACAGCGATCTCGCCGAAGATGTCGCTGGACACGGCATGAGCGAAGGAGAGCTCGCGCCCGTCGGGGGTCAGGATCGAGATGCGCACGCGGCCGCTGCGTACGAGGAAGAGCGCATCGCCCGGATCGCCTCGTGCGAAGATCTGGGCGCCCGCTGCGTAGCGCACCTCCTGCATGGCTTCGGCGATCTCCGCCAGGATCTCGGCGGGCTGGTCGCGGAACAGGGTGGTGCGCGACAGCAGGTGCGACAGGTCATGCCTGCTGGAGGTGGTCGGCATGTTGCTCACCGGGGCAGCGTATCAGACTCCATTGTCCCTCCGAGGGGACAGTGTGGACCGCGAACCCTGCCGGCGAAACAGCAAGCCTGCCGGGCGGTTCTCTGGTAAAATCCTGCGAGTAGAGCCACCGCTTCAAGGCCTGCGAGCCCCGCGTCGTGCGCGTCGACCGCGTCGCCTGACCTGAGCGACGTCGAGGGGTGGTGTCGCTCGGGATGAACGGTCAAAACCAGCAACGACTACGCGCTCAGCATCGCCTTGAACGCCGCGGTGGCGCGCTGGCGTGCGGCATTCGCCGCCGCCGACGCCGCACCCATGCCGAAATAGCCGTGCACCATGCCGGCCTCGCGGAAATACGCGACCTCGACCTTGGCCCGCTTCAGCGCCTCGGCATAGGCCTCGCCTTCGTCGCGCAGCGGATCGAACTCGGCGGTGCAGACGACCGCGCTCGGCACTCCGGCCAGCGTGGCGCTGCGCAGCGGCGAGGCGCGCGGATCCTCGCTGTCCTGCGGTCGCGGAAGGTAGTGGCCGGCGAAGAAGCGCATGGCATCGCCGGTCAGGAAGTAGCCCTCGGCGTTCTCCTGGCGCGACGGGTACCGCGCATTCTCCGCGGCGACGCCGTAGCGGCCCACGAGGTCGGTGGCGGGATAGATCAGGAGCTGCGCCTTCAGGCGCGGGCCGCCCTGGAGGGACGCCAGCGCCACGGCGGCGGCGAGGTTGCCGCCGGCGCTGTCGCCGGCCACGGCCAGCCGCGC
>JAEWIV010000289.1 GCA_023386865.1 Pseudomonadota bacterium
GGCGCGCGTGCCGGCATACTCGACCTTGAGGCCAAAGATGTCGGTGAGCGCGTTCGGCTGCTCGATCTTGTCGAGATCGTTGATCGAGGCGCTCTTGGACGGCGAAACCGAGATCGTGATCGGGCCCTTGGGCTTCTTCCAATCGGCGATGAAGGAGGCCAGCGCGTCGAGCGCCTTCACCGTGCCCGGTCCCTTGTTCGCGGCAAAGGCGCCGATCGGCGCCACCGCCATGGCGATCATCGCATCGGCCGCCATGCCCTGCTGCTTGGCGACGGCCGGGACGAGTTGCGACAGCAGGCCGACGTCGCTGTAGACAAGCGCCGCGGAGCGCAGGCTGGCGGTGTCCTTGGCGCCGGCCGCTTCGCTCGCCTTGTCGCTCACGCCGTCGAGCACGAGGCTGAGCGACAGGCTGCCCTGGCCCTGCAGGCCCATCTCGAGCCTCGAGACGGTCAACACCTTGTCGGCGGGGTTGAGCCGGTAGTCCAGCGCCAAGTCGACCGGCGCCTTGGGGATGCCGAAGCTCTCGAGCATGCCGCTCAAGTCATCGTCGCCGGTCATGCCCTCGATCCTGAGCTTGGCGAAGAGCGGCATGTCGTCGTTCTTGCCATTGTCCTTCAGGCGCTCGAAGTCGATCTCCTCGACCGTGACCTTCTCGATCTTGATGGTGCTGTCCTGCCCGCCGGTCGCGGAACCGGGCACCACCGCCACGACGCCGCTCAGCGTAAAACCCTTGTCGCCCAGCGGCGCGGCCTTGGCGTAGGTCAGCGACTTGAGCTCGAGCTGCGGCTTGACGTCCTTCTCGAAGCGCTGCAGCCCGTTCTGGGCCTCGGCCCGCCCCGTCGCGAACAACGACAAGCCCACCAGGAGAACCAGCGTTCTCCACAAGCCACTCTTCCTCATTGTGCCCCCGCGAGATCGGTCCGATCCCGGCACCCTAGGAAGCCGTCGCCGCCGGCGCTGTGGCGATTCCCACACTCGGCGGCGGCGAGCGCGTTGCGTCGGATGGCAGGATTCGCTAGCTGCGTGAGGCATGGCCGACGACACGCTGCGTTCAGGCCGCCATCCGCCGGGCTGGCTGCAACGCCTGCATGAGGAGGAGCTGAGCGGCTTTGCCTTCGCCTTCAAGGCGCGGTCGATCGCGCTCGGCGTCGTCCTCGTCTGGGTGGTGCTTTCGGCGTCCTGGAGCCGCTTGCCGTTCCTGGTCGGCGCGGTCGCGATCTTCTTCCTGGTGGGCTGGCTGGGCTACGCCACGCGCCGAAGCCGCCACATGCTCGTCATCCAGGGCATCTGCGCCGTCATCGACGTGGCGATCATCGTGGTGGCGAGCCATTTTCCCGAGAACGACTGGCACGAATGGGCGCTCCAGACCTGGCTGCGCCGGTCGGCCTTCCTCTACCTCGTGGCCTACGTCGCGGCGAGCGCGCTCACCTTCTCGGTCGCGATCGTGCTGATGGCGGGCGCCGCCGCCCTGGCCGGCCAGCTCGCCTCGTTCGCCTTCGTCCTCGATTCGGCCGAGAAGGTCGATTCGTTCCGTGGCTTCACGGCGCCCAACGCGCTCGACCTGCTGCGCCAGATGACCGAGGTGCAGGGCGTCGATCCCATCGTGTTCATGGTGAACCAGCTCGTGCTGCTGGCCATCACCACCGGCCTGATCGCCGGCGCCATCTGGCGGGCGCGCCGCCATGTCGAGCGCGCGGTGATGGCCGAGACCGAGCGTGCCAACCTCGGCCGCTATTTCTCGCCCAATGTCGTCGAGCGGCTGGCCGCCGCCGACGTGCGCGGCCTCGAGGCCGGGCGCGCCCAGGACGCCGCCGTGATGTTCGTCGACGTCATCGGCTCGACGCGGCGCATGGAGGAGGTCACGCCGGAGGAGGTCATCACCATCATCCGCGCTTTCCATCGCCGCATCGTGCCGATCGTCTTCCGCCACGACGGCTCGGTCGACAAGTTCCTGGGCGACGGGCTGATGGCGGTGTTCGGGGCGCCCGAGAAGACGCCGGACGCGGCGCGCGACGCGCTGCTGTGCGCCGTCGAGATCGTCGACACGATCGACCAGTGGCGCGCCGAGCTTGTCGCCGTCGGCAGGGTCGCGACCACCGTCGGCATCGGCATCCACTACGGGCCCGTGATCCAGGGCAATGTCGGCATCGCCGATCGGCTCGAGTTCACGACCCTCGGCGACACCGTCAACGTGGCGAGCCGCCTGGAAAGCATGACGCGCCAGTTCGACGTCGGGATCCTGTTGAGCCGCGAGGCTTTGGCGGCTGCCGAACGCGCGAGCCCGTTGCCGCCGGAGCTCGCGGCACGCTGCCGCGATCTCGGCCTGCAGCCCCTCGTCGGCCACGCGCCGATCCACATCATCGCCATCGACCGGAGACCCGCAGCATGACCAACGTCGTTCGCATCGATCCCGGCCCGCGCATGAGCGAGGCCAGCGTCTTCGGCGACCGCATGTACCTTTCGGGCATGATCCCCGAAGACACCTCGGCCGACGTCACCGGCCAGGTGCAGCAGGCGCTGGCCGAGATCGATGCGCTGCTGAAGAAGGGCGGCAGCGACAAGACGAAGATCCTGTCGGCGGTCATTTGGCTGCGCGACATCGCTGACTTCGCCGCCATGAACGCGGTGTGGGACGCCTGGGTCGTGCCCGGCCGGACGCCGGCCCGGGCGACCGTCCAGGCCAAGCTGAACGACCCGAAGATGAAGGTCGAGATCATGGTGGTGGCGGCGATCTGATCGCATTGCCGGGAGCGCGCCACTCCAGTGGCGCTCATG
>JAEWIV010000405.1 GCA_023386865.1 Pseudomonadota bacterium
TTCGTGGACCACACAGCCCATGAGCGCCACTGGAGTGGCGCGCTCCCGGCAAAGATTCATGAAGCGGGCCTGGAGACCCGCGGTCGGGCAAGAGATCAGCCTTTGATGCGGGCGCCCGTGGGGTCGAAGGGACAGCGCAGCGAGACCTTGGCCTTGAGGCGCGTGCCGGCGAGGTCGACCTCGAACTTGCCGCCGTCGAGCCAGGCCGCGTCGATCGCCGACCCGTCCTCGCGCCGCACATAGCCCAGGCCGACCGACGCACCGACCGAATGGCCGTAGCCCGCCGAGGTGAGGTCGCCGACCGGCCGGCCATCGCGCAGCAGGGCCTCGCCGCCCCACAGCAGCGGCTCGCGATCCTCCAGCACGACTGACACCAGGCGGCGCGTCAGCGGCTTGGCCTTGGCCTCGAGGAGCGCCTTGTGGCCTAAAAAGCCGCCCGGCTTGTCGAGCTTCACCGCCCAGCCCAGGCCCGCCTGGAAGGGTGTGTCGTCGGGCGTGAGCTCGCGGCCCCAGGCGCGATAGCCCTTCTCCAGCCGCATGCATTCGACGGCGTAGTAGCCGGCATCGCGCAGGCCGAACTCGGCGCCGGCCTCGTGCAGGGTCTCGAACACGGTGACGGCGAACTCGACCGGCACGTAGAGCTCCCAGCCCAGCTCGCCCATGTAGGTGCGGCGCGAGGCCAGCACCGTGCCGTGGCCGATCCCGACCTCGCGGATGGTGGCGAAAGGAAAGGCCTCGTTGGAGAAGTCGGCGCGGCTCACCTTCTGCAGCAAGGCCCGGCTGCGTGGCCCCATGACCGACAGCACGGTCCAGGCGCCGGTGACGTCGGTCAGCGTGACGTGGGCGTTTTCGTCGACGTGGCGGTTCAGCCAGTCCATGTCGCGCACCGGCTGGGCCGAGCCGGTGACGATCAGGAACTTGTCGCGCGCCAGGCGGGCGATCGTGAGGTCGCTCTCGAAGGTGCCGCGCTCGTTCAGGATGCAGGTGTAGACCGTGGCGCCGATCGGCACGGCGACATTGTTGGCCGCGAGCCGCTGCAGCTCTGCCTCGGCATCGCGGCCCTGAACGAGGATCTTGCCGAATGACGTCTCGTCGACCACGGTCACGGCCTCGCGCGTCGCGCGATGCTCGGCGGCGACGGCGTCGAACCAGGCGCCGCGGCTCCAGCCGTACTGCATGTCGGGCGTCTTGCCGATGCCGGCGAACCAGTTGGGCCGTTCCCAGCCCATCTTGTTGCCGAACCAGGCGCCCCTCGCCTTCAGCCGGTCGTAGAGCGGCGAGCGGCGGAACGGCCGGCCGCTCTCCTGCTCGCGCTGCGGCCACGGCATCTTGTAGTGCAGGCCGAGAGTCTCGGCGACGCGGCTCTTCAGCCAGGCATCGTTGCCGTGGAAGCCCGCGAAGCGGCGGATGTCGACCGGCCAGAGATCGAGGGTGGGCTCGCCGGCCACGATCCATTCGGCCAGCGCCATGCCGGCGCCGCCCGAGCTCGCGATGCCCATCGAGTTGAAGCCCGCGCCGACGAAGAAGCCCTTCACCTGAGGCGCCTCGCCCAGGATGTAGTTGAGGTCCGGGGTGAAGCTCTCCGGCCCGTTCATGAAGGTCTTGATGCCGGTCTTCTCCAGCGACGGCACACGGATCAGCGCGTTGTCCATCAGGATCTGGAACTGGTCCCAGTCGTCCGGCAGCATGCCGAACTCGAAGTCGTCGGGGATGACGTCCTTGTTCCACGGCTTGGCCTCGGGCTCGAAGCCGCCCATCAGAAGGCCGCCGACCTCCTCCTTGAAGTAGATGTAGCCGTCGGGATCGCGCATCACCGGCAGGTCGCGCGGCACGTTCTCCATCTTCTCGGTGACGATGTACATGTGCTCGCAGGAATAGAGCGGCACCGTGACGCCGACCGTCCGCGCGAGCTGGCGCGCCCACTGACCGCCACAGTTGACGACGATCTCGGCCTTGATCGGGCCCTCGCTCGTCTGCACGCCGGTGACGCGGCCGTCCTTGGTGTCGATGGCCGTCACGCGGGTCTTCTCGAAGATGCGCACGCCGCCGTTGCGCGCGCCGCGCGCCAGCGCCTGGGTGATGTCGGCCGGATTGGCCTTGCCGTCGCCCGGCAGCCACACCGCGCCGACGAGGTCGTCGGTGCGCATGATGGGGTACTTCTCGCCGGCCTGGGCAGGGGTCAGCGGCTCGCAGTCGACGCCCTGGGCGTTGGCCATGGCGGCCGAGCGGCGCAGCAGCACCATGCGCTCCTCGGTGCGCGCCACAGAGAGCGAGCCGCATTGCTTCCAGCCTGTCGCCAAGCCCGTCTCGGCCTCGAGCTTGGAATAGAGCTCGGTGCTGTAGCGGATCAGGCGGGTCAGGTTCTGATAGCTGCGCAACTGACCCACAAGGCCGGCCGCATGCCAGGTCGTGCCGCCGCTCAGCCGCCCCTGCTCCAGCAGCACGACGTCCTTCCAGCCGAGCTTGGCCAGGTGATAGGCCGTCGAGCAGCCCATGATGCCGCCGCCGATGATGACGACGCGGGCTTGGGTGGGGAAGTTGGTGGCCATCACTCCGTCATCCCGACCGGAGCCGCGCACAGCGCGGCGCAGTGGAGGGACCTGTTTTTGTGGAAGCAGCCCGAAAAGAGGTCCCTCGGCTCCGCTGCGCTCCGCTCGGGATGACGGTGATGGCGCATCACAGCCTCCCCGCCACGGCCGCTTCATACATCTTGCGCATCTCGGGCACGCCTGCCTTCACCGGATTGCCGCCGGCCGTCGGATCGACCGCGGCCATTTCGGCGAACTTGTCGAGATGGCTTTCCTTGACGCCGAGCTCGGCCAGGGTGTGCGGGATGCCGATCTGGCGGCGCAGATCGAGGCTCCATTCCATGAAGCCGTCGAATGTCGGATTGCGCAGGCCGAGCCAGCGCGCCAGCCGCTGGATCTTCTCGTCGATGGCAGGGCGGTTGAACTTCAGCACATAGGGCATGGCGACGGCATTGGTCAGCCCATGGTGCGTGTCGAGCACGGCACCCACCGGATGCGACAGCGAATGGATGGCGCCCAGCCCCTTCTGGAAGGCCGTCGAGCCCATCTGCGAAGCGGCCAGCATGTGGCCCCTCGCCTCGATGTCGCGGCCGTCCTTCACGGCGCGCGCGAGGTTCTCCTTCACCAGCCGCATGCCCTCGACGGCAATGCCCTCGGCGTAGGGGTGATAGCCCGGCGCACAGTACGCCTCGAGGCAATGGATGAAGGCATCCATGCCCGTGCCGGCCGTGAGCTTCGCCGGCAAGCCGACGGTCAGCTCGGGATCGGCGATCACGATCGACGGCATCATCTTCGGGTGAAAGATCACCTTCTTGGTGTGCGTCTCGGTATTGGTGATCACCGAGGCGCGGCCGGTTTCCGACCCGGTGCCCGCCGTCGTCGGCACGGCGATCGAGGGATAGATGCCGGCGGGATTGGCGCGGGTCCACCAGTCGCCGATGTCCTCGAAGTCCCACAGCGGCCGCGTCTGGCCGGCCATGAAGGCGATCGCCTTGGCGGTGTCGATGCCCGAGCCGCCGCCCCACGCAATGACGCCGTCATGCTTGCCGGCGCGCAGCATACGCACGCCCGCTTCGACGTTTGCCGCCACCGGATTGGGCTTCACTTCGCTGAACAGGGCGACCTCGATGCCGGCCTTGCGCAACCCGAGCATGGCGTCGCTGATCATCGACAGCTTGGCGAGCCCGGGATCGGTGACCAGCAACGGACGCTTCAGGCCGACCGCCTTGCAGGCGTCGGGCAGCTCGCGGATGCGGCCCGCGCCGAAACGGATCGAGGTTGGGTAGTTCCAGTTGCCGACCAGAGGCTGAGACATCAGATGATTTCCTACTGACTACGCTCTTTCACGGAGCGCTACGCACATTGTTTGTCATTACAGATGCTTGGGAAAGCTTGCACGACAAGCTTCATGCAGTTCTATCGACATTCAACCAGATTGTTGGCGCGTGGATACTTCGTGGATACGGAGCTGGACATGGGCGATAAGCTAACACGCCGGGCACTGGATGCTTGGCTGAAAAATCCGACCGGGAGCGCTTGGCTGTGGTGTGCGGAGTTACGGGGCTTCGGTGCTCACCGCCGCGACGATGGAAGGGCCGCCTTCGTCGTGCAGTTCCGGGTCGGTCGTGGGCGCAGTGCCAAGCGACGCAGGGTGGTATTGGGGCTGTACCCAACCATGACCCCCGAGCAGGCCCGGGAAGGCGCAGCAGACCACATCCGCGCTGGTTGGAAGGGCTGCGACCCGGTCGAGGAGAAGCGCGTTGCACGGGCCGCTCAAGCCCGCCAGCAAGCTAACCGCCTCGGCGGTATGGTCGACACGTTCCACGCGACTCGTCGCATGCATCTCGCGCCCCGGTCCGCCGGCCAGCTCGAGTCGCTCTGGCGTCGACTCATCCTTCCTGAGTTCGAGGGTAAGATCATCTCCGAGATTAAGCGGCGCGATGTCGCCGCGCTCATGGACCGCGTCGAAGCCATTGCAGGACCTTCCGTAGCGGACCGTGTGCATGAGCAGTTGAGCCTGTTCTTCAAGTGGTACGCTGGGCGAGATGACGACTTCACGACACCGTTGGTGCGCACCCTCAAGCGCCATCGTCGGGGCGCAGGAGCACGTCCTTACACCGATGACGAGCTTCGGCAGTTCTGGTCGAGCTGCGACAAGGCGGGACTGGCCGGTGCCGCAGCGCGCCTCTGTCTCCTCACTGCCACCCGGCGCAACGAGACGACGCACGCACGGTGGACGGATCTATCTGGCGATGGCATCTGGACGATCCCGAGCGAGAGATACAAGACGAAGCTCGAACACGTCATTCCTCTGTCCGCAGCGGCTCGTGAGGTCCTGTCCAGCGTCCCGCGGCTGTCGCCGTACATCTTCAGCGCCACCGGGTGCGCGCCCGACAACTGGACCCTCTGGACGGCGGTCGTCGAAGCAGGCGGCCCCAGCGAAAAAGGCTTGTCGTGGCACTCGTTGCGGAAAACGGCCCGAACCCTGATGTCGCGCGCCGGTGTCCGGTCGGATCACGCGGAGCGGGCGCTCGGCCACGTTCAAGGCGCTGTCGAGCGCGCTTACGACAAGCACTCGTACCTGCCCGAGAAGCGGGCAGCATTCGAGTCGCTTGCGGTGGAGATTGCTCGGGTGTTGAAGGACAAGCCGACGGGCACCGTCATCGCGATGCGCCGCGCAGCCTGATGATCATTGATCATAAATGTCTGCACACCTACATAGCGAGTGGTCGCGCACAGCGGGTGGTCCCGCAGAAGGAGGCACCTTGACAGCCAGCTAGTCAGCCCTCGGATCGTCCGATCGGCTATTGTTCAGGATGCTCGCCATGGATGACCGGAATGCGGTCACCCCCCTTCTCGTGACGGAGAAGGCAGCTGCCAAGCTGATTGCTGTCAGTCCCTCCATGCTCGTTGCGCGCAGGTTCCGCGGACGCCCGCTGCTGCCCTTCGTCCGGCTCGGCAAACGTTCCATCCGGTACCGCATGGCGGACATCGAGGAGTTCATCAAACGCAACACGGAGGGCGAGCCGCCGTAGGGTGGCGCTGCGCGTTCGCGCTGGTCAGGCGTCCCTCAGCCAGCCTGTCCAGCTCTCGCCAGAGACTGTGCTCACAAGCACCCGGCTTCGTCTGCTCGATGCCGGCTACCTCCCCGTGCCGGCAAAGGGCAAATGCCCGGGGGTTTCGGGGTGGAACACCTTCGATTCGGCGCCTCCTTCGGTTCGGATGATCGAAGGCTGGACCCGAACGCGGCCCGGTTGCCGGAATACCGGCGTGGCCTGTGGTTTGACCCGCGTCATTGATCTCGATCTCGAGGAACCGGAAAGAGCCGCCGAGTGCCGCGAGATTATCGCGAACGTGGTAGGCCGATCTGCCCCCTGTCGCGTAGGTCGCTGGCCCCGCGCCGCGCTGTTCTTCAGGAGCGAGGATCCGAACCGCCCTACTAGGCGCTACCGGCTTTCAGGAGGTGGAATCGACTTCTTGGGCAAAGGCGCTCAGGTCATTGTCGACGGCATCCACCCGGGCACACACAAGCCCTACTACTGGGTAGATGAGCCGCTATGGGAGGTGCTTGGCCCGCTCCCCATGCTCACGGCCTCTGCTGAGGCAGCGATTATGGGCGAGATCGCGGAGGAATTCGGTGAGCTGAGGGTTGATGGAGGTGGGCCTACGGAGCCGGACGTGGCCACAGGACGCCTGGTCCCCTTTGGCCGCCGCAACACCGAGCTGTTCCTGAAACTCAAGGACGCGGCATTTTCCTGCACTACCCACCATGACCTGCTAGACCTCGCGTTGGACCTGAATCAACGGGTTTGTGAGGAGCCATTGCCGACCAATGAGCTAGTGAAGATGGTCCGGTGGCTGTGGCACCGGAAGCAAGTGGGTGAGCTGTGGCGATCCGGTGAAGAGGCGCGTGCAGTGGTACGGCGCAGCGAATGGGAGCCCCTTGACCCGGACGCCCTCAAGCTTCTGACGGGACTTCGGATCAGCCACGGAGCCGAGCGGGGGAAGCTGTTCGCGGTGGCCTCGGCGCCGATGGCGAAGCGCTTCCAAATGGGGCCGCGCCGCATCACGCGTGCACGAGCGCGGTTGCTCGAATTGGGGTTTCTCCAACAGGTTGGTCGCCGTGGGGCGAAGGGCCGGCCCACGAAGTACCGTCTGAGGCAGAAGGTATGAGCCAGTAAACGCGACCTCTACCTGACCAAACAAGGTGTCCAATTATATTGGTGTCCAATCCGGCATCGAGTTCAGCAGCCAGCGCCGTACAAGAACGCTTGTGGCGCCGTCCAGGGGCGGATCGTTTCTGGAAAGGCACTAGCACGGCCAAGGCGAAGGAAGGCCGGCCGAGGAGGATCGCTGGTTGGCATCGACTTGCTGCTCGACCGGCGTCGGCGCCAGGAGTTCATCCTGCGCAGCCGGGTCTGCGAGCTCGACGAGGGTGGCTTGCAGGTCGACTCCCGCCCCCTTGAGGAGTTCGTTCGCGCTCGAGCAGCCGAGGCAAGACGCTGGTTGACAGCGAGCGCGACGGAGCGGTTGTAGGGCGGCGGCGTCTGCAGTGGATGGCCTGTCAGGGGCGCGTTGACCCATAGCGCCTGGTCTTCATGACGAAACCTGGACCAAGAACAACATGGCACCGGTTGGGAATGGACGCCCTCGCCGACAGCGGCTCCCCCAAGCAGGCACGATCGCTCACTCGACCATGCACATCGATGCACCCATCGATCGCCAGAGCTTCCGGAATACGCCGAGTAGTCCTCGTGCCTACGCTTAAGCCGGCGACATCGCCATCATTGACAGTCCTGGCTCTGACAGAGCAAGGCGGTCCGCCAAAGCCATCCGGCAGCCGGCGCCAATTTCTTGCCGGAGCTCAATCCGATCGACAGCTTCTTTGCAAACCTCAAGCATTGGTGCCTATGGCGGCAAGCTTCGGCATCAGGCTCGCGCGTCATGACCGCCACGGGCTCCTGCTAAAACGTCGTCGCCTTCCGCAAGCCTGCAAGCGGGTCGGCCCGCGCCATATCCGCACCTGACGATTACACCTCCAAGACAAACGGCAAGGCGGCAGCTTCATCCTTGCTCTGCCCTGAGACTGTCTGAGCAAATTGGTATTGGTGTCCGTTGCATGGGACCCGATCAAAAAGGGGGCCTACCCCGGTGGTGAGGTAGACGTTCTAAATTTCCGGGGACACTCGGCACCGCTTTAACCGCATTGGATTTTTTGTGCGCCTGTCGATGCCGGCCTGGAACCGCGTGGATAGCAGGTGGATATTTTGGTGTAGGCGTCGGTGGCGGTCCAAGGTCGGTTTGTAAAAATTTGTTGAGAGGCAATAGCTTGCAGAATGCAACACTTTTAACTGTCAGATGATCTCTATTCGCCACGGCATGCTGCGGGCTTTGCATGCCAATTGTCACGGCGCGCGCGATCCTCTGTCCAGAACGGCTGCGACTTCTGGGTCGTAAAGCCGAAGCAACGCGATCTGGTCTTTCCGCAATGGTCGGACGCGGAACCGCGAATGGTCGGTCAAAAGGCCGTTCGCCTTGGCAATGTGAGCCAGCGCCTTGACACGAGCGACGCTCAACTTCGCCCGCACATTCCATGCGCTTGATCGGCGGCCATGCCTCCAAGCATTTCGATTTCCTGGCTGACCACCCCGCAGGCGGTGGCATACGCTGCTAGGGATTGGTTCGGGCTTTTTTGTCAAGCCCCCATCCTTTCCATGGAATATTGCGATTTTTAGATGGCCCTTGCGTACGCAAAAGCTCTTCAGACTTTATGACGGACTATCTCCGCCGCGCCAATGCATGTTCGATCAGACCACGAGCGATTGCGGCCGGAGTCGAATCGATCTCATCGGCCCAAGCCTGCAACGCTTCCCCATCGGCCTGCCTCAGCCGGACCAATACGGCCACGCTCAGGGCTTCGCCCTTGGGCAAGGGTGGTCGCCCGCCCAGATCCTGGGATCGCTTCCTAGCCATGTTTCTGCCTCCTACAGATGGAAGCGGGGCCCTACTGGCCCCGCCTTTTTTGTTAAGGCGACGATCCGAAGGGCCAGTTGATCGGCCTCCGCAGGGCTCAACGGGTAACCGCCACCCTCCGCGGCCGGCTTGTGCCACCTAGTCAGGACCAACACTGGCACCCCGTCCCGGACGATCACGCGTCCGGGCCCTAGTTCGTGAACGGTGCGAATGGCCCTACCTCAGAGCGATGGCGCGCGTTGAGCCATCGTCCCGGATCTGCACGGCCTCCAGCACCTTGGCCACGTCGATGGACCCGGGGCCGTACGAATAGCGCACGGCACCCTCACAAGCCTCTGAGCGGCGCGATTGCATCCCCTTCCGATAGCTTTTCGCATCATCGGCCAGACCCTCCCGGGCGAGCGATACCAAAAGGTTCGCGGCACCTATCCGCCCATGCCGGGACCATTCGGTCCGGACTTGCGCGAGTGCCTTGGGATCATGTCCGAACGGGATCAAGTCGGCGATTTCCAGACCCTCCCGGACGAACATCGAATGACCCGTTACGGGATGCCGTTCCCAGCGTCCGGGAGCGACCACAGTCTGGCCACGCCTGGAACGTGCCTTGCGCTGGACCTTCGCGACACGTTCAGCCATTTCGGGGTCTAACGCATCCGCGTGCCCTGCGCAGTAGAGTTTGCGCGCGGCATCGACAATGTACTGAGCGGCAAGCGCTTGCGTATCCGGATCAGCCTCGGGAGCGACAGCGGGAACGCTTTGCGCTTCGCTAGCGGGTTCCTCGCTGGCCTCCTCCGGCTTGGGTTCGCGATCCTCCGGCCGCGGATCGCCCATGATCAAGTCGCAGGCCCGTTGCGCGGCACTCGCAGCGCGCATGATCGCCCGGGAATCCTCTTTCAGGACCTTCAGCCATGATCCGAGATACTCGGGATGCTGAAGCCCCTCCAGAGAAATGCCCAAGCGAGCGCATACGAACGCCGATCCCAGTTCGGCAACAAGTTCCTCCCGAGCGTATTCGGGAGTACCGAAATGGTTCGCGATAGGTCGATTGAGCCGAGGCGCATGGCCGGTCCAGTGTGTTAGCTCATGGGCGAGCGTAGCGCGAAAGGCATCGCGCGATGCGAACTTGTCAGGCAGGGGAACGGCGATGCGATCCGCACCAACATCAAAGTATGCGCGGTTACCGCCAAGCCTGACACGCGCACCCAAGGCCCGGACGCGGTCCTCTATCGAACCCTCGCCAAGTTCCTGAACTGCGGAGCGCTGTGGCAAGTCGCAGCCTTCCGTCTGGTCCACATTGAACACGCGGTACGCCCGCAGGATGGGGTAGCGCTCCCGCTTTTCGTTTTCCTTCCACAGATAGTAATGGACCCATGACGGACGCTCGCCCTTGAGCACTCGCCCGCCCAGTGCGTTAGCCTGCTTCAGTGTGAGCCATGCGTCGCTCGTGTAGCCAGCGGACTGCCTCAGGCCCCAGAGCAACGGCACGTTAGCGCCACGATACTCGCGGCCCTTCGCCACGTTGTACGGCAGCCCCCAAGCGGAACCCGCTTTTGCATCCTCTTTCCAAGGGCGAATCCATGGGACCACACCCTTATCCAACTGCTCGACAATCGCCCGCGTAACGTGTTCATAGATGCTAGCCATGACAAACCCTCCAGCGGTTTGTTGCGGTTAGAAGGGCTCAGGGTGTTCCAGCACCTTGGGCCCTTCGCCTTTGCGGATCGCTCAGGCATGGGAACCGTATACCAAACGGTTTTAGATATCAATAACCTTCTGGGAGAAATGCGCAAGCGAGCTCTAACAGTTTGCTGAAGAACCTTCCGGTTTTTCAGGATTGGTGATTCCATAGCGCAGTTTTGGCTGTGGAGGCTATGCCATGCGCGGTGAGTTCCGGGATCAGGGAGGGCTGTTCTCCTACATCGACCCTGAGAGCCGCATTCCGGCGGACCACCCTCTGCGCCAGGTTCGGACGCTGGTGCGGGCGGTCTTGAAGGAGCTGAGCCGCAGCTTCAGCCGGCTTTATTCGCACGAAGGCCGGCCCTCGATCCCGCCGGAGCAGCTTTTGAGTGCCCTGCTGCTTCAGGTGCTCTACGGCCTGCGGTCGGAGCGTCAGTTGATGGAGCAGCTCGACTATAACCTGCTGTTCCGCTGGTTCGTTGGACTGTCGCCTGACGATCGGGTGTGGGATGCGACGTCCTTCACCAAGAACCGCGAGCGCCTGCAGCAGGGCGAAGTGTTCGACAAGTTCATGGCCAAGCTGCTCGAGCAGCCCGAGGTCAAGCCGTTGCTCTCGGACGAGCACTTCTCGGTCGACGGCACGCTGATCGAGGCATGGGCCTCGCACAAGAGCTTCAAGCCGAAGGATGGCGACAAGGACGACGACGGCTCCAACTTCCATGGTCAGAAGCGCAAGAACGACACCCATGCCTCGACCAGCGACCCCGACGCCAAGCTCTATCGCAAGGCCGCCGGCCGCGAGGCCAGGCTGAGCTACATGGGCCACGTCGTCATGGAGAACCGCAATGGCTTGGCCGTTGCTGGCAAGGTCAGTCAGGCCGATGGTACGGCCGAACGGCGCGCCTCGGAGGCGATGCTCAAGCGCAAGGCCAGACGACGAGGCCGGCGCATCACGGTCGGCGAGGACAAAGCATATGAC
>JAEWIV010000330.1 GCA_023386865.1 Pseudomonadota bacterium
CGAGCCTCGGCACCTCGCCGCGTCTCTTCGCCTCCCGCATGTCGGCTTCCATGGCGCGTGCCAGCTCGGGTGCGAAGAACCGATCGACCTGCCAGAACGGCTGGCCCTTGAAGTCGTGGTTGGGGTAGGGCGTGTAGATGGCGCGCAGGAACGCCTCCGGTGTCACGGTATCGCGCGACGCCCGGTCCTGCTGCGCCCAGGCCGCGCCCGGCAAGGCGCAAAACGCCAGAATCAGGCGCCGGCTAGGCACGGAACGAGCCCTGGGTGCCGTCGTACAGCACCTTGGCCGAACGCTCGACGGCGGCGCGGTGGGCCGCCAGCGCCGCCTCGTCGAGGTCGCGGCGGGGCGACGGATCGTGATCGAAGTTGCCGTGGCGGTCCCTGCCGCGCACCAGCATCGCCGAATCGCGCGCCTTGAGCTGGCGGACATGGGGCGGGATGTAGCGGATGGCGTAGCCGATGCGTCTGTCGTCGGTCGTGTTGGGGCCCGAGCCGTGCACCAGCAGCACATGGTGCAGCGACATCTCGCCGGCCTCGAGCGGCACGTCGACGCCTTCACCATCGGGGACGTCGACAGCGATCTCCTGGCCGCGGGTCAGCAGGTTGTCAGTGGCGAAGGTATCGCGATGCTCGAGCTGGTTCCTGAGATGGCTGCCCGGCCAGAACTTCATGGCCCCGCTTGTCACCGGCGCATCGGCAAGGGCCACCCAGGCAGTGACGACGTCGTCGGTGCTGAGGCCCCAGTAGGTCGCGTCCTGGTGCCAGGACACGAACGAGGGGGAGCGGGCCTCCTTGGTGAAGAAGGTCGTGCTCCAGCACAGGATGTCGGGCCCGATCACGTCCTCGACGGCATCGAGGATCGCCGGATGCCGGGCGAGCTCGTTCGCCCAAGTGAAGAGAAGGTGCGGCTTCTGCCGCATGTTGCCGGCAAGCGGTCCGCCCAGCGTGCGCTCATTCTCCTCCAGCCGGTCGCGATAGGTGCTCGCCTCGGCCGACGATAGAACCCGCACCGGGAAATGAAAGCCGTCCCGGCGGTAGCGCGTCACCTGGTCGACGGTGAGAACCTTGGGCATCGCCGAAGCATAGCGGAGGCCGGCTGGCCGCACACAGCCAAAATCGTCCGCCTTGCGGGCAAGGGTCGACAGAGCCGCTCCACACGGCACGCCCAGCAACCCGAACCGCCGGTCGCCATCGCTCCCACAGCGACGGCGGCCGGACTGGTCCGATCTCCCGGGAAGAGCCCCCAATGACGTGCTTGCCCCAAGACCCTGCACGACCCTGCCCACGCCCGTTTACCTGCGCAGGGTGTGCGTCCTGGCATCAAGAAAGGATCAAGATTGGGCGGAAGCCTGCGGATCGACCTGCAGGGACCCCACCCCCGGCCCATGCCTTGTTGTGCCAACGGCATCGGCATTCCGATCGTCGGTGTCGCGATGCCGAGCACGTCGAAACCGTGCCAAAACTCGGCGAAATCGCGAAAAGTCCATGGAAGCCCGGCTTGTCGGGCAGACGTAAGCTGCTCTGCGAGCTAGGATGCTGCCTGGGGCGTGGCAGGGGAATCAGCCACAAGGGACCACGACCTGGCGAATAGATGGCGGTTTACGCGTTTGGTCCGTTTCTCCTTGAGGTCGCCGAGCGGCGGCTGACACGCGAGGGCCGTCGGATTGCCGTGCCGGGAAAGGCTTGGCAGATCCTGGTCATGCTGGCGGAGGCGGGCGGCCGCCTGGTGTCCCACGGGGCGCTGCGCGCCAGGCTGTGGCCCGACACCACGGTCGAGGAGCGCACGCTTACCGTCCATGTCTCGACACTGCGCAAGGCGCTCGGCTCGGGCGCCGACGTCATCGAGACGGTGGCCCGTACGGGCTATCGGCTTGCCGTACCGGTGCGCGCGCTGGGGGACGGCGACCGGCAATCACCAGCGGCGAGCATGCCGGCGACTGTGGCGAAGATCGCCGTCAGGCCATTCTCGACACCGGACCTGCCGGAGGCCGATGCCTATCTCGGTGTCGGCATTGCCGATGCCGTGAGCACGGCCTTGGGCGCGGTTCCCGGCCTCGCCGTGTCGGCGGTCCAGCCCCTGGAGGACCCCGCCCAGGCGCGCGCGCTCGGCGTCGAGCATCTTCTGGAGGGCACGATCCAGCGCGGCGAGGAGAGCCTGCGCGTTTCGGCTCGACTGATCGAGGTCGCGAGCGGGCGCACGGAATGGAGCGAGCGGTTCGAGCAGGCCTCGGCGGACGGCGCAGCGTTGCAGGACGCGATTGCCGCGCGCGTCGCGACGTTGGCGCCGGATGCCTCAATCGCCGAGCGGGAGGTGCCGACCTATCGCCCGCGTGCGGCCGAGGCGTACTTCCTTCAGCTCGAGGCGCGGGCTCATCTGAAGCCGTTCACGCGCCTGCCCCTGATCAAGGCTCTCACGCTGTTCGAGCAGGCTCTGGCGCTCGATCCCGACTATGCCATGGCGCACGCCGGCCTCGCCTCGACCTACCTCCTCATGGCATCGACCGCGATGCTGCGGCCGCTTCAGGTCGATGAGGCGATGCCGATGGCGCGACGGCATGCCCTGCGGGCGATCGCCATCGATGAGGGCCTCGCCGAGGCGTGGGCCGCGCTCGGCCGTGTGAAGATGGAGTACGACTGGGACTGGGACGGCGCCGAGGCCGACCTCGCGCACGCCATCGCCCTCAATGCCAGCTCGGTCGAGGCGCTCGGCGCCTTCGGCCGGTTCCTGAGCGCGATGGGTCGGCACGGCGAGGCGATCGAGGCAATGGAACAGGCGCAGCGGCTCGATCCGCGCAGCGTCGAGGTGCTGCAGCATCTCGCCATCGTCTACTGGATGGCCGGCGAGAGCGAGCGGGCGCTGAAGGCGGTGGACGACAGCCTGGTCGTCCTGCCGGGGTCGACGCGGGCCCACTATGGCCGCATGCTGATCCTCGATCAGCTCGGCCGCCACGACGAGGCGATGGCTGAGCGCCTCACCACTCTGCGTGGGCTGAGCGTCGCCGAGGGCCTTGCCGAGCAGGTCGAAGCGCTTGCGCGCAGCAAGGGCTGGCGGCAAGCGATGGAGGTCTGGATCGGCCTGCTCGAACGCACCAATCGCTGGGAGGGCGCGGCGCAGCAATGGATGGCGATCGGCGAGTCTTCACGCGCGCTCGACGCCCTCGAGCACTGCGTGAAGGCGCGCACCACCTACCTGTGCTTCACCGCGCAGAACCCGTGCTTCCGCTCGCTGCACAACAACCCGCGCTTCCGCGACGTCCTGCGCGCGATCAAGCTCGAGGGGCGAACGCTCTAGACTCATCTAGCCGCGTGAGGCGAATGCCGGCGCGCGATGCGCCGTCACCGCCGGCGCCGGCCCGTCGAAGCGCTCGATCTCGACCAGGCAGGTCTGGGCGATGCAGCCCTGGCTCAGCTTCGAGGCGCCGATGTCGAGCGTCAGCGCGTTGGGATTGCCGTGCTTCTCGAGCGGCCGGTTGGAGCCCGAATCGGCCGGGTCGAACCACGCGCCGGTCGACAGCCGCACGACGCCGCGGCGGATGCGGTCGCTCAATCGCGCCGAGGCGAGGCAGGCGCCGCGGTCGTTGAACACGCGCAGGAGATCGCCGTCGGAAATACCGCGCGCGGCGGCGTCGGCCGGATTCATCGTGATCGGCTGGCGGCCGTTGATCTTGGTGGCGCGGGAATGCGGGCTGTGGTCGAGCTGGCTGTGCAGCTTGTCCGCCGGCTGGTCCGACAGCATGTGCAGCGGGTAGCGCTCGGCCGTCGCGGAGCCCAGCCATTCGATCGGCTCCATCCAGGTGGCATGGCCCGGGCAGTCGTCGTAGCCGAACGAGGCGATCTTCTCGGAGAAGATCTCGATCCTGCCCGACGGAGTCTTGAGCGGCCGCTTGTCAGGGTCGGCGCGAAACGCCGCCAGCATCACCGGCTCGCGGCTCTCGCCCTCCGCCTCGGCGATGCCTTGCTGCCAGAATGCGTCGAAGGCCGGGATCGCGACGCCGGCGTCGGCCGACTTCAGGCGCGACAGCTCGTAGAGATGTTCCAGCCACGCCATGGTGTCGCGGCCTTCGGTGTAGGTTTCTTCCCGGCCGAGCCGCCTCGCCAGTTCGGCGAAGATCCAGTAGTCGTCGCGCGCTTCGCCCACCGGCTCGCGAGCCTTCTTCATGGCGATCAGGTAGGGCTCGCGGCTGCCGTAGCCGATGTCGTCGCGCTCCAGGCTTGTGGTCGCCGGCAGGACGATGTCGGCCATGCGCGCGGCCGGCGTCCAGAACTGCTCGTGGAACACGATGGTTTCGGGCTTGCGCCACGCCAGCATCAGCCGATTGAGGTCCTGGTGATGGTGGAACGGATTGCCGCCCGCCCAGTAGACCAGCCGTATGTCGGGGTAGACGAGGTCGCGGCCGTTGTAGGCCACCGTGCCGCCGGGATCGAGCAGCATGTCGGTGAAGCGCGCGACCGGGATGAAGTCGCTGACGGCGTTGGTGCCCTGCGGCAGCGTCGGTCCGCTGTACTTCGGGAACGCGCTGCCCATCAGGTTGACCGGGCCGTAGCCGACGGCGAAGCCGCCGCCCGGCAGGCCGACCTGGCCCAGCATGCAGGCGAGCGTGACCAGCGCCCAGAACGGCTGCTCGCCGTGGTGGCTGCGCTGCAGCGACCAGTTGATGCTGACCGTGGTGCGCGTCGCGGCCATCTCGCGGGCGAGGGCGGTGATGCGGGAAGCAGGTATGCCGGTGATCTTCTCGGCCCACGCCGCATCCTTGCCGGCGAGCGTGGGCGCGAACTTCTCGAAGCCGACGGTGCAACGGGCGAGGAACTCGCGGTCGTGCAGGTTCTCGGCCAGCAGCGTATGACAGATCGCCAGCATCAGCGCGGTGTCGGTGTTGGGCCGGATGGCCAGCCACTCGACCTCGCCGCCGGTGTCGAGATCGTCGGCGGTGGGCGTGACGTTGACGAAGCGAACGCCTCCGGCGCGCATGCCGTAAAGCCCGCCCTTCACGTGATGCCTGGTGGCGCCGCCGGCATTGATCTGGCTGTTCTTGTGAGGCACGCCGCCGAACGAGACGAACAGCTTGCAATGCTCGGCCATGACGTCCCATGGCGTGTGCATCGACATGAGCTCGTCCATCGGCGCCACGATGTGCGGCATCAGCACGCGCGCCGCGCCCAGGCTGTAGGAATCCTGGTGGCGCACGTAGCCGCCGATCGAATTCAGGAAGCGATGGACCTGGCTCTGGGCATGATGGAAGCGACCGGCGCTCGACCAGCCGTAGGAGCCGCCGAAGATCGCACGGTTGGAATGGACTTCCTTCACGCGCTTCAGTTCGGCGGCGACGAGATCGAGCGCCTCGTTCCAGCCGACCTCGACGAACGGCTCCTGGCCGCGTTTTTCGGGGTTCGCTCCGGGTCCATGGTCCAGCCAGCTCTTGCGCACCGCCGGCCGGCGCACGCGCAGCCGCGTCACCTCGTCGGACAGCATGTGCAGGCCGATCGGCGAGGGATCGGGACCCTTCGAGAACGGATGGAGGCGGACGGCTTTGCCGTTGTCGTCGTACTCGACCTCATAGACGCCCCAATGGGCGGCTGTGAGGGTGCGCTGGTGGGTCATCGATTGCTCACGCGGCCTTGGCAATGGACAGGAAGCGATCGACATCGCTGGGATCGGTGTCGAACGCGGTGACCAGGCGAAAGGCCCGCTCGCCGGGACGGTCCGATGGCCAGGGATGGTACTTCGCGCCGCCGGCCTGCAAGGCATCATGCATATGGGCCGGCATGACGACGAATATCTCGTTGGCGTCGACGGGATACATGAGCTGGGTGCCCTTGAGCGGCGTCAGTCCGGCGACCAGGAGACGTGCCATGGCATTGGCATGCCGCGCATTCTCGAGCCACAGCCCGTCGGCGAGATAGGCATCGAGCTGGGCCGACAGCAGCCGCATCTTGGACAGCAGATGTCCGCCGCGCTTGCTGCGGAACGGGAAGTCGCGCGCGAGGCCGGGCTCGAAGAAGACCACCGCTTCGGCCGCCATCACGCCGTTCTTGGTGGCGCCGAAGCTCAACACGTCGACGCCCGCCTTCCACGACAGCTCGGCCGGCGAGCAGCCGACATAGGCGAGCGCATTGGCAAAGCGCGCGCCGTCCATGTGCAGCTTGAGGTCGTGGCGATGCGTCGAGGTGGCGATCGCGGCGATCTCCTCGGGCCCGTAGACGGTGCCGCACTCGGTCGCCTGGGTGACGCTGACCGCCGCCGGCTGGGCGAAGTGCGGCACGCCGTAGACCGGTTGGGCCAGCGCCTCGGCGAGCTTCACGGGGTCTACCTTGCCGGCCGTACCGTCGATGCGGAACAGCCGTGCGCCCGCGGTGAAGAACTCGGGTGCGCCGGTCTCCTCGGCCGCGATGTGGGACTGCGGATGGCAGAAGATCGCGCCCCATGGCGGCGCGCAGCAGGCGAGGGCGAGGCTGTTGGCGGCCGTGCCGGTCACGACCGGGAAGGCGACGAGGTCGGGCTTCTCGAACAGCTCGCGCAGGCGCCGCTCGACGCGATGCGTCCAGTCGTCGGCGCCGTAGGAGAAGGCGGAGCCGCTGCTAAAGGCGCGGCCGACCGCTTCGATGACCGAAGGGTGGGCGCCGACCTCGTTGTCGCTACGGAAGTTCATGACTTTTCCTCGGATCGGCGCGCCACGCCGAGCGGTGCCGACGGATGGTCCAACATCTAGCGGCCGATCCCCGGGGCGAACTCGACGGTGCCCACAAGCGCGCCGTTGCGCGGGTCGACGATATAGGCGGAGGCGGGCCCGCCCGGCGTCTCGACATGGACGATCACGCGATCGCCGGTCGCCGTCACCGACACCACACGCGCGCCGGCCGGCAGCGCGATGCGCTCGCTGAAGCCGGTCGAGGCGGCTGGCGATCGGGCGGTGTTGGGCGTAGACATGCGGCGGGCAATCTCGGCCGCCACGACGATGAAACCCGCCACGATCAGCAGGCCCATCACGATGACCAGCACCTTCAGCCAGAGCGGCGCATAGGCCTGAGACGGGGACGCCAAGACGACTCCATGATGAGCGGCCGCCACACCGTGACCGTCGATGAAAGCGCCTCGGGCCTGCGGCTCGACCGTGCTCTCGCGGCGGCCTTGCCTGACCTCACGCGCAGCCGCGTGAAGGCGCTGATCGAAAGCCGCCGGGTGGCGCTTGCGGACGGCCGGACGATAGAAGAGCCCTCTCGCAAGGTCAAAACGGGCGAGCGGTTCGTCGTCGACATTCCGGAGCCCGAGCCGGCCGAACCCAGGCCCCAGGCCATCGATCTCGACATACTGTACGAGGATTCGGACCTGCTGGTGCTGAACAAACCTGCAGGCCTGGTGGTTCATCCTGCGCCGGGCAATCCCGACAACACCCTGGTCAACGCCCTGCTGGCTCATTGCGGCGACAGCCTCTCGGGCATCGGCGGCGTGCGCCGACCGGGCATCGTCCATCGCCTGGACAAGGATACGTCAGGGGTCATGGTGGTGGCCAAGAACGATGCCACGCACCGGGCGCTGTCGAAGCTGTTCGCGGCTCACGACCTCACGCGGATCTACCAGGCCCTCGTTTGGGGCGCCCCCAAGGCTCCGAGAGGCACGATCGAAGCCGCCATCGGCCGCCATCCCATCGACCGCAAGCGGATGACCGTACGGCGGACGGGCGGCCGGGCAGCCCTCACCGAGTACTGGGTCGAGCGGCGTTTCGGGCCTCCTTCGGCGCCCGTGGCGAGCCTGCTGGGTGCGCGGCTGGGCACCGGTCGTACCCATCAGGTTCGTGTCCATTTGGCTCACCTCGGCTGCCCTGTCGTCGGCGATCCGGTCTACGGCCGCAAGTCGCGCAACGCCGCCCAGCCCGCCTCGTTGAGGGAGTTCGGTCGGCAAGCCTTGCACGCCGCCGTCCTCGAATTTGGGCATCCACGAACGGGAAAGCGCATGCACTTCGCCACAGAATTGCCTCAAGACTTCAGGAGGTTGGTGTCGGAACTGAACGACGTTAACCAAGTCCCCAATACCCGAGGGGATTAGTCGGATTTTCTTGACCCAGGGGGTGTCCGACCTTTAGAGTCCGATTTTAGCAGTCGACGGGCAAGAGTGCTAAACGCCCGTTCAGCCTAGACCAGAAAGGGGGAGCCCGATGAGCGCTGCCACCGCAAATCTTCCCGCCCTGCCGTCGTCCCTCACGCCGGAGGGCAACCTCAGTCGCTACCTGCAGGAGATCCGGAAGTTCCCGCTGCTGGAGCCGCAGGAGGAGTTCATGCTGGCCAAGCGTTGGCGCGAGCATGGCGACAGCCAGGCCGCCCACAAGCTGGTGACCAGCCATCTGCGTCTCGTGGCCAAGATCGCCATGGGCTATCGCGGCTATGGCCTGCCCGTGGCCGAGCTGATCTCCGAAGGCAACGTCGGCATGATGCAGGCCGTGAAGCGGTTCGACCCGGACCGCGGCTTCCGTCTGGCCACCTACGCCATGTGGTGGATTCGCGCCTCGATCCAGGAATACATCCTTCATTCCTGGTCGCTGGTGAAGATGGGCACCACGGCGGCGCAGAAGAAGCTGTTCTTCAACCTGCGCAAGCTCAAGGGCCAGATGCAGGCCATCGAGGAGGGCGATCTGTCGCCCGAGCAGGTGACCAAGATCGCGACCCGCCTCGGCGTCCCCGAGGAGGAGGTGGTGAACATGAACCGCCGCCTCGCCGCGCCCGACAGCTCGCTCAACGCTCCGGTCAAGGCCGAGGGCGACATGGAGTGGCAGGACTGGCTGGTCGACGACAGCCCCAACCAGGAGGCTCGTCTGGCCGAAAGCCAGGAACTCGGCCAGCGCAAGCACATGCTTGCCGCGGCGCTGAAGCAGCTCACCGACCGTGAGCGGCACATCATCGTCGAGCGCCGCCTGGTCGACGAGCCCAAGACGCTCGAGGACCTGTCGGCCAAGTACGGCATCAGCCGCGAGCGCGTGCGCCAGATCGAGGTGCGCGCCTTCGACAAGCTGCAGAAGGCCATGAAGAACATGGTGGTCGATGCGGCGAACCGCCCGGCCAAACTGGCGGCGGCGGCGACCTGACGGGTCCGCCTGTCC
>JAEWIV010000407.1 GCA_023386865.1 Pseudomonadota bacterium
CGGCAGGCCTCTGCTCCGCGACACGCACCTCCGAGACCGGCGCTTCCTCCGCGGCCACGCCGGACGGCCGGTCCTCCGCGACACGTACCTCCAACGCCGGCGCTTCCTCCTCGCCCACGCCGGCAAGCCCCTCCTCCGCGACACGCACCTCCGACGCTGGGGCTTCGTCCTCGGTCACGGCGGCAAGCCGCCCCACCGCGACGCGTGCCTCCGACGCCGGCGCTTCTTCCTCGCCGACGGCGGCAAGCCGCTCTTCCGCGATCCGCGCCTCCGACACCGGCTCATCGTCGGCCAGGCAAAGCGACACGGGGGCGAAGCAGAGCGACGCAGCGAACGCTGCGACCAGCAGGGCCTTCTTCTTCATGGGCTCCATGTGTGCGACGAAATCACTCCGGGGGCCAGCGGTCCAAGTTGACAATCGTGACCCCTGACTTTGACACAGCTAGGGGGTCGGCTTGAAGGCCTTTGCCCGCCGCTGGGCCTCGCTTATTTGCGCAGGGTTCATGCGCTTGGCCAGCGCGGCGAGGTCCGTGCGGGCCTGGTCCAGGCGCTCCTGGTTCTTCGCGGTGTAGCCGTCGATGGCCAGGGTCAGCCACTTGTAGGCTTCGACATCGTCCGGCGGTGGAATGCCTTCGCCGAACCCCAGCATGAAGCCGATGTTGTTCTGCGCCCGGGCATAGCCCTGGTTCGCCGCCAAAAGATAAAGCCTCGCCGCTTCCCTGTGATCGCGCGGCACGCCCTCGCCGCTCCAGTACATGGCGCCGAGCAGCGTGCGCGCCTCGGCATTGCCCTTGCCGGCCCACACCTTCCATATCCGCACGGCCGTCGCCATGTCCTTGCGCTCGTAAGCGCCGGCGGCCGTCTTCATGTCGGCTTCGAGGGTTTGGGCGGCCAGAGGAGACGATGCGATGAGCAGCGCCGCCACGGCCGAGACGATCGATTTCATCAGCCGATGATATTGCCCGGCTCCGCCGCGAGCGCAACCGGCGCCGACACCCGACGTTGCGTGGAAATCCACGGAGGACATCGTCATGGCCGACATCGTCCACGACCCGCGACTCACCGACCAGGATCTGCGCACCCATCGGGATACCTTCAACGGCTTCAGCAAGCTCGTGCTGTTCTCCATCCTGCACGTCGTCCTGGTGCTGAGCTGCCTGGCCCTGGCCTTCCTGGGCCACGTGCCGCTGCTGGCGACGCTGATCGGAGTCGGCGCAACGGTGGTCCTGCTGGCGGTCTTCGCCATCACGTGACGGGCGGGGGGCGAGCCGACAAGCAGCGGAGACACACGATCGGTAGCGTCTCCGCTGCAGCGCCGAACGGTCAGCCCGGCATCTTGTCGATGAAGCCCACGATCGAGGCGAGCTTGCCGTCGGCCGACAGCGTCGCGAAGTCGACCCCCTCGACCACCGACGGCCCTGCCGCCGGACCGAGCGACCAGGCGAAGCGCACCGCGTCGTTGTGGCTGTCGACCTTGGAGATGCGCTTCAGCACGAAGCCTGGGAACTTCGCCTGCACTCCTGCCAGCATGGCGTCGAGCCCGGCATGGCCGTCGCTCACCATGACGGGGTCGCGGTAGGTCGCATTCGCAGCACAGGAAGCGGCCAAGGCCGACTTGCGCCGCGCGGGATCGGTCTCGTTCCAGCTCGCGATGTAGCTTTCGACGACGGAGTCGATGGTGGACATGGCTGTCTCCTTCACGGGTTGCGATGGCCGAACATGAGCGCGAACCCGAGCGGTTGGCGATTCCGTCGGAGGTAATCACGGGCCATAATGCCGAGATGCCCCTCGGTCGACGCTCCCTCGCGGCGGCAACGCTTGCCGCATCCGCGCTCCTCGCCTCCCCGGCCACGCTGCGCGCGCAGTCGGAAGACCGGCTCGAGAAGGTCGAGATCCTGCTCGACTGGAAGGCGCTGCCGACCTTCGCCGGCTTCTATCTCGCGCGCCAGATGGGTGCTTTCGAGCGCCGCGGGCTGGACGTGAGGTTCGCCGAGACGCAAGGCGCGCTGAGCTCGGCGAGCATGATCGGCGAGGGCAAGCCGTACTGGATCGGCTCGTCGAGCGGCATCGCCACGGCGATCGGCCGTTCCAAGGGCCAACCCATCAAGAGCCTCGCCGTCTACTATCCCAAGACGCCGACGGTGATCTTCACCCGCACGGAGGACCGCATCGCCCATCCGCGCGACCTCTATGGCAAGACGCTGGGGCTGGTGCCGGGCAGCATCACCAACGAGGAACTGCGCGCCCTGGTGGCGGCCAACAAGCTCGATCGCAGCAAGATCGACGAAAAGATCGTCGAGTGGAACGCCTATGCCCTGGTCGACAAGAAGGTCGACGCGCTGATCGACTACGACGAGATGACGCCGTCCGAGCTGATCGCCGAGGGCCGCCGCATCACCATGATCCGGCTCAGCGACTTCGGCGTGCGCGCCTACAGTCTCAACCTGATCGTGAACGACGTCGCCTGGGCCGACCCCGCCAGGCGCACCATCGCCGAGAAGATCGCCGATGCCGTCCAGGAAGGCTACAACATGGTCAAGGAGCGGCCGGCCGACGCCGCCACTCACTTCTCCGCTCTCTTCCCGCGGCTGGCGCCACGCTACGTCGACCGCAGCATGGTGACGGTGTCCCAGCAGCTTTCGGGACCGCCGACCGGCATCCAGACGCGCGCCGGCTGGGAAGCGACGATCAAGACGCTCGAATCGCTCAACCTGCTGGCCAAGCCGATCACGGTCGACGAGGTGGCGATCTTCGACTGAGCGCGCTCAGCCCGCCGTCCGCGCGTGCAGGCGGCCGGCCTCGCGGCCGCCGCCGAAGCGGTTGGCGACCGCGACCACGATGGTCGTGATGGCCACCATGGTCAGGCTCAGGACGGCGATGGCGCCGACATCGCCGCTTTCCTTGAGATCGAAGATCAGGACCGACAGGACCTTGGTATCCGAGGTGAACAGGATGACCGCAGCGGAAAGCTCGCGGATCACCGCGACGAAGACGAAGCACCAGGTGGCGATCACCGCCGAGCGCAGCAGCGGCGCGGTGATGTCGGCCAAGGTGCGCAGACGCGATGCCCCCAACATGCGGCCCGCCTCCTCGAGCTCGGGATGCACCGCATGGAAGGCCGAAGAGAGCTGCTGGTAGGCCGCCGGCAATTCGATGGTGATGAAGGCGATCAGCAGGATCCACAGCGTGCCGTAGAGCGTGAGCGGCGGCCGCGTGTAGGCGAGGAACAGGCCGACGCCCAGGACGATGCCCGGGATGGCAAGCGGCGCCGTGGCGAGGAAGCCCAGCAGCCGGTGCCCGGCCACAGCCCGGCGCGCGACGATGTAGGCGATCAGGAGCGCCAGCAGCGCACCCAGGGTCGCCGACAGCGTGGCCAGCAGAAAGGTGTTCTTGAGCGCCGGCATGGTCGAGCTGAGCTCGAGAAAGGCGAAGCGCACATTGTGCAGTGTTATGGTGTCGACCGTGACCAGGCGCGAGGCGACACGCGAGAAAGCCGAGTTGAACAGCGCCGCGTAGGGCAGGAAGAGCGGCATGGCAAGCACCACGAGCGCCAGCGCCGCCGCCGGCATCCGCCAGGCGCCCAGCCGCACCAGCCGCGGCTCGCCGTATTTGGCGCCCAGCACGGCATAGCCGCGACGGCCCAGGGCCAGCGCCTGCCCGCGCAGCAGCAGGATCGTCAGCAGCAGCAGCGGCACCGAAGCCGCCGCGGCGAGCTCGGGCTTGGGCGGGAACTGGAACAGGCTCCAGATGCGGGTGGTGAGCGTATGGAAGCCCGCCGGTATCGCGAGGATGGCGGGCGAACCGAACAGGTTCAGCGCCTGCAGGAAGGCGACCAGGGCGCCGGCCAGCAGGGTCGGCAAGGCGAGCGGCACGGTGATGCGGCGCGCCGTCTGCCAGGTCCCGGCGCCCAGCATCGACGAGGCGTCCTCGAGCTCGCCCGGCATGCGATCGAGCGCATTGGCCACCAGGATGAAGACGTAAGGAAAAGTATAGCAGGCAATGACGAAGATCAGGCCGGGGAGGCTGTAGATGTCGAGAAGAGCCTCGTCGGCGGGCATGCCGGTGAGGCCGCGCCAAAGCTGGTTCAGAAGGCCCGAGTTGGGTGCCGCCAGCATCTCCCAGGCGATCGCACCGACGAAGGGCGGCGTGACCAGGCTCGCCATCACCAGCGTGCGCACGGTCCGGCGGATCGGCATGTCGGTGCGCGCAACCAGCCAGCCCAAGGGAGCGGCGACGAGGCAGCAGATCGTGCTCACCGAGACGGCGATGATCAGCGTGGTGACCAGCGGATCGACGAAGCTCGGATCGGTGAACAGGATGACGAAGTTGCCGAGCGTCGCCTGCCCCTGCTTGTCCGACAGGCTGTAGGCGATCAGCCAGCCCATCGGCAGGACGATCAGCACCGCAAGCAGCGCGGTGACGGCGACCAGGATGGGGCGCGACAGGTCGAATGAGCGGCCGACTTCGAACCGACCGCTATCTGTCATCCTGAGCAAAGCGAAGGATCTCATGCCGGTTGCAAGCGGCGATGAGGTCCTTCGCTGCGCTGAGGACGACTGAAGGGACGGACGACTGCCCTCATACCCGGAAGATCCGGGCATAGTTCGCCTTGATCTCGTCGGCCATCTTCTCGACCTCGACCGGGTCCTCGCGCAGGGTCTTGATCGAGCTCAGCGGCGGGCGGCCCGATTTGGCCTTGACCTTGAGGTTGGCCGGATACTGGCCGCTCAGCTTGACGATGAACTCCTGGCCCTCGCCCGACATGATCCAGGCGAACATCAGTCGCGCCGCGTTCGGGTTGGGCGCGGCCTTGAACACCGCCATCGGATTGGCGATCAGCGGCGTGCCCTCGACGGGATAGACCACCTCGATCGGCACGCCGCGCTCGCGGGCCATCCAGAACAGATAGTCGCTGCCGTCGACGGCGATGGCGCGCTCGCCGGCCTCGAGCTTCTTGGGCGGCTCGGTGGCCGACTGGACCTGCATGACCTTCTGCTTGGCGAGCTTCTCGAAATAGCCCCAGCCCAGCTCGCGCGCGATCTGGTGAGTGGCCGTCATGATGGTGCCGGAGTAGCCGGGATGGGCCTTCACCAGCTTGCCGGCATACTTCGGGGCCAGCAGGTCGTTGAAACCCTTGGGCGCATCCTCGGGCTTCACCAGGCCGATATGGTAGGCCATGGCCGACAGATGCGTGCGTTGGTTGACGAAGGTGCCATCCGGATCGCGCATCTCGGGCGCCACGTCCTGGGCGACGTCGACCGTCACGTAGGGTTGCAGCCAGCCGTCGCGCTTCCAGGTGATGAAGTGCGCGGCGTCGGAGCTGTTCACCACGTCGCAGCGCTTGATGTTGCTGGCCGTCTCCTGGGCGAGGCGATTGAACAGGCGCTCGGCACCGGTGCGCTCGACCGCGACCTTGATCCCGGGGAACTTGGCCTCGAAGGCCTTGGCGACCGGCTCGGCGACCGACAAGTCCATCGCCGTGTAGTAGGAGACCTTGCCTTCCTGCTTGGCGGCTTCGACGAGCGCCGGCGTGATCGTCTCGGCGGGCGGCGCCGCCGACACGACCTTCGCGCCGAGCGGCAGGAGGGCGGCGGTCCCGAGCAGCGTGCGGCGGCGCATGGTCATACCTTGAACAGCTTGAGATAGCGGGCCTTGATGTCGTCGGCCTGGTCGGCGACGGCGGCGGCGTCCTCTCGCAGCGTCTTGATGTCGGAGAGCTTCTTGCGCTCGGGCCGGTCCTTGACCAGCGGGTGGACCGAACGCAGGGCGCCGACCTCGACGTTGAGCTGCTGAGCTTCGGCCGTCATCGACCAGGCATAGAACAAACGCGCCGCGTTTGGATTGGCTGCCCGCGCCAGGACGGCCGACGGGCCGGTCACCAGGGGCGTGCCCTCGACGGCGTAGACTTCCTCGATCGGCTCGCCGCGCGACTGCAGCAGGTTCACCATGTACTCGGTGCCGTCGGCCATCACCGCGCGCTCGCCCGCCGAGACCTTCTTGGGCGGATCGGCGGCCGACTGGACCTGCATAACCTTCTGCTTGGCGAGCTTCTCGAAATAGGACCAGCCGAGATCGCGGCTGAGCTGCTGGGTCGCGGTCATGATCGTGCCGCTGTAGCCGGGGTGCGCCTTGACGATCTTGCCCGTCCATTTGGGGTCCAGAAGGTCGTTGAAGCCCTTGGGCGCGTCCTCGGCCTTCACCTGGCTGGTGTTGTAGGCGATCGGCGACAGCGTCACGCGCCACGAGGCATACATGCCGTCGGGATCCCAATGCTCCTTCGGGAAATGCTTGGCCACGTCCTCGGGCAGGAAGGACGCCAGCATCGAGGCGCGCTTCCAGATGATGAGGTGGGCGGCGTCGGAGCTGTTCACGACGTCGCAATTGTAGATCTTGCTCTGATATTCCTGGCCGATGCGCTGGAAGATGCGTTCGGCTCCCGAACGCTCGACCTTCATGCTGACGCCGGGATAGGCCGCCTCGAAGGCCTTGGCGATCTTCTCGGCCACCGGCAGGTCGACCGACGTATACCAGGAGACCTTGCCCTCCTTCTTCGCGGCCTCGACCAGCGTCGGCGTGATCTTCTGCGCTTCCGGAGCGGCCCGCACCTCGACACCGAACGAACCGGCGGCAATCGCGGCCGAACCGGCAAGCACGCCGCGTCGCGTCAACTTCGTCATGTCATTCCTCCGCCAATGCCCTGCATTGTTCCGCGGGCAGGTGCAGCCACACGGCCTGCCCCGGCGCGATGTCGCGCCCGGGCGGCGCCGTCACACGCAGCTCGGTCTTGTCGTCGAGCGCCACGGTATAGTCGCGCACCGAGCCGAGGAAGACCTGCCGAGTGACGACGGCGGCAAGATGATTGTCGGCCGATTGCGGCTTCTCATCGGCGATGGTGATCTCGTGCTGGCGTACCGAAAGCGCCACCGGCCGGCCGGCCTGCAGCGGCCGTCCCGTGGTGCGCAGCGCTGCGCCGGCGACCGACACCCGCGCACCGTCGATCGCCGAGCCGCGCAGGATGTTGGATCCGCCGATGAAGCGGGCAACGAACTCCGAGCGCGGCCGGCCGTAGATCTCCTCCGGCGGCCCGAGCTGCTCGACCTTGCCGTGGTTCATGACGGCGATGAGGTCGGCGGTCGTCATCGCCTCGGCCTGGTCGTGCGTGACGTAGACCGTCGTGTAACGGTATCGGTCGTGCAGGCGGCGGATCTCGAACCGCATCTCCTCGCGCAGGTTGGCGTCGAGGTTGGAAAGCGGCTCGTCGAGCAGCAGGGTCTCGGGCTCGACCACCAGTGCGCGCGCGAGCGACACGCGTTGCTGCTGGCCTCCCGACAATTCGCCGGGGTAGCGATCGGCCAGCGCCTCGAGCCGGGCGGTCGACAGGATGGCCTTGAGCTTGGCGTCGATGACGGCCTTCTCGAGCTTCCGGATCTTGAGCCCATAGGCCACGTTCTCGGCCACCGTCATATGCGGCCACAGCGCATAGCTCTGGAAGATCATCGACATGTTGCGACCTTCCGGTGGCACCGTGCGCCGGGGCGACGAGAGCACCTTGCCGCCGACCACGATTTCGCCTGCCGAAGGCTCGATGAAGCCTGCGATCAGGCGCAGAGTCGTGGTCTTGCCGCAGCCCGACGGACCGAGCAGGCAGACGAGCTGGCCGTGCTCGATGCGCAGCGAAACGTCCGCCACCGCGACGGTTTCGCCATAGCGCTTGGTGAGGCCTTTCAGCTCGACTGCGGCCACGCGTCCTCCCTGCCCTTTCCGTCACCCCAAGCGTCGCCAGGGTCTTTCCTTTGCCCGAAAGATGCTTCGCTTCGCTCCGCATGACAACGATGTTGTATATTGCGGCCAAATCTGAAGGATCGGGCCCATGCAGGAACAGAAGATCTACGGACGGCGCGAGGGCGCCGTCGGCCATGTCATATTCAACAACCCCGCGAAGCTGAATGCCGTGTCGCTCGACATGTGGGACAGCTTCGTCGGCCTCCTGAAGGATTACGCCAAGGACGCCGAGGTGCGCTGCGTCGTCGTGAGCGGCGCGGGCGGCAAGGCCTTCGTGTCGGGCGCTGACATCTCCAAGTTCGAGAGCGAGCGCGCCAACGCCGAGGCCCAGGTGCGATATGACGCCATCTCCAAGGAGGGCTACGAGGCGCTCTACGACTTCCCCAAGCCGACGATCGCCAAGATCACCGGCTACTGTATCGGCGGCGGCATGAACCTCGCCGCCTGTTGCGACCTGCGCTACTGCAACGACGGCGCGCGGTTCGGCGTGCCGGCGGCCAAGCTCGGTCTGGGATACGGCTTCCTGCGCATCGAGCGGCTGTCGCGCATCGTCGGCTTGTCGCGCGCCATGGAGTTCCTGTTCACCGCCAAACAGTATTCGGCGGAGGAAGCCTACGAGATGGGCCTGGTGAACGGCGTCGCGCCCGACGCCGAGCTCGACTCGATGGTCGACAACATCACCGGCGCCATCGCCGAGAACGCGCCGCTCACCATTGCGCTCGCCAAGGCGGCCGCGCGCGAGATCGCCAAGCCCGAATCCAGGCAGGACCACACGAAGCTCGACGTCATGGCCAAGGCCTGCTTCGACAGCGAGGACTACAAGGAAGGCCGCCGCGCCTTCATGGAGAAGCGAAAGGCCGCCTTCCGCGGAAAATAGCAAAGAGCCGTCGCCCCGAGCGTAGCGAAGCGAAGCCGAGAGGCCTTGCCTTCTGCAGACAAGCTCCCTCCGCTTCGCGCCGGTCGGGATGACGGGTTACCGTTCGAGGAACAATACGTAGAGGAAACGCTCATGACCGCCCTGCCCCTGTCCCATATCTCCGTCCTCGACCTCACCGCGCATCGCGCCGGGCCGACCGCGGTACGCCAGCTCGCCGACTGGGGCGCGCACGTCATCAAGATCGAGCAGCCGTCGAGCGAGGGCAGCGACGCCACGGGCAGCACGCGGCACGGCTTCGACTTCCAGAACCTGCATCGCAACAAGAAGTCGATGACGCTGAACCTCAAGAGCTCGGAGGGCCATGCGATCTTCATGAAGCTCGCGGCCAAGGCCGACGTCATCGTCGAGAACTATCGCTCGGACGTGAAGCATCGCCTGAAGGTCGACTACGACACGGTGGCCAAGATCAACCCGCGCATCGTCTACGGCTCGATCGCGGGCTTCGGACAAAGCGGCCCCGATGCGGCGCGGCCGGGAGTCGACCAGATCGCCCAGGGCATGGGCGGCCTGATGTCGATCACCGGCGAGCCCGGGCGCGGGCCGATGCGCGTCGGCATCCCGATTGCCGACCTGACGTCGGGCCTGCTGCTGGCCCAGGGCATCATCCTCGCCCTCTACAATCGCGAGCGCACCGGCAAGGGCCAGTGGGTCCACACCTCGCTGATCGAGGCGCAGATCTTCATGCTCGATTTCCAGGCCTCGCGCTGGCTGATCAAGGGCGAGGTGCCCAAGCAGGCCGGCAACGACCATCCGACGGGCATCCCGACCGGCGTGTTCCCGACCGCCGACGGCCACATCAACATCGCGGCCTCCGGCCAGAACCTGTGGGAACGCTGCGCCAAGGCCTTGGGCGCGCCCGAGCTCACGCGACATCCCGAGCACCTGACGGGGGCGCTGCGCTCGCAGAATCGCAAGGCGGTGAACGAACGCATCGCCGCGATCACCAGGACCAAGCCGTCGGCCTACTGGCTGGAGGCCATGAACAAGGCCGGCGTGCCGTGCGGGCCGATCAACACCATCGACCAGACTTTCGACGAGCCGCAGGTCAAGCACCTCGGCATCGCCCGTCCGGTCAAGCATCCCAGGCTCGGCGACATCAAGGTCGTCGGCCAGCCGATCAACCTTTCCGATGCGCCGCAGCCCAAGGAGCTGAGGCCGACGCCCGAGCTCGGCGAGCATACCGACGAGGTGCTGGCGGGCCTGGGCTACGACAAGAAGGCGATCGAAGGGCTGAAATCTTCAGGCGTGATCTAACGCACGAACTCGCGCAGCGCCCGCAGGAAGGCGACCGGATGCTCGGCCTGCGGCAGATGGCCGGCCGCCGGGATCGTCACCAGCCGGCTGTCGGCCAGCGACGAGCGCATCGACCGCGCGCCGCGCTTGTCGAACGGCGGCAGCTTGTCGGCCTCGCCGAACAGCAGCAGGGTGCGCGCCGCCGGCGGCGGCAGCGCCGGTTCGTCGGCCAGCAGCATGTCGATCACGGCATCGACCTCCGCCTTCGAGAACCGGTCGAGCGCCTGGACGATGGCCTTGGGTGCGTTGCGCCGGTCGTGGAACGCCGGCCCCAGCGCCGCGCTGCCATAGAAGTTGCGCAGGAAATTCGACCTCACGGCGCCGCGCAGCGGAGTCCTCGACGCCAGCCAGCGGATGCCGCGGCCGTAGGCCGGCGGCGGATAACCGTTGACCATGACCAGCGCACGGCAATGCTCGGGATACTGCGCAGCGTAGCGCCAGGCGATGGCGGCGCCGAGCGAATTGCCGACGACCGTCGGACGGTCGATCCGCAACGTGGCCAGCACGTCGTCGAGCCACGTCGCGTAGGCGCCGAACGTCGCGAGCAAGTCGCCGGGAACGCCGATACCCGGCAGTTCCGGCGCCACGACCAGATGTGTCGAGGCGAGCTCGTCGGCGACCTGGAACCAGTAGGCTTCGGCGCCGGCCCACGGCCCATGCAGCAGCACGATTGCCTCGCCCTGGCCCGCGGTCCAGACTCGCGCCGTACCCTGGCCGATCGGGATGGTCTTGAGTTCCACGTGAGGCCTTCGTTCACTTCGTTCGGGCGGGAGAATAGAAGATGGCGGCGCGCAGAACAGCATTGATCACCGGCGGCGGCCGCAATATCGGCCGCGCCTGCGTGCTGGGATTGGCGGAGGACGGCTTCAACGTCGTCATCAACGGCTCGAGCGATCGCGCCGCCTGCGAGAGCGTCGCCGAGCAGGCCGGGAAGCTCGGCGTCGAGGCACTGGTGGTCATGGGCGACGTCGGCAAGCCCGAGGATTGCCAGCGCATCGCCTCGCAAGCGATCGACAGGTTCGGCGCCGTCGACGCGCTCCTGAACAACGCGGCGCTACGGCCGAACAAGCCGTTCCTCGACATGACCGAGGCCGAGTGGCGACGCGTCATCTCGGTCGATCTCGACGCCGCGGTGTGGCTGTCGCGCGCCTGCCTGCCGGGGATGGTGCGCAAAGGCTGGGGCCGCATCGTCAACTTCGCGGGCATGAACGCCATCCAAGGCCATGCCGGCCGCACGCCGGTCTCCGTCGCCAAGCACGGCGTGTGGGGTCTCACCAAGGCGCTGGCCATGGAATTCGGGCCCAGGAACATCACCGTCAACACCATCTCCCCCGGGCCGATTGCACCGGATACCGAGGAGAAGAACGCGTCGGCCCAGGCCCGCGCGCAATCGATCAGTCGCGTGCCGCTCGGCCGCATGGGCAAGCCGGTCGAGGTCGCCGCCGCCGCCCGGCTGCTGGTCTCGGAGGCGGGCGGCTACATCAACGGCCAGATGATCCAGGTGAACGGCGGCGGCGCGACTTAGGTATCCGGAGACCGGGATCGGCCGAACAAAACGCTCTGACGCCTATCCGCCGTAGAACACGTTGTCGCCGAGTTCCTTCATCTCGAGGATGGCGGCGTCAGGCCGGCCCGCCGGCGGCTTGTTCAGGTGCGCATCGACCACCTCGCCGACCACGATGTGATGGTCGCCCTGCTCGACGATCGCCGTGACGTTGCACTCGACGGCGCCGGGCGCCTCGACCAGCAGCGGCGCGCCCGTCGTGCCCTTGCGGTAGGCCTGCCCGCTCAGCTTGCCGTCGCTCACGTCGGCCGGACGGAAGAACGCGAAGGCCAGGTTCTTCTGGTCCTTGCCCAGCATGTTGAGCGCGAAGCGGCGCGCCGTCTTGATGACCTCATAGGCGCCGGAGTCGGTCTTCACGCCGACCACGACCAACGGCGGCACAAACGCGGTCTGGGTCACCCAGTTCACCGTCGCGGCCGCGATGTTGCCTTTCCCGTCGTCCGCCGTGAGCACGTAGATGCCGTAGGGGATCATGCGCAGCGTGGTCTTCTTCGTGTTCGCGTCCATTGCATCCTCCTGAGGTGCCGTCACTTGACCGGATGGGCCCGCAATCCCGCTTCGTCGACCTCGACGCCCCAGCCGGGACCCGTCGGCAAGACATAGTCGCCCTTGTCGAATACCGGCGGCTTGTCGACGATGTCGTCGCGCCACGGCACGCCGTCAATATCGATCTCCATGATTCGGAAATTCGGAACCGCGGCGCAGAAATGGGCGCTGATGGCGCTGGCGAGATGGCCGTAGAAATTGTGCGGCGCCACATTCACCTCGTAGACGTCGGCAAGGGCCGCGATCTTCAGCGATTCGTAGAAGCCGTTCCAGATCACGTCGACGACGGCGGTATCGAAGGCATAGGCCTCGAAATAGGGCCGGAAGTCGCGGCGCTCCAGCAGCGTCTCGCCGGAGGCGATCGGGCACGGCGCATCGCGGCGCAGGAGCGCGATCGACTTCGGATCGTGAGCGTCGAGCTCGAGCCACGTCAGCCGTGCCGGGCCGACGGCGTCGGCGATGCGCCTGAAGCCTTCGGTGCGGAAATGAAAATTGAGGTCGAGCATGATGCCCATGTCGGGCCCGGCGCCGGCGCGGAAGGCCTCGACCGTCTTCGCCGCACTGCGTGCGATGAAGGCATCCCAGTTGCGCTCGGGGAAGCCCTTGCCGACGACGAAGCCCGGACGATAGGCGATCAACCTGCCATCGACTTCCAGCGCGGTATTGGTCTTGAGCGCCGTGAATCCCTTGGCCTTCACCTCGGCGCCGAGCTTCACCATGTCGTCGTACATGCGCACGGCGGGCGTGCCGCAGATGTCGGGATTGCGCAGACGGTAGGAGCCGCAGTGCGACCAGTAGACCGGAATGCGGTCGCGCAGCCTGCCGCCGAAGAGCTGGTAGACCGGCACGCCGAGCGCCTTGCCCTTGATGTCGAGAAGTGCGTTCTCGATGGCGGCGATCGCCTGGCGGGCGATGCCGCCGCGCGACTGCGTCGACCTGGTGTTGAGGACCGCGTTCACGAGCTCGAGTTGCATCGGGTCCATGCCGATGACACTGGGCATCAGCGCCGCAATGACCGACGACAGGCCGGGACTGCCGAAGCTCTCGTTGAACTCCGACCAGCCGACGATGCCGTCGTCAGTCGTGAGCTTCAGGAACGAGAACATCCGCCAACCGGCGTCGCACTGGAAGACTTGGTACCCTTTGACCTTCATCCGTCCCCCTCTCGAGCGGTCCCGACAGTGTCATTCCATCGGCAGACCGACCGTCCTCGCGATCTTGCTCCAGCGTTCGACCTCGTGGATCACGAAATCGGTGAAGGCCTGCCGCCCCTGACGATCGGGCTCGGCACCCTGTTCCGCCCAGATGTGCCTGATACCGGGATCGGCGAGCGCCGCCTGCACGGCGCCATGGAGCGTGTCGAGGATCGCGGCCGGCGTCGCCTTGGGGGCGAACAGGCCGTACCAGGTGCTGACGTCGAAGTCGGCGACGCCCGCCTGGGCGAAGGTCGGCACCTCGGGAAGCACGGCTTCGCGCTTGGGCGCCGCCACGGCCAGCGCGCGCAGCTTGCCGGACTGCGCGTAGGAAGCGACGGTGCTGAGCGGCGCGAAGGTGGCGTCGATCTGGCCCGCCAGCATGTCCTGCAGCGCCGGTCCGCCGCCGCGATAAGGCACATGGGTGAGCCGGATGCCCGTCCGCTGCTGCAGCAGCACGATGGCCAGGTGCGGGATGGTGCCGAGGCCCGACGAGCCGATGTTGATCGCATCCGGCTGCTTGCGCGCCAGCGCCAGGAACGTCGAGAGATCCTTGGCAGCGACCTTCGCGGGATTGACCACCAGCGCCACCGGCACCTGGGCCATGCCCGAGACCGCCGCGAAATCGCGCATCAGGTCGAAGCCCGATTCGGCATAGACGATCGAGGCGAAGGTCAGGCTGGGATTGACCACCAGCAACGTGCAGCCGTCGGGCCGGGCGCGCGCCGCCGTCATGCCGCCGATCGTGCCGCCGGCGCCGCCGCGATTCTCGACCACCACGGGCTCGCCCAGCCGCTGGCCGACGAAGGCCGCGACCGGCCGCGCGAAGATATCGTTCGAGCCGCCGGGCGGGAACGGCACGATCCAGTTC
>JAEWIV010000355.1 GCA_023386865.1 Pseudomonadota bacterium
CCCGCCGCGGGGCCCCCGCCACTACGAGGCGACGATCCCTCCCAAGGTCACCTATTCGCTGACCCAACGCGGCCACGAGCTCGACGACGTCTTGGGCAAGCTCGCCGAGATCGGCATGCGCTGGGAAGCCGAGGACGCTGCCCAGCGCGCCGAGCGCGCGGCCGAGCTGAAGGCGGCTGAATAGTCATCGGAGCGCGAACCTCCAGGTCCGCTGAGCATGATGCGGACCTGGAGATCCGCGCTCCACTATTTCGGCACGTTGAAGTGCCCTTGCACGAAGCTGAGATCGATGAACGACTTGGGGTCGGCGTCGCGTGAGACCTGGCCGGTCGATTGCCAGAAGGCAACCTGCTTGTAGATGTCGCCCACGTCGAGCCTGCCCTCGGGATCGATGAAGGGCAGGCCGGCCGCAACCAGCGCCGGCGGCTGCTTCAGCACGTCCGACAGGATGCCGATCATCTCGTCGTAATTGGGGCCCGGCGCCAACTTGCCGTTCTCGCGCTTGCCGAAGGCCTCGTGGTAGGCCGCGGCGCCGCGCCGATAGCCGACCAGGAACTTCTCGACCAGCGGCCGGCGCTCCGCGATGGTCTTTGGCGAGGTGAAGACCGCACCGAGCTGCCAGGGGACCTCGTCGCCGACATAGGCGATCGGCTTGCCGCTGCCCTCCGACTCGACCTGGCGGAAGGTCGTGATGGGAAACACCGCACCGTCGACCTGCCCGCCCTTGAAAGCGGCCACCATGTTGGGAATGGTCTGCAGCGGCACGATGGTCACCGTCTTCATGTCGACGCCGTGCTTGCGCGCCACAACCTCCAGCGAATAGTGGACCGATGAGCCGACCGTGGTGACGGCGACGCGCTTGCCGGCAAGGTCCTTCACGCCCTTCACGCCGTGGTCCCAGGCGGCGTTGGTGACGGCGATGACGTTGAGCTGGTAGCCGGGCCGCTCGGCGCTCTGCGCCGCCACGACTTTCAGCCCGCCCTTGGCCGCGAGATTGAAGAAGCCCGCGGTGAAGGCGGTGACGCCGAGATCGGCATCGCCCGAAACCACGGCCAGCGGCACCTGCGCCGCCGCCTGGAAGTCCTTCATCGTGAGATCGAGGCCCGCTTCCTTGAACCAGCCCTTCTCCTGGGCGATGAAAATCGGCCCCGACGACGAAAGCTTGAGCAGGGCGATCGACGCCTTCGTCAGATCCTGAGCCTTTGCCGCCGGCGTCAACGACAGCGCAGCCATGCCAGCGAGCGCGCCGCGGCGCGTCATGCGATTGGAGAACACCCTGCAGCCTCCCGTTCTTCCTTGCGCCGGAGTATGGTCGGTTTCCAAAATGAACACCGAACCATCATATAACTATTTGATTTTCTTAAGTAGTTATACCGTCCCGTCGCTTATTGTACCCACTTTAGTATCCACTTTCATTGCCGCGGAGCCCCTTCCTGAGGCCGCGCCAACGACGATACCTCCTCCCTCAGTGATGAGGAAACACTCCCTGCGACAAGCAGCGCGAGCGAGCACCCCCTTTTGACCTGGACGGCGAACGACGGACGGCGGCGGGCGCCTCGTGTCGCGGGCGGACACACCCGGCCGAACACCCCCGGCGGGGGCGACCACCCTGGCCGGCGACCTGACAGGAGGGGTGGGTGTCTCCCGCAATATGAGCAGGCAGAAGTATCCGGCCGGATATGTGCCAGCACCGAACGTGCGATGCGAGGCTGATCAAGGGTTCGTTCGGGAACGTGACCATTATTCCGAGGCGGAGGTAAGGGCGGGTTGACGGTTCACAGCAGCTTTTGTTGCTTCTTGCTGCTCGTATCTTCTTTCACGGCTTGTTTGAGTCCGCCGCCGGCTTCCTGAGGCGGAAGTTTGAGGTTCTTGCCGTCGAGCAATTCCTTGACAGTCACAAGCTGAATCTTCTGGAACTTGCCCCAAGCAGTATCGATGCTCCCACCCTTCGCAGCCTCAGCCTTCATAGGCCCGGTCGGATCACGCAAGGTGATTAGCACACCAACGGGGGCCTTCTCACGTTGCACCACGCCAACAAGATCGCGCACATCCTTAACGCTAGGATGCTCGCCACCCTTGACAGAGACGATCCCGGCCTCGGTCTGCTTCCCATCTGGCTTGCAGTAGTAGTAGCCATCGATACCCGAGTCGGCTCCCTTTTTCTTGCCGCCATATGGAATGGCGTTGACCAGGGTGACGGCCCACCACTGGAACTGGAACTTGTCGCGGGTTGCCAAATCGACAGCCGCTTCAAAGTCTTTTGGTGTTCCCTCGACGGTAAACTTAATTCCGGGAAATGCTGCCTTTAGTCGGCTTTCGATTAGGCCAATGGCGAGATGGGTTATGTCGATACCAATCCATTGGCGATCCAGCTTTTGCGCTGCGTGGATCGTGGTTCCGCACCCGCAAAAGGGATCTAGCACGATGTCTCCGGGATTGGAGGACGCGCTAACGATTCGCTCCATGAGTGCAAGCGGCTTCTGGGTTGGGTATCCTAGTCGCTCTCCTCCGACGGGATTTATGCGATCGATGTCGACCCAGAGGTCGCCAACAGCCTTGCCCTTAAGTTGATCACGATATCGCTTGTACTGGGGCATGCCTCCATTGCTCGGAAAATAGATGGCTCCCAGAGCATCTAAGGCGTCGAGTTTTTCCTGAGCAGTCATCTTTGCGGCCTTGTCTGCACCGACAGCGTTTGTGATCACCTCCTTCGATATGGCCCAATGTCTATGGATGGTCGTGGGATTGTGGCCTCTCCACGGCTTTCCGCTATCCCCTTGCCGAACGCCAGCGCCTGTGAGATCGGCCCTCCAGTGGAGTCTGCCGTCGCCATCGTCGAACTTGTAATACTTATCCAAATAGGCATCCTCGTATGCCATTCTCGGCTCATTCCAGATGATGGCCGGAGTTTTCTGGTAGTAGAGAATCGTATCGTGGATTGGTGCAAACTTCTTAGCGCTGCTATGTGCAGGTGTTCGCTGCCATATGATTTCATTTCGAAAATTGGCTGTTCCAAAAACGGCATCTAGAGTCATTTTCAGGTAGTGACTCGCGGTGGGATCGCAATGTAGATAAAGAGAACCTGTCGGCTTCAACACGCGATGAAGCTCGATCAGCCTGACGGCCATCATAGCCAAGTAAGCCATGATTGCATTGTCGCCGAGAAACTTTCGCATCGCTGTGAGAAGGTTCGCGGCATCGGGGTTGCCGGATTTGACAACGTCTTCGAAGGCCTCTTCGGCATGAGGGCCCCAATCCCACGTGTCCTCGAACGCTTCAAGCTGGGCCTGCGAACCTTTGCCAGAATGCGCCTTGAACAGGACGTTGTAGGAGGCGTTCGAGTTGAACGGCGGGTCCAAGTAAATCAGGTCCACCGTTTCATCTTTGATTGAGTCTCGGAGGACTTTCAGGTTGTCGCCGTAGTAGAGGGTATTCGACATATCGTTTTGAGTCTCCCCACAACAGAATACGCGAGAACTTCATACACGACTAGACGTAGCCTTGTGCGATGTCGCGGCAGGCACCCCACTGGGAGGAGCTGAAGGATTGCGATGAAGCGGAGGCGATAGTCACAGTCTATCTAGAATTTCGTCGGCAGTCGGCCGCTCGGGCTCCCATATCCCCGTCGATCCAGGCGTCCAGCTCTTTGCGGGAGTAGTACCGCCGCGTCCCCAACAGCCGTGCTCTGACGTGTGGACCGGCTTCATGGTCAAAACGTTCTTCGCAAAGACAGCCGCAGTACCGTCGCGCGTTCCTTCTCGATAACAGGCCGCACTCACCTAAGGGAATGAGGTTAGTGGCTCGCATTTGGGGATGTCATCGCCGACCACGCCATGCAGAAGCTCAGTCGCTTTGG
>JAEWIV010000366.1 GCA_023386865.1 Pseudomonadota bacterium
GTGCAGATCGGCGATTTCGACGGCGTCTGGTTGTCGGGATCGCCGTTCAACGCCTATCGACTCGACCAGCCGCCGGTGCGCGAGCAGGTCGAGCTGGCCCGCGCCGTCTGGCGGGCCGCGGTCCCGAGCTTCGGCTCGTGCTGGGGTTTGCAGCTGATGACGGCGGCCCTCGGCGGCACGGTGCATCTCAATCCGCGGGGGCGCGAGATCGGCGTGGCCCGTCGCATCCGTCCGACCGAGGCCGGTCGCGACCATGCCCTGCTGCGCGGCAAGGAGCGGACGTTCGATGCGCTCTGCACCCACGAGGACGAGGTGGCGACGCTGCCGTCGGGCGCCGTAGTGCTGGCCTCGAACGAAACCAGCACCGTCCAGGCAGCCGCGATCAGCGACGGCACGCGCTCCTTCTGGGGCGTGCAGTACCATCCCGAGTTCGACTTCGCCGCCGTCGGCGCCATTATCGCGCTTCGCGTCGAGCGTCACCTCGACGAAGGCCTCGCGCGCTCGCGTGAGGAAGTCGCCGGCATCGTGACCGATTTCCGCGACCTGTCGCGCGATCCGGCGCGCAAGGATCTGGCGTGGCGCTACGGCGTCGGCGCCGACGTGCTCGACCCGATGCTGCGCACCGCCGAATTCGGCAATTGGCTCGAGGCGGAGGTGCTGCCGGCGACGGCGAGGCGCTGAGCTACTGCTCGCGGCTCTTGTGATAGTGGCGGCGCGCCTTGGCGCGGTTGCCGCAGGACGACATCGAGCACCAGCGCCGCTTGCCGGCGCGGCTGTCGTCGAGGAACAGCCAGCCGCATTCCGGATTGGCGCAGCGCTTGACCTTGTCGAGCTTGCTGCCGGTGAGAAGATCGCCTGCCGACCACAGGACGGGCGCGAGCTGGCCGAGCGCGGTCGAGCCGCGCATGTCGACGTCCCAGGCATAGCCGGTGCGCTCGCGCTTGAGCGTCGTGCGCGCGGGCGAGGCGGCGAGCAGCCCGTTCAGCGCCTCGAGGTCGGCCGCCGCCGGCGCCTTGCCGCGCGTCGCGGCGTCGAACACCCGCCAGATCGTCTCACGGGTCTCGATCGCCCGGTCGAACTCGCGGCGCGGCAGCGGCCGCGCCTCCTTCGAGACGTTCGCTGCCGTCCAGGCCGACAGCTCATTCGCCGACGTCAGGGTCTCGGTCGGCGTCGGCTGGCCGCGCCAATAGCGGGTGTTGACGAACTCCAGGCAGAGATCGGGGCGGATCATCGCTCAGGACTTAGTAACCGGTTGACCGGTTGACAAGCGCAATGCAGGTAGTTAACTACATAACCGGTTAATTAGTTATAAGGAGACCGCACGATGTTCGACCATGTTTCGATCGGCGTCGCCGACATCACGCGCTCGAGGAAGTTCTACGACGCGGCGCTGAAGCCGCTCGGCTTCACGCTGCTGAGCGACGGCGAGAGCTCGCTGGGTTATGGCGAGAAGGCGGTGCAGCTCTGGCTCGGCGCGACCGGGAAGCCGGTGAAGGCCGACATGGAGTCGGGCCTCCACTTCTGCTTCCTCGCCAAGGACCGGGCTGCGGTCGACGCGTTCCACGCCGCCGCGCTCAAGGCGGGCGGCAAGGACAACGGCAAGCCCGGCGTGCGCGCCGACTACGGGCCGAAATATTATGCGGCGTTCGCCATCGACCCCGACGGCTATCGCATCGAGGCCTACTACGGCGGCTGACCGTTGCCGGCCCGACGCCGGGCGCGACCGTCTCGCTGGCATGGCGCTGCAATCCGTGCACTATCCCGCATCCATGGATGCGGTGCGCATGGTGTTGGAGCGATGACGATGCATAAAGTGCAAGCGGCGGCGGCGGACGAAGAGGCCGCGGTCATCGCTGTCCTGACGCTGGCCTTCAGCCGCGATCCGGCGACCCGCTGGGCGTGGCCCAAGCCCGAGGCCTTCATCGAGGCATTTCCGCGCTTCGCCAAGGCGTTCGGTGGCGCAGCCTTCGGCAAGGGCACGGCTCACCGCATCGGCTGGGCCGGCGCGGCGCTTTGGCTGCCGCCCGGCGAGGGGCCCGACGAGGCGGCGATGGGAGCGCTGATGGAAAGCACGGCCGACGAGGCCCTCGCCATCGACGGCCCCAAGGTCATGCAGGAGATGGCGGATTGCCATCCCGCGGAGCCCCACTGGTACCTGCCGCTGATCGGCGTCGACCCGGCCCATCAGGGAAAGGGCCTGGGGAGCGCGCTGGTCAAGCACGCGACGGACATCTGCGACCGCGACGGCGTGCCGGCGTATCTCGAATCGTCCAATCCGTGGAACATCCCGCTGTACGAGCGGCACGGCTTCGAGGTCGTCGGCCGCATCCAGTACGGCAGCTCACCGGTGATCACGCCGATGCTGCGCAAGCCCCGAACGCGACGATAGGAGGCACTCATGCTGCGAGGAGGTTGTTTCTGCCGCGCCGTGCGCTACGAGATCGACGCCGAGCCCACCAACGAGACGATATGCCATTGCACGATGTGCCGGCATGCCGCCGGCGCGGCATCGGTTGCGTGGTTCAGCGTGCCGCCGTCGTCGGTCCGGTTCGTCGCGGGCGAGCCGCACTATTTCAGGTCGTCCGAGCACGCCACGCGCTCCTTCTGCCGCGACTGCGGCACGACGCTCACCTATCAATCGACACGCACCGCGGGCGATCTCGACATCACGACCTGCTCGCTCGACGAGCCCGAGCGGGTCCCGCCCAAAGACCACACCTTCGTGCGATCGAAGCTGTCGTGGGTGACGGCGGCGGACGGCCTGCCGTCGTATCCGACGACACGCTCGGCAGGATCGTGACGGCCGAAAGCATTCGCCAGGCGACTCTCGCCGCCGGCGGCGGCGTGGTTTGACTCGCCGTTTTCTATTGTCCTAATGTCATAACAATAGAAGAGCCGGCGCAACGCGCGTCGGTCCATAGCCCGGGAGGGAATAGATGAAGGCGTTGAAGGCGTTTGCCCGCGCATGTGCGCTCGCCTGTGCCGGCATGATGTCGATGGCGGCTGCGCCGCGCGCCGAGGACATCGTCGTCACGCATTACGGCTCGCTGCTCTATGGCGTGCCCTACGCCATCGCGATGGAGAAGGGCTGGTTCAAGGAGGCCGGCGTCGACGTCACCGGCATCTTGACCTCCAAGGGCGGCGGCACGTCGGTGCGCAACATGATGGCGGGCGACACGCTGTTCGCCGAGGTGGCGCTCCCGGCAGCGCTCAGCGCCATCAAGGAAGGCTTCAACATCAAGATCCTGAGCGGCGGCACCGACGGTCGCAGCAGCTTCTGGGTGACGCGTGTCGGCGAGGCGATCGACAAGCCGGCCGACCTCAAGGGCAAGCGCTTCGTCTACTCGCGACCGAAGTCGGTGAGCGAAAGCGTCACGCTGGCTGCGCTCAATTCGTGGAACGTGCCCGTCTCGGACGTGAAGATGATCGCGATCGGAGATTTCGGCGCGGGCCTGACCGCGCTCGAGCACAACAAGGTCGACGTGGCGATCATTCCCGAGCCGATCTACTCCCAGAAGGAGAAGGCCGGCGTGAAGTACAAGGTCATTCCGTGGCTCGACGAGAAGCTGCCGGCCTACACGCAGACCGTCACCATCGCGACCGACGAGACCATTGCCAAGCGTCCCGACAAGCTGCGCGCCGTCATCGAGGCGCGCCGCAAGGGAGTCGAATTCCTCTACGCCAATCCCAAGGAATCGGCCGCGATCCTCGCCAAGGCATACAACCTGCCGCCCGACGTGGCCGCCAACGCGTTGAGCAACATCATCAAGATGAACCCGACCTGGTGGAGCCGCGGCGAGCTCAAGCAGCCGCTGATGGAGGCGATGGCCGAGGCGCTGGGCTCGGTCGGCGCCCTGCAGCTCCCGATCGACTGGAAGGCTGCCATCCAGCCGGGCTTCGTGCCGGCGGCGAAGACGCAGTGATGGCGACCCGGCTGGCTTCGGTTCCCGCCGCCGAGACATACAAGGTCCATGCGCGTCTGGACGGCGTGACGCGCATCTATCCGCCACGCGCCGGCCATGGCGAGGTCCACGCGCTGGGCCCGCTGTCGCTGGAGCTGCGCGCCGGCGAGTTCCTGAGCGTCGTCGGGCCGTCGGGCTGCGGCAAGTCGACCCTGCTCGACGTGCTGGCCGGCCTCGCCGTGCCGTCGGCCGGCACGGTGGAGTTCGAGGGCAAGCGCGTGCTGGGCGAGGTGCCCGACGGCGTCGGCGTGGTGTTCCAGGAGGATGCGACCTTCCCGTGGCTGTCGGTCGAGGACAACGTCGCCTTCGGGCTCCGCCGCGTCGGCATGGACGCGGCCGAGACGCGCCGCCGCGTCGACTTCGCCATCGGCTTCATGGGGCTGAAGGATTTCCAGCGCGCCTATCCCAGCCAGCTCTCGGGCGGCATGCGCCAGCGCGTCTGCATCGCCCGCACCCTGGTGCTGCAGCCGCGCCTGATCCTGCTCGACGAACCGTTCGGCGCGCTCGACCAGCAGACCCGCCTGCTGATGGGTGACGAGCTGCTGCGCCTGTGGCGCGAGACCGGCGCCACGGTGCTGCTGATCACCCACGCGCTGGACGAGGCCAATCTTCTTTCCGACCGAATCGGCGTGATGTCGGCCAGGCCGGGCCGCTTCATCGACATCGTCGAGACCGGCTGGCCGCGCGAACGCGATTCGCGCCTCGCCGAACGGCCCGACTTCGGCGCCGTCACGGCGAGGTTGTGGTCCTACCTGCGCGGCGAGTCGTTGCGCGCGCTGGGGCAGGGAGCAACGAAGCCATGATCAAGAAGGCGACCGCGATCCGCACCGTGGTGCTGGTGGGCGCTGTCGCCGCGCTCGAGATCGCCTGTCGCAGCGGCGCCATCCCGGCCACCCTGGTGATCGCTCCTTCGGCGATGGTGAAGGCGCTCTCCGAGACGCTGCAGTCCGACGATTTTGGCGGCCACGTCACGCAGACCCTGTCGGCCGTCGCCATCGCGATGACCCTGTCGATCGTCGGCGGCTTCGTCATCGGCGCCGTGCTGCACTGGATCCCGGTCCTGCGCCGCGCCTTCAATCCCTTCCTCGCGGCCTACTACGCCATCCCGCACTTCGCCTTCTATCCGCTGCTGATCGTGATCTTCGGCCTGGGGCCGGCGCCGCTGATCGTGCTGGCGACGCTGTTCGCCATGGTCGCGATGATCGTGGCCACCATGGCGGGGCTCGATCGCGTGCCGCGCGTGCTGCTCAAGACCGCGCGCATTCACCGCCTGTCCCTGGTCCAGGAGATCTGGCGCATCCGACTGCCGGCGGCCGCGCCGCACATCCTCTCCGGCCTGAAGCTCGCCGTCGCCTATTCCTTCATCGGCGTCATCGCCGGCGAGTTCATCCTGTCGACCAGCGGCATCGGGCACGAGATCGCCTACGCCTACGACAATTTCGACAATCCGCGCATGTATGCCCTGATCCTGTTCGTCCTGGGCATCGTCACCACCTTCAACATGCTGGTCTGGACCTGGGAACGTCGGCTGGCGCGGCGACGGGGAATGGCGTCGTGACGCTGTCGCTGCGCTCGCTCCGCGACCCGATCCTGGTGGCGGTCGGCCTGGTCGCCCTGTGGCAGGTCCTGCACCAGATCGCCGGCGATTCCGCCGTCACCGCGCCGGCGCCCACGCTGTCGCACCTCTGGGAAATGGTCGGCCAGGCGCGCTTCCTGCCGCATCTGCGCGAGACCGGGCTCGCCTTCCTGCAGGCGCTGGCGATCTCGTGCATCGGCGGCGTGCTGGTGGGCGTGGTGCTGGGCGGTCATCGCCTGACCGGCGAGGTCGCCGAGCCGATCCTGGTGGGCCTCTACTCGGTGCCGAAGATCACGCTCTACCCGGTGATCCTGCTGCTGTTCGGGCTCGGCATGCCCGCCAAGGTCGCCTTCGGCGCCCTGCACGGCATCATCCCGGTGGTGCTGTTCACCATGAACGCCGTGCGCAACGTCAACCGTACCTACCTGCGCGCCGGCCGCGCCATGCGGCTCACGCCGGCGCAGACGGCCTGGCACATCCTCGTGCCGGCGACCCTGCCCGAAATCTTCTCAGGCCTGCGCATCGGCTTCTCGCTGACGCTGCTCGGCACCATGCTGGGCGAGCTGTTCGCCTCGCAGCGCGGGCTGGGCTTCCTGCTGATGACGGCGATCGACCTGCACGACGTCAAGACCATCCTCGCCATCGCCGTGCTGATATCGGCCTTCGCCATCCTGGCCAACGCCGCGTTGCTCGCCGTCGACCGTCGCCTGCATCGCGGCGCCGCTGCGGACTCGGAGAAGCCATGAACCGCATCGCCGTCGCGCGCGAGATGGGCTCGCCGCTGCATCATCAGATCTACCTCGTGCTGGCCGACGGTATCTCGACCGGCCGCTATGCCGCGGGCGAGGCGCTGCCGACCGAGGAGCAGCTGACGCGCATGTTCAGCGTGTCGCGCATCACCGTGCGCCGCGCCATGGCGAGCCTGCAGGATGCCGGCCTGATCGAGCGCGGCGCCGGACGGCGCACCATGGTCAAGCCGCGGATCGGCCAGACCATGCGCATGCCGATGTCCTCGGTGATCGAGAATATCGTCGCCTATGGCGCGGAGACCGTGGCCAAGGTGCTGGAGTTCGGCTACGTCGAGGCGCGCGGCTTCGCCCGCGAGAAGCTGTGGCAGGCCGACCGGCCGGTGCAGCGCGCCGTGCGCGTACGTTCGCAGAACGGCGTGCCGGTGATGCACCTGGTGAGCTATGTGCCCGAATCGCTCGGCCGCACCTTCACCGCCGACGAGCTGAACCGCATCCCGCTCTACGAGCTTCTCGCCCGGGCGGGCGTCAGGATCGCCGGCGCCCAGCAGCTCGTGTCGGCGTCGCTGGCCGAGCCGCTGGTCGCCTCGCGCCTCGGCGTCAAGGTCGGCGCGGCACTGATCGATCTGCGCAGCCTGATGCTCGACGGCGACGGCCGTGCCGTCGAGTACGTCGAGATGCTGGCCGTCCCCGAGCATCTCAAGCTGCGCTACGACATGCAGCCCGAGCATTTTCAAGATTCCTCCCCTTCGCGGAACTCGCGAAGGGGAGGTGTCGCCTTTACACGGCGACGAAGGGGTCATGCGCCCCGCGACTGATGCCTTTGACCCCTCCGTCGGCGCAAGGCGTCGACACCTCCCCAGCCGCGCTGGGGAGGCATGCCTGTAGAAGGAGTTGATCCATGTCCAACGCCGCCAAGCTCCGCAGCCTGCTCGCCAGCCGCAAGATGATCGTGGCGCCGGGCGCCATCGACTGCATCACCGGTCGCGCCATCGCCCGGGCGGGCTTTCCCGCCGTCTACATGACCGGAGCGGGCACCTCGGCGACGCTGGGCTATCCCGACTACGGCCTGATCACCATGACCGAGATGGTGGGCAACGCCGCGAGGATCGTGAACTCGATCGACATCCCGCTGATCAGCGACAGCGACACCGGCTTCGGCAACGAGCTCAACGTCTTCCGCACGGTGCAGGAGTTCGAGCGCGCCGGCGTCGCCGCCATCCACATCGAGGACCAGGTGTTCCCCAAGAAGTGTGGCCATCTCGACAACAAGGAGCTGGTGAGCCGCGA
>JAEWIV010000514.1 GCA_023386865.1 Pseudomonadota bacterium
GGTGATGGGAGGCGCTGCGGCACTCGCCGCAGGCGGCAAGGCCCTCGCCCAGGAGCCGCCCAAGCCAGCGCAGATCGTCGTCAATCATTCGGGCGGCTCGATGGGCGCGGCCATGCGCAAGGCCTTCTTCAACGGCTTCGAGAAGAAGTACGGCATCCGCGTCGTCGAGACGAGCCCGGTCGATTTCGGCAAGCTGCGGGCCATGGTCGATTCCGGCAACGTCGAATGGGACCTCACCGAAATCGGCGGCCAGGACGCCATCCGCGCCGGCAAGGCCAACCTGCTCGACAAGGTCGACCCGAAGGTCGTCGACCGGTCGAAGTATCCGCCGACGGCGCAGAACCCCTACGTCTTCGCCTCGTCGGTCTACACGACGATCATCGGCTACCGCACCGATGTCTTCAAGAACGGCAGCCAGCCCAAGAGCTGGGCCGATTGGTGGGACGTCAAGAAGTTCCCCGGGGCGCGCTCGATGCGCAACCATCCGACCGACAATCTCGAGTTCGCCCTGATCGCCGACGGCGTGCCGAAGGATAAGGTCTACCCGATCGACTTCGACCGCGCCTTCAAGAAGCTCGACCAGATCAAGCCGCACGTCACCGCCTGGTGGTCGACCGGCCAGCAGCCGGCGCAGCTCCTGCTCGACAAGGAGGTCGTGCTGGCGACGGGCTGGAACGGCCGCTTCTACGACATCATCAAGAAGGGTGCGCCGGTCGAGATCGAATGGAACGAGGGCGCCCTGAAGCAGGGCAGCTTCGCCATCCCGCGCGGCGCGAAGAACCCGTACTGGGCCAACAAGATGCTGGCCGAACTCGCGATCCCGCAGCAACAGGCGGTCTATGCGTCCGAGCTCGGCTATCCCGGGCTCAATCTCGAATCGCTGAACTACGTCGATGCGAAGGTGAAGCCATATCTGCCGACGCAGTACCTCGACAAGCAATTCTGGATCAGCGACGAGTGGTATGCCGAGAACGGTACCAAGGCCGCCGAGCTGTGGAATGCCTGGATGCTGAAGAAGGCGTGAGCGGCGTCGAGTGAGCGGGCAGAGATCGGCCGACCTCCTGATCGAGGGGGTCGGCAAGCGTTTCGGCGAGGTCGTGGCGCTGGACCGCGTCTCGCTGCAGGTGTCGCAAGGCGAGCTCCTGACGATCCTGGGGCCCAGCGGCTCGGGCAAGACGACGCTTCTCAAGGTGGTCGCGGGTTTCGAGAGGCCGGACGGCGGATCCGTGAAGGTCGGCGGCGAGGAGATCACCGCGCTGCCGCCGGCGCGTCGCGACATCGGCATGGTGTTCCAGAACTATGCGCTGTTCCCGCATCTCACGGTGCGGGGCAACGTCGCGTTCCCGCTGGAGATGCGCAACGTCGCCAGGGCTGAAATCGATCGGCGCGTCGCCGAGGCGATCGCCATGGTCGAGCTCACCGGCTACGAGCGCCGGTTGCCCCGCCAGCTCTCCGGCGGCCAGCAGCAGCGCGTCGCCCTGGCGCGCGCCATTGTCTTCAACCCGCGGCTTCTGCTGCTCGATGAGCCGTTCGGTGCGCTCGACCGCAAGCTGCGCGAAACCATGCAGCTCGAGGTCCGACGCCTGCAGCGCAAGCTCGGCCTCACCACGATCTTCATCACCCACGACCAGGAAGAAGCGCTGGTCCTGTCGGACCGCATCGCCGTGATGAACCATGGCGCGATCCAGCAGGTCGCAACGACAACCGAGATCTACGAACGGCCGGCCAACGACTTCGTCGCCGACTTCGTGGGCGAGAGCAACATTTTCCACGGCACGGTGGGCGCGCCGGGCTCGGTCACGCTGGACAACGGCCGTACGCTCGAGGTCGCCAACCGCTTGCCGGCGGGTCGCAAGGTCGGCGTGCTGATGCGGCCCGAGCGCTTCTCGCCCGGCGGCGCCAATGCCTTCGCGGGCGAGGTGCTGGAGGCGGTCTATCTCGGCACATCCTTCAAGCTGCGCCTCGCATGCGCCGGGGGCATGGAGCTGCTGATCCGCCAGCCGGCGAAGGGCGCGCTGCCGGAGACCGGCGCCCGAGTCGAGGTCGGCATCGAGCCGGACGCCATCCATGTGTTCTGATCATGCGGATTGCGAGCCTCCAGGCCCGCTCATCTGGAGCGCGGACCTCCAGGTCTGCATCATGACCATGAGCGGACCTGAAGGTCCGCGCTCCGAAGCGTATCGGCGGGCTTGGAGGCCCGCGGTTCGATGAGCGGCCGCGTCGCCTGGCCGGCGCTGCCGGCGCTGGTCCTGCTTCTCGTGTTCTTCCTCTTCCCGGTCGTGCGCATGCTGGCGTTCAGCCTCGAGGGCGGCACGCTCGAATGGTACGCCAAGGCCCTGGGCGAGGGGCTCTATCTGCGGGTGATGTGGAACACCTTCGAGATCGCCCTCCTGGTGACGCTGTTCTGCCTGCTGCTGGGCTATCCGCTGGGTTTCCTCATTGCCACGACGACGCCCGCCTGGGCGACTCTCGGCTTCATCTTCGTCCTGCTGCCGCTCTGGACCTCGGTGCTGGTGCGCACCTACGCCTGGATGGTGCTGCTCGGGCGCAACGGCGTGTTCAACCGCCTGCTGATGGATTTGGGCATCACCAGCGATCCCATCCCGATGCTGCACAACTTCACCGGCGTGCTGATCGGCATGGTCCATGTCCTGTTGCCCTACATGGTGCTGCCGATCTACGGCGCGGTGCGACGCGTCGATCCGGCGGTGGTTGCCGCGGCGGCCGGGCTGGGTGCCTCGAGCTGGCGCATCTTCTGGCGCATCTACATGCCGCTCACCCTGAACGGAATCTTCGCCGGCTGCGTCCTGGTGTTCGTGCTGTCGCTCGGGTTCTTCATCACCCCCGCGCTGCTGGGCGGCGGGCGGGTCATCATGATCGCCGTGCTGATCGAGCAGCAGGTGCGCGAGGCCCTGAACTGGCCGTTCGCCGCCGCCCTGTCGGCGGTCCTGCTGGTCGCCACTTTCGCCGTCTACGCGTTGGCCCAGCGCTTCACGCAGCCGGAGGCGCGGACATGAGGGGCAGGCCGCTCAGCCGCCGCCTGCTGATCGTGGCGGGAGGGCTGATCTACTTTTTCCTGATGCTGCCGCTTCTCGTGGTGTTCCCGATCTCCCTGAGCTCGGCGCCCTACCTGCAATTCCCGCCGCCCGGCCTGTCCTGGCAATGGTACGAGCGCTATCTCGACGATCCGCAATGGATCGACGCCACCTGGCGATCGCTCTACATCGGCGGCGCCACGGCGCTTCTGGCTCTGCTGCTGGGCGTGCCGCTTGCCTTCAGCCTCGTGCGCGGGCGCTTCTTCGGCCGCATCCTGGTCGACCGCCTGGCCCTGGCGCCCATCATCGTGCCGACGATCATCCTGTCGGTCGCCGTCTACGGCGTGTTCGCCAAGCTCAAGCTGATCGGCGCGTGGTACGGCCTGGTCCTGGCGCACACGGTGCTCGCCCTGCCGTTCGTCGTCCTGGTGATGACGGCGGGCCTGCGCGATTTCGACCGGTCGCTCGAGCAGGCGGCCGCGGGCCTGGGCGCCACCCGGTGGCAGACGCTCAGCCGCGTGACCTTGCCGTTGCTGCGGCCGAGCCTGGTGTCGGCCGGGCTGCTCGCTTTCATCTCGTCGTTCGACGAGGTCGTCGTGGCGTTGTTCCTGGCCGGCGCCAACATGACGCTGCCCAAGAAGATGTTCGACAACATCCTGATGGAGATCGATCCGACCATAGCGTCGGTATCGGTGATCCAGATTCTCCTCGTTTCCATCGTCATGGTCCTGATCGGCCGCTTCGGTCGAGGCCTGAGGGACAGCGCGCGTTAGGAGTGCAGCATGGCCGATTCCGTCTTCCACAAGGACTTCAAGTCGATGCCGTGGTGGTGGGAATGGTGGCACCCCAACACCGAGCTGTCGCAAGACCCGCCGCGCAAGTCCGACGTGCTGGTGGTCGGCGCGGGCTACGGCGGCCTGTCGACGGCGCTGGAGCTGGCGCGGTCGGGCGTCGAGGTCACGGTGCTGGAGCGCGGCGCCTTCGGCGACGGGGCCAGCACGCGCAACGGCGGCGGAGTGAGCGGCGGCACGACGTTGGGCAAGGGCTTCTCCGGCAAGGGTGTCCGCAGCGATCCCGAGGAATGGAAGAAGGTGATGTCGCGCATGCTCAGCGACGCCGCCGATTCACTGGCGCAGGTCGAGACCGTCATCCAGCGCGAAGGCATAGAATGCTACTGGCGCATGAACGGCCGCTTCAGCGGTGCCTTCACACCCAAGCACTACAACGAGCAGGCGGCCAAGGTCGGCACCTACAACAGCAGCGCCGGTCTCGGCACCTACATGGTGCCGCGCGAGCAGCAGCGCGAGGAGATCGCTTCCGATTACTACTACGGCGGCATGGTGGTCGAGCGCACCGGCCAGCTTCATCCCGCGCTCTACTACGGCGGGCTGCTGAAGGCGGCGCACAAGGCCGGCGCCCGCCTGTGCGCGCAGTGCGACGCCGAGAAGATCGAGCGCAGGACCGGCGGCTTCACCGTCCTCACCAACAAGGGGCCGATCGAGGCCCGCGAGGTCGTGATCGCGACCAACGGCTACACCGGCGACGTGACGCCGACCTTGAAACGCCGCCTGGTGCCGGTCGCCAGCCACATCATCGCGACCGAGGAGCTGCCGGAAGACCTGGTCAGGAGCCTGATCCCGAAGGGCCGTGTCGTCAGCGATACCAAGCGCGTGCTCTGCTACTACCGGCGCTCGCCCGACGACAAGCGTGTGATCTTCGGCGGCCGTGCGCGCTTCACCCAGGTCACGCCCGAGGTGAGCGCGCCGGTGCTGCACGGCTACATGCTGGAGCGCTGGCCGCAGCTCGCGGGCACCAAGGTGACGCATGCCTGGACGGGCAACGTGGCCTTCGCCTTCGACTTCCTGCCGCACATGGGCCAGGAGCAGGGCATGCACTACCTGATGGCGTGCAACGGCTCGGGCGTCGCCATGATGTCCTATCTCGGCTACCAGACGGCGCGGAAGATCGCCGGCGGCTCGAACGCCCCGATCAACGCCTTCGACGGCCAGGACTTCCCGACGATGCCGTTCTACAGCGGCAATCCCTGGTTCCTGCCCATGGTCGGCGCCTGGTACCGCACGCGCGACTGGTGGGATCGCCTGACCGCCTGATCTTCACGCCTCCGACGTCAGGCGTTATGCGCCCGGTTCAGCCGGTCGAAGCCTTCGGCCAGGTCGGTCTTGAGATCCTCGACGTCTTCCAGGCCGATATGGACCCGCAGGATGTGCTTGCCCGCCGGCCATGGCACGGCTGTCCGGTAGTTGTCCGGATGGGCCGGGATCATCAAGCTCTCGTAGCCGCCCCAGCTCGCGCCCATGCCGAAGATGTCCATGCCGTCGAGCATGGCGGCGAGCGCGTTGCGGCTGTAGCCGTCGCGCAGGGTGAAGGAGAACAGGCCCGACGAGCCCTTGAACTGGCGCTTCCAGTTGTCGTGGCCAGGGCAGTCGGGAAGGGCGGGGTGCAGCACCTTGTCGACCTCGGGCCGGCCCTTCAGCCAGTGGGCGATCTCGAGCCCGCTCTTCTCGTGATGGCGCAGCCGCACCGCCATGGTGCGCAGGCCGCGCAGGGCGAGGTAGCAGTCGTCGGGCGCGGCGTGGAAGCCGAAGTTCTGGCATGCCGTCTTGGCCACCTCGAACATCTGGCGCGTGGCGCAGCCGATGATGCCCATCATCGCGTCGGAGTGGCCGACGATGTACTTGGTGCCGGCGTGGATCGACAGATCGCAGCCATGATCGAACGGCTTGAAGTAGAGCGGCGTCGCCCAGGTGTTGTCGATCATCACCGTGGCGCCGTGCTTCTTGGCGACGGCGGCGATGGCGTCGACGTCCTGCACCTCGAAGGTCTGCGAGCCCGGCGCCTCGAGATAGACGACCTTGGTGTTGGGCTGGATCAGCTTCTCGATGCCGGCGCCGATCATCGGATCGAAGAACGTCGTCTCGACGCCGAAGTTCTTCAGCGTGGTGTTGGCGAAGCGGCGCGCCGGACCGTAGGCGTTGTCGGTCAGCAGCATGTGGTCGCCGGTCTTCAGGAAGCCCACGATCGCGCCGGTGACGGCGGCGAGGCCCGACTGCACGGCGATCGAGCGGTGTGCGCCCTCGATGGCGGCGACGGCGTCCTCGAGCGCCTTC
>JAEWIV010000013.1 GCA_023386865.1 Pseudomonadota bacterium
GCTCTGCGCTCAACTTTCGCTCTGGCCTTCTCTTCGACCCTTGCCCTCTCCGCAGCTTCCGCCGCCGCGGTGCGCTCGGCGGCCGCCTTCGCCGCCGTGACGGCCTTGGCTTCCGTTGCTTTGCCGGCCGCGGCGTCCCGCGCCTCGCGGGCGGCGATCGCCGCCTTGATCGCTGCGGTGGCCGCGGCGCTGCGGGGCGGCGAATCGTCGGGAACCGGCGGATGGCGCCGGGCAAGCTCAGCGGAAAGCCGCGCCAGCGACTCCTTGAAGTGGGCTTCGTCGCCGTGATCCGGCGGCTCGATGCCGAGCCGCTCCGGCGGGCGGCTGGACTTGAAGAACAAGACGGGCTCCTGAACGGGAGGACTAAGCCTGCCTGCTCACGGCCTGCGGAGGCAGTGACAAATCGGGGGCGGCGCAAGGGGGAGAGGAGCCGGAGAGCATCGGAACCGGGGCTTGCTCATGGCGCAGATCAGCCGATCTCGATACGCCGCGGCTTGGCCTGCTGGACCTTCTTCAGCGTCAAGGTCAGCACGCCGTCGGTCAGCGTGGCACCGATCTGCTGCTGGTCGATCATGTGCGACAACGCGAAGCGGCGGGCGAAGTGCCCGACATTGTACTCGGTGTAGAGCGGCTCCATGCCCTCGTACTTCGAGGTGTCGATGCGGGCCTCGATGCTCAGCGTGTCCTCCTCGACCTTGATGTTGACATCCTTGCGGTCGACGCCCGGAACCTCCATGACGACCAGCAGGGCGTCCTCGGTTTCGCGGATGTCGGTGTTGGGCATGTAGTAGCGGGCGGGCACCGTCTTCTCGCCCTTGGCCACCACTTCCTTCTTCTCCTGGACTTCGAGCGGCTTGTTGTCGGCCATGGTTGTCTCCCTGGATCAGGCGATGGAGATGGCGCGCGGCTTGTCGCGTTCGGCGCGCGGCAGGTAGAGGGCCAGGATGCCGTCGCGGCACTCTGCCTTGATGCGGTCGGCATCGATCTCGATGGGCAGCGTCACGGCGCGATCGAAGCGGCCGCTGCGGCGTTCGATGCGGTGCACGCTCGCCTGGTTGCCCTGCTCGATGGTCTTGGTGCCGGCGATCCGGATGGTGTTGCCCTTGGCCTCGATACGCAGGTCGTCCTTGCGGACGCCCGGCACCTCGATGACCATCACGATGTCCTCCCCCTTGCGGAAGACGTTCATCGGCGGATAGCTGCCGCCTCCGCTCGGGCTCGTCTGCAGCCAGTTGCTCGAGCGCAACTGGTCGAGGGCATTCTGGAACTGGAACAGCGTATCGAAAGGGTCGGAATAGTAGAAAGCCATGTCAAAGCTCCTGCGGTTCGGTCGGCGCAGCCGCGCCGACGCCGGGCGCTACTGCCGGACGTCGAAAGACGGCGGGTTCAGAGACCGGGGAAGATCCTTGGGAACGGCAATGGTGGCGGCGAAACGAATGGGCTGCCCTCGCTCGTGTCGTCCGAGGGGTCCGGGCCAAGCCGCGTCTGGTCGCCGAGATTGCTGCAGATCGCGTCGTCGGGATCGCGTCGCGAGCCTTCCCCAAAGGGGGCCGAAACTGGCTGTAGACCTATTTGCGTCATCACGTCCTCCTGGGAGCAACATGCCGAGACAAACGTGCGGGCCCGAAAAGTGGCGCGCCGCGGCGGTCGATTTGGTTTTTGCTCGGCCGATGTCAAGGCCCCCATGCGCAGCAACCGGGTATGATACGCCGCCGTTCTCCCCGGATGGGAGGCACCGCATGACGGATGACGAGGCGTGGACGAGCGAGCAGGACTTCTGGACCGGAGGCGAAGAGCACTACCGAAAGATGCTGGATGCCAATTGCGTCATGGTGTTCCCGGCGCCGGCCGGCATCATCGCGGGTCAGGACATTGTGAGTTCACTCAAGAACGCACCGCGTTGGTCATCGGTGCGGATGACGAACAGGCAGGCCCACCGCTCATCGTCCGATGTCCTCGTGCTGGCATACAAGGCTGAAGCAAAGCGCGAGGACGCCCAAGTCTATCAGGCCTATTGCACGTCGACCTATGCATGCGATACGGGCCGATGGCGTCTCATCCAGCACCAGCAGACGCCGACCTAGATCGCCACGCGAGCCTGGCCCCCGGAGTTCTTGCCAGTGTTTGTCGGGCGGTTGCCGGGCAAGACCGAGGACGCCATAGTTTCAGGAAAGCAACCACCGACTGTCGGGGGAGGCGCAGGAGATGGTCGGCGAAGAATCGGCCCGCTTCGTCGGACGCTCGATGCAGCGGCGCGAGGATCATCGCCTGCTGACGGGACGCGGGCAGTTCGTCGCCGATCTCGTCCTGCCCGGCATGCTGCACGCCGTCTTCGTCAGGAGCCAGCAGGCGCACGGCCGCATCCGTTCGATCGATGTCGCTGCGGCGGCGGCAATGCCGGGCGTCGTGCGCGTGCTCACCGGCGAGGAGCTGCAGCGTCTCGCGCCGCCGGTCGCCGGCGGCCAGCTGTCGCTGCCGGCCAAGTGGCGGACGGAGGTGCAGCACGCCATCCACAATCCGCAGCAGCCGATGCTGGCCGTGGGCAAGGTCCGCCATGTCGGCGAGGCGGTCGCCGTCGTCGTGGCCGAGAGCCACTACCAGGCGCTTGACGCCGCCGAGCTGGTCGCCGTCGACATCGAGCCGCTGGCCGCCGTCGTCGATGTCGAGGCGGCGCTCGCGCCCGGGTCGGCGGTGCTCCACGAGGAGTTCGCGACCAACCTGATCGGCGAGCTCGCCATCGAGAAAGGCACCGTGGCGGCCGCGCTCGCCGCGGCGCCAAAAACGCTTCGGCGTCGCTTCTACACCCATCGGTATGCGGGCCTTCCCATCGAGTGCCGGGGCGTGATCGCCGCGCACGACGAGCGCACCCGGTCGGTCACGATCTGGTCGGCGACGCAGGTGGTGCACTCGGTGCGCCGGGCGGCCGCCGGGTTCCTGCAGCTGCCCGAGGCGCGCGTCCGCTGCGTCGCGCTCGACGTCGGCGGCGGCTTCGGCACCAAGGGACACGTCTATCCCGAGGACCTGCTGATCCCCTTCCTGGCCCGCCTGGTCGGGCGGCCGGTGCGCTGGATCGAGGAACGACAGGAGCATCTCCTGTGCTCCTGCCATTCACGCGACCAGTTGCACGAGGTCGATGTCGGCTTCGACTCCGAGGGCCATGTGCTCGCCTTCCGCGACACGTTCCTGGTCGATTGCGGGGCGTGGAATCCCATCGGCGTCGCCATCGCCTACAACACCGCCGTCCATCTGCTCGGTCCGTACAGGATCGCGAACTTCGCCGCGACGGCGCGCATCGTGGCGACCAACAAGGTGCCCAACGCGCCCTATCGCGGCGCCGGCCGGCCCGAGGCGGCCTTCGCCCTGGAGCGGACGATGGACCTGATCGCCGGGGCGCTCGGCCTCGAACCCACCGAGGTCAGGCGGCGCAACATGATCCAACCCGAGGAGCTGCCCCGCGCCATGGGCCTGCCCTATCGCGACGGCGAGCCCATCGTGTACGACAGCGGCGACTTCCCCGGCGCCATGGACAAGGCCTTGGCGGCGATCGGCGGCCTGGCCGCGTTCCGCCAGCGTCAGCGCGAGGCGCAAGAGCGCGGACGTCGCCTCGGCCTCGGCGTCGCGAGCTACGTCGAGGGCACCGGAGTCGGGCCGTTCGAGAGCGCGCTGGTGCGCATCGAATCGAACGGCTCGATCACCGTCAGCTCGGGCGCCTGTTCGCAAGGCCAGGGCATGGAGACGATCTTCGCCCAGGTGGTGGCCGACACCTGGGCCGTCGATCCCGAGGACGTCGTCATCGCGTTGGGCGACACCGCGCAGATCGCCACCGGCTTCGGCACCATCGCCAGCCGCAGCACCGTGAATCTCAGCGCCGCCATCCACTTCGCGAGCGAGCGGCTGCGGGCCAAGGTGTTTGCCATCGCCGGCAACATGATGGAGTGCGCCCCGGCCGACCTCGAGCTGCGCCGCGGCGGCAAGGTGGGAGTCGTCGGCGTTCCCGGCATGGAGGTGACGCTCGCCGCCGTGGCCGCGGCGGCCCGCCCCGGCTGGGATCACCGCCGTCCGGCCGGCGTCGATGCCGGCCTCGAGGAGACCTTTTATTGGGAACCGCCGACGGTCACCTGGTCGAGCGCCACGCATCTCGCCGTGGTCGAGGTCGACACGGTGTCGGGCGGGATCGCGATCGAGCGCTACGTCGTGGCGCACGATTGCGGCGTGGTCATCAATCCCATGCTGGTCGACGGCCAGGTCGTCGGCGGCACGGTGCAGGGGCTGGGCGGCGCCCTGTTCGAGGAATTCGTCTACGACCGGCAGGGCCAGCTGCTGACGGGGTCGCTGATGGACTATGCCTTGCCGCGGGCCAGCGACGTGCCGAGCGTGGAACTGCTGCACCAGGAGTCGGCGTCGCCGCTCAATCCGCTCGGCGTGAAGGGCGTGGGCGAGGGCGGCGCCATCGCGCCTCCCGCCGCCATCGCCAACGCCGTCTGCGACGCCCTCGCCGCGTACAAGCTCGAGATCAACGCCACGCCGATAAAGCCGGAGCATATCGTCCGCGACATAGCCCGTCATGCCGACCGGAGCCTCGCGCAGCGAGGCGGAGCGGAGGGACCTGTTTTTGTCGATGCATCTACAAGCGGATCCGGTCGGGATGACGGTGTTTTGGAGAAGACCCCATGATCACGACCGTCGTCGGCGGAGCGATGCTGCCGCACGCTCCGCAGTTCTTCACCCTGCCGCCGACCGAGGACCGCGCCACCGTCGAGCGGGTGCGCGCCGTCGCGGCGGAGATCGGCACCAAGCTGCGCGCGCTGAAGCCCGATCTCTGGATCATCTTCTCCAACGACCACGCCGAGCAGTTCTTCCATTCGGTCGCGCCGCCTTTCACCGTTCATGTCGGCGCCTCTGCCCGGGGGCACTTCGCCGGTCGCGACTTCGAGTGGGAAATCCCGGGCGCGATCGGCCTGGAACTCGTCCGCGAGCTCTACGGGCAGGGCTTCGACCCGGCCTTCACCAGCACGGCGAAGTTCGACTACGCCATGGGGATACCGCTCACCCATATCGGCCACAGCGAGCCCGTGCTGCCGATCTACATCAACGCCTACCTCGCGCCCCAGCCGACCATGGCGCGCTGCTATGCGTTCGGCGAGGCGATCGCCCGGTCGGTGACCGCGCTCGGCCTGCGGACTGTGGTGCTGGCGAGCGGAGGCATGTCGCATTTCCCCGGGACCGATCGCTATTCCAATCCCGAGCTCGACTGGGACCGCGCCGCGCTTTCCCGCATCGAGGCGGGCAACCTCAAGTCCCTGACCGGCTACGGCGAGGACGAGCTCGACGACAAAGGCAACATCGAGCTGCGCTGCTGGGCGTGCGCCGCGGGCGCGCTGGGCGAGCGCAAGCCCGACATCGTCTCGCTGGATCCGAGCTGGCACCACAACTACGCCTCGGTCGCCTGGTTCGGCGGCGGCGCGGCGCCGCGCGATCTGCACTATCCGTCGATCAAGCCCGAGCTCGTCGGGCTGACGAGCGCCCTGCATGGCCTCGCCCACGAGCCGTCGGCACGCGCCGAGTTCCGGGCCGACGCCAAAAGCTTCGCCGACCGATTTGCCTTGTCCGCGGAGCAAAGCCGCGCGCTGGTCGTGCTCGACGTGCCGGCCATGGTGACGATGGGCGTCCATCCCCTGGTCGCGTTCCTGGCCAATATGCAGGTCCAGCGCGAGCGCGCCGAAAAGCCAGCCTAGAACCGCGTCGGCGCAGCGATGCTTTCGCATCTTCCGTGCTCCCGGCCGGCATGGAATGATGGTGAGGCGAAGATGGCGGTGGACGGCGGCCCGCGTCGAACTCCGAAAGAGGACGAGCGATCACATGGTCGATACCGGCGAACCCGTGCCCTACATGGAGCGCACCCGGCAATACTATCGCGCGCTCGGCTACGCGAAGGACTACGTCTGGGCGCGGCACGGCGAGGTGCCTTTTGCAAGGCTGCCGAAGGCGCTGGCCGATTGCCGCGTCGCCCTGATCACGACCGCAAATCCTCCCGGCTACGACGGCAGGCGGCAGCTGTGGTCGGGCGCGATCGAGCCGGCGCCGGCCAAGCTGCACACGGCGGATCTCGCCTGGGACAAGGAATCGACCCACACCGACGATCGCGGCTCCTTCCTGCCCATCGAGGTCGCCTCGACGCTGGCGCGTGAGGGCGTGTTCGCCGGCCTTGCGCCGCGCTTCCACGGCGTGCCGACCGCCTACAGCCAGCGGAGCACGAACGAGGAGGTCGCGCCCAAGGTGCTGCAGCGGTTGCGCGACGACGGCGCGGATGCCGCGATCCTCTGTCCGCTTTGACCCGTCTGCCACCAAACCGTGAGTTTGGTCGCCCGACATCTCGAAGCGAACGGCATTCCGACGGTGATCATCGGATCGGCTCTCGACATCGTCGAGCATTGCGGCGTCCCGCGCTTCCTCTTCACCGATTTCCCCCTGGGCAATCCGTGCGGCCATCCCTGGGATCGGCGGATGCAGGAGGAGATCGTGCGGCAGGCGCTCGATCTCCTGGTCGCCGCGCCGGGACCGCGGACGACGGTCAAGGCTCCTTTCACCTGGAAGGCGAGCGACCCCGGGTGGCGCGACAGGTACGGCCGCGTCGACCCTGCCGAGCGGGAACGCCTGCTGGCGCTGGGCGACGCGCGGCGCCAGCAGAAAGCAAAAGCCAAGGCCTCAAGAGAAGGTTAGCGCAACGAATCCTGCCGTCATGCGTTCCCACAGCGCAGCCGTGGGATATGGATGGGGGCGTGGATGGCGACGCGCGACAAGGCACTCGACACCGAGCTCTACCTTCTGCGATCGCTTGCCAGGCGGCGGCGGGCGGAATCCCTGAAACTCGTCAGGCAACGCATGATGGCCGGCCGCGGGACGGCGGCCGAGGCCGTGCCGCCGCGCGCGCCGGTGGTCGCCGAAGCACGGAGTCGGCGGCGGCGGGATGCCGCTTAGATCCACGAACAAGGGGGTGTCCGATGTCGCCTCTGCACATCGCCAGCAGCGCCAGCGGCCAACCGGTCGAAGAGGTGGGCGCCTGGGCGCGCGCCGAACAGCTCGCCCGGCGTATCCAGCAGCTGAGCACGCTGCCCATGCGGTCCGAAAACCACCCGACCTGGGACCCGACCTGGCGCCAGGCCATCGAGAACGGCCTTTCGGCGATCGGCTCCGGTGACTCGGCGGCAATGGAACGCGCGCTGAAGGAGATCGAGCGGCTGGCGCGCGGTTTGTAGGGGCGCACGGCCGCTCCGCCAATCCCGACACACTTGTAACTCCCCCCTCGGAGGCCGCGGGGCCACATTCCTCCCGACAGTGATCAAGGAGGAGAACATGACCGCGACCAACGTGAACCATCCCGTCGTTTCCCGGCAACAGTGGCTCGCCGCGCGCAGGGCGCTGCTCGAGCGCGAGAAGGAGCTCACCCGCCTCGGCGACCGGATCGCCAGCGAGCGCCGTGCCCTTCCCTGGGTGCGCATGGACAAGGACTATGTCTTCGCCTCGAGCGAGGGCCCGCGCCGGCTCGCCGACCTGTTCGACGGCCATTGCCAGCTCGTGGTGCAGCACTTCATGCTGGCCCCGGGCTGGGAGCAGGGCTGCAAGAGCTGCTCCTACATGGCCGACCATACCGACCCGACGCTGGTGCACCTCGCGCACCGCGACACCGCATTCGTCGCCGTTTCGCTCGCCCCGCTGGCCGAGATCGAGCGCTTCCGCCGGCGCATGGGCTGGACGTTCCCCTGGGTGTCGTCGTACGGCACCGACTTCAACCGCGACTTCCACGTCACCTTCACGGCCGAGGAGAAGGAAAACGGCACGGCCGACTACAATTTCGGCGCCAAGCCGCCGGGCCAGGAGATGCCGGGCGTCAGCGTCTTCTGGAAGGACGATGCGGGCGAGGTCTTCCATACCTACTCGACCTACGGCCGCGGCGTGGAGGTGATGATGCACACCTACAACCTGCTCGACCTCACCCCCAAGGGGCGCGACGAGGAGGGGGCCCCCATCATGGCCTGGGTGCGCCATCACGACCGCTACGAGGCGTCGCCCAAGTCGTGCTGCGGGCGATGAACGCCCTGGCGCTCCTGGCCGCGCCGACTTTCGCCGTCATGGCGTTGGTCACGGCCGCCGGCGGCAGTCCGCTCGACGCGATCTGCGGGGCGTCGCCGGCGCTGTCGGGACATGCCGGCATGGCGACGATGTACCTGCTGATGAGCGTCTTCCACGCCACGCCATGGCTGAGGCTGCTGCGGTGAAGCGGAGGACTCAGTCCGCCGCCACCTTGTCCTGGGTCCTGAGCTCGAAGTCGCTGGCGTCGTGCCGTTCGCGGAGCTGGTTTGCCGGGTCGCCCTGCAGGCGGTTGACGATGCGCCCGCGCCGGACCGCCGGCCGCTCCCCGATCGTGTCGGCCCAGCGCTGGACGTTCTTGTACTCCTTCACCGCCAGGAACTCGCCGGCGCCGTAGAGCAGGCCCTTGGCCAGGCCGCCGTACCACGGCCACACCGCGATGTCGGCGATGGTGTAGTCGTCGCTGGCGAGGAACTGGCTCTCGGCCAGGCGGCGGTCGAGCACGTCGAGCTGCCGCTTGGTCTCCATGGCGAAGCGGTCGATGGCGTATTCGATCTTGGCCGGCGCATAGGCATAGAAGTGGCCGAAGCCGCCGCCCAGGTAGGGCGCGCTACCCATCTGCCAGAACACCCACGACAGGCACTCGGCGCGCGTCGGGTCGGTCACCGCGGGGACGAACTCGCCGAACTTCTCGGCGAGGTAGAGCAGAATCGCGCCCGATTCGAACACGCGGATCGGCTTGGGCCCGCTGCGGTCGACCAGGGCCGGGATCTTGGAGTTGGGGTTGGCGGCCACGAACCCCGAGCCGAACTGCTCGCCCTCGCCGATCCTGATCAGCCAGGCGTCGTACTCGGCGCCCTTGTGGCCGCGGGCCAGCAGCTCCTCGAACATGATGGTGACCTTCTGGCCGTTGGGCGTGCCCAGCGAATAGAGCTGGAAAGGATGACGCCCCACCGGCAGCTCCTTGTCGTGAGTCGCCCCGGCGGTCGGCCGGTTGATGTTGGCGAAGCGGCCGCCATTGGCCTTGCTCCAGGTCCAGACCTTGGGCGGGGTGTATTCGGGCGTGCTGCTCATGGGGATCCTTTCTCTGCAGGCCCGGGACCTTAGGGCCGTCGGCCGGGCCCGCGCCACCGAGGGGAAGTAAGGCGACCATGAGGGCTGCTCATCGTTTCCGGTGCCGGCGCCGCAGCCGATGTGTTGCGCAAAAACCACAGCCGCCAGGATTGCAGAGGTCACGCGATTGCCCCAGGAACCCCAAAATAGTATAAATTACAGCGTAAGTTCGTCGTTAAAGCGCCTCAAAGGCAACACAGTCGGGGAGATACCAGATGAAGAGGATGGTCGTTGGTGCAGCGCTGCTCGCGGCGGCACCGTTCGCTGCCCAGGCGCAGTCGCTGCAGCCGGGGGGCGTCTATGTCGGCCTCGAAGGCGGCCTGAACTGGATGTTCAACAGCACCTTCAACTCGACGGCGACCATCGCGCCCTTCTTCAGCGGCTCGTTCAGCACGAATGCGACGTGGAACACCGGCTACGTCCTCGGCGGCACGGTGGGCTACGACTTCGTCGGTCCCCGTCTCGAGCTGGAAGGCGCCTATCGCGCCAACACCGGCACGCTGTCGCTCGGCGGCATCGCCGGCAGCGCTGGAATCAACTTCCAGCAGATCAACGTGATGGGCAACATCTACTACGACTTTATGGCCGGCAGCTCGATCGTGCCGTACATCGGCGCGGGCGCGGGCGTCGCGTTCCTGAACGCGGGCGCTCTCGGCACGTCGATGAACAGCACGCAGTTCGCCTACCAAGCGATGGTCGGCGTCGGCTACAACCTCGATCAGACCTTCCGTATCAACCTGGAAGGCCGCTACATGGGCACGACCACGCCCAACTTCGTCCATACGGGCATCGCCGGCGGTTTCGGCTATTCGGTCAGCACCAACCCGTCGAACAACAACATCAGCGCCATGCTGAGCCTGCAGATGCGCTTCGGCGCGGCCCCGCCGCCGCCGCCGCCGCCGCCGCCGGTGGTCGCGCCGCCGTCGTTCATGGTGTTCTTCGACTGGGACCGCTCGAACCTGAGCCAGCAGGCGCTGAACACGATCAAGCAGGCCGCCGCCGCGTTCAAGCAGAAGGGCAACGCCCGCATCACGGCAACCGGCCACACCGACACGTCGGGCCCGGAAGCCTACAACATGGCGCTGTCGCTGCGTCGTGCCAACGCGGTCAAGGACGCCCTGGTGCGTGAAGGCGTGCCGGCCCAGGCGATCAGCGTGGTCGGCATGGGCGAGAAGGGCCTGCTGGTCCAGACCGGCGACGGTGTGCGCGAGCCGCAGAACCGCCGCGTCGAGATCGTCATCCAGTAAGCGATCCGAAGCGTCAGTCTTCAGGGACGGCCGGGCCTCTGCCCGGCCGTTTCCTTTTGGATCAGAACGGAACGCCCTCGAGGCGGCCCATGCGGCCGGCGAGATAGTCGTCCCTCGCCTGCTTCAGGCGTTCCGGCGTGTCCATCACGAACGGGCCGGCGAACAGGATCGGTCCCTCCGCCGGCTGGCCGCCGATCAGCGCCACGTTGACCGGCCGGGCGCCGGCCGCGGCCAGGGCGACGGCCGATCCCGGCGTCAGCACCGCGAGCTCGCCGGCCGTGACCGGCTCGCCCGCTTCGAGATCGATCGCCCCGTCGAGCACGTAGAGCGCCAGCTCGTGGCCTTCGTCGACGGCGAGCGTCGCCGTGGCTCCGGCATCGAGCGCGACATGCGCGAACACGGTCGGCGTGGCGAGCGCCATCGGTCCGGTCGCGTCCTCGACCGAGCCGGCGATGACGCGCACCCGCGCACCGTCGTGCCGGATCTCGGGGATGTCGCCGGCGCGCCACGACCTGTAGGTCGGCTCGGCGAGCTTCTGTGCGGGTGGCAGGCTGGTCCAGAGCTGCAGCCCGTGGCGGCCGCCGTCGGGCTGCTCGGCATGCAGGATGCCGCGGCCGGCGCGGATCCACTGCGCGTCGCCGGGCCCCAGCCGGTCGCGGAAACCCATGCTGTCGCGATGTTCCACGCCGCCCTCGAGCAGGTAGCTCAACACCTCGATGCCGGCATGGGGATGCGGCTTGTCGCCGATCCCGCGGCGGGTGCGGCTGCGGTAGTGGTCGACGAACACGAACGGCCCGACCGAGGGTCGGCCGGGCGCCGGCAGGGCGCGATGAAGCAGCATGTCGCCATCGTCGACGACGCGCTGTGCGGGCAGGCGGGTTTCGAGGCGGCGCTTCATTGTCCTGTAAGGTCCGTGGGCACGATCTTGCGAGGAAACGAGAATGGCACGCGACGAAGTCCTGGTCGAACGCTCGGGCCCGGTGACCACTGTGATCATCAACCGCCCCGAGGCGCGCAACGCCTGCCGGGTGGCGACAGTGAAGGCCCTGCACGACGCCTTCATGGCCTTCGAAGCCGACGACACGGCGAAGGCCGCCGTGCTCACCGGCGCGGATGGCAGCTTCTGCGCCGGCGCCGACCTCAAGGAGCTGGCGAGCGGCGAGGCGCTGGGCTTCTGCTGGGCCGGCGAGGACAAGGGCGTGACGCGGCGCATGCTGAACAAGCCCGTCATTGCCGCCGTCGAGGGCCATGCCGTGGCCGCGGGCCTTGCGCTCGCCGTCTGGTGCGATCTCAGGGTCGCCGACGAGACGGCGGTGTTCGGCGTGTTCTGCCGGCGCTATGGCGGACCGATGCCCAACGGCTGCACGGTGCGCCTGCCGCGCCTGATCGGCCAGAGCCGCGCGCTGGACATGATGCTGACCGGCCGGGCCGTCGATGCGCGCGAGGCCTACGCCATCGGGCTCGCCAACCGCCTGGTCGCGCGAGGCGAGGCGCGTCGCGAGGCCGAGCGCCTGGCGCTGGTCCTGGCCGGGCTGCCGCAGACCGCCATGCTGTCGGATCGCGCCTCGCTGATCAGCCAGTGGGATTTTCCGGAAGACGATGCCATCCGCCGCGAGATCGCGGGCAGCGCGCCGGCCATGTGGCAGGGCTTCCAGTCGGGCGTACGGCGCTTCGTATCCGGTGCGCGCGACTGAGACGGAATGGAACCGCCCGCGGTTCCATCCCGTCTCAATCCGCTCTAGGCTCCCGGCCAAGAAGAGATCGGGAGGAACAATGAGACTGTTGACGCGTCGCCACGCCGTGGCGCTGGGCGTGGCCGCGCCCTTCATCGCAACGGGCGCGCGAGCGCAGGCGGCATGGCCGTCGAAGCCCGTGCGCTTCATCGTGCCGTTCCCGCCGGGCCAGGCGGCGGACATCTTCGCGCGCCTGATGGCCGAGAAGCTGACCGACGTGTGGAAGCAGCAGATCGTGGTCGAGAACAAGGGCGGTGGCGGCGGCATTCCCGGCGTCGAGGCCGGCAAGGCGGCGGCGCCCGACGGCTACACCTTCCTGATCGCCACCTCGGGCACGTTCGGCGTCAATCCCAGCCTCTATCCCGACCTGCCCTACAAGCCGCTGGTCGACTTCAAGCCGGTGACCAACATCATCCGCGGACCGCTGGTGATCGTGGCCCATCCCAGCTTCCCGGCCAGCACGGTGGCCGAGCTGATCGAGCTCGCCCGCAAGGAGCCGGGCAAGCATTCCTACGCCTCGGCCGGCCCCGGCACGGCGCAGCATCTCAGCATGGAGCTGTTCAAGCTGCAGGCGAAGCTCGACATCGTGCACATCCCCTACAAGGGCTCGGGCCCGGCGATGGCCGACCTGCTGGGCGGCCACGTCAAGCTGATGATGGACAGCACCGCCTCGTCGCTGGGCGCGATCCGCGACGGCCGCATCAAGGCGCTGGGCGTCACGACGGCGCGGCGCGCGCCGTTGCTCGACAAGGTCCCGCCGATCGGCGAGACCGTGCCGGGCTACGATTCGGCCGGCTGGTCGGGCCTGGTGGCGCCGGCGAAGACGCCGGACGAGATCGTCAACAAGGTGAATGCCGATCTCGTCGCCCTGATGCGCGATCCCGCGGTGCTGCGCCAGTTCGAGGAGCGCGCGACTCTGGCGGCGCCGACGACCCCGGCCGAATTCGCGGCGTTCATCGAGAAGGACATGGCGACCTGGGCCGAGGTGGTGAAGGCCACGGGGACGAAGCCGGGGACCTGACCGACGACTGGCTACAAGAATCCGACCCACCGCCCGGCGACCAGGACGGCGAGCCAGAGGATGGCCGAACAGCAGGCGACGAGGCGGACGGCGAGATGAACGTCGCCGCCCGCGAGCGCGAGACGATAGTGGCGATTGCGGTGCTGCACGGCGACGTTGACGAGCGCCGGGACCAGCAGCGCCATCTTCCAGAGGAACGCGGTGTTCTCGAGATACTCGCGCGGCTTCACCGAGAACAGCCACAGCCCGGTGACGATCGCGAGGCCGAGGCCGATGGCCGCGCTGCGCGACAGGAAAGGGGCGATCACGGCCAGCGGCACGCCGCGCGCGAGGCCGGCCAACCGCAGGTCGAGCGGCAGGATGGCGCCGATCAGCAGGCCGATGCCCGCGATGTGCGCGGCGTTGACGAACAGATAGATCGTGCCCGAGCGCTGCAGCAGGACGGCGCCCGGCCAGGCGCCGATCCAGTCGACGAGCGTCATCTGGCGGGCCGCGCTCAGTTCGTCTTGATGCGTTCGGGATAGAGATCGTAGGTCTTGCCGGCGACGGTGATGCGCACCGCCTTCATCCAGAGCTGGCTCTTGTCCTTGGCGCGGTTGCCCAGCACGACGACCGCGTCGCCCGGCTTGGCCGAAGCGGCGGTGAAGCCCGCGCGATCGGTCTGGTTGGGATTGGCGAGATCGATCAGCCACTGCTTGCCGTCGGCCGCCGTGACCTGCAACGACGGGTGCGGCGGCGCCATCGACACCGACTTGACGGTGCCCTTGAGCTCGCTCTGCTGGTCCTCGGCCCAGTTCCAGCCGTGATGGGCGAACGCCGGCAGGCTCACGCCCGCGGCGGCGCCGCCGGCGGCGAGCTGCAGCGCGCGACGGCGGCCCAATCGGATGCGCATCTGGTCCTCCCTGGCGGATCGCCGGCAATCATCGCGATGCGACGACATCTTGTCGAGCCGTCGTGGTGCTACTTCAGCAGCCACACCACCAGCGCCAACCCCAGCGCCAGCGCGACGCCGATCACGCACCATCGCAGCACGGCCTCGACGCCGCCAGTGCGCGTTTCCGCAGGGGGCGTGTCCTCGTAGCGTGGCGTCGCGTTCTGTCGGCTGAGCGCCTCGCCGTCGGGCCGCACCGCCCGCCTGCGCACGTCCTCGGCCAGGCGCGGATCCATCCGCGTGCCGGCTGCTTCATCATCCGTGCCCAGGGGTGCCGTTGCAGGGTCCATGCCGGGTGATTTGTCGCCGGTCCTGCCCGCGTCGATATCCCGCCTCAGCCTGGTGACGTTCATGTCGCCTCCTGCGCGTTGTTCATGCGTCATCGAGCCAATGGCCGAAAGCGGCCGGCGGTTGCGCGCCTGCAACGTTTTGAAGGGGCGATCGCTACTGGCCGTGCCGGTCGCGCTGCTGCGCTCTCCACTCCGACGGCGGAACGCAGCGATGGCCGTGCACACCCGCCTTGCGGACCGCCGCTTCGCGCTCTTCGGGCGCGTAGCGATCGCGATACGGCCCGAATGCCCACGCCCACCCTGCCGCGACCATCATCGCCTGCAGGTCGTCATCACCGGCAAAGCACTGCGCCACCGGGCGATTGCTGCGAGCGTCGACGTCGACCTGCTTGCAGGTCACCGGACGGCCGGCGATGAACTCCTCGAGCGCCTTCCGGGCGAGCGGTCCGGGCTGCCACTGGCCGTCGTCGCAGGTCTGTCCTCGCGCCGGCGCGTCGATGGCGAACAGGCGCACGACCTGAGGTCCGAACCGCACCGTATTGCCATCGACGACCTGAAACCTCGGCTTCGCGAGCGGGCGGACGGTCGTGTCGTCGTCGGTCTGGGCGACCGCGGCGAACGGCAGGCAACAGATCAGCAGGAGGAGGCGCCACATGGATGCACTATTTTGCACGCCCCGGCGTGCCGAGGAAGGACTTGCCGCGCCGCGGTTTCGAAACGATCTCGTTGAGCATCGGTGCGCCGAAGATGTAGAGGAAGCGCTGCACCCCTCCAGCGTTCTTGGGAAGTACAAGGATGGCCGACGCATACTCCTGCCGCCCGCAATCCTCCGATTGCGATGGACCATCGCGACCGCCGACCTTCGTGCAGATCCGCCCGCCGGCGCCGGCCGGTGGCGCCGGTCGCAAGCTCGGCATGGTCGGGGTCGGTCTCGCGCTCGTGATGGCTGTCGGCTGGGCCGCTCTTCGCATGGGCGATGACGAGCCGGCCGCCATCGAGATGACCGAGGCTGCGATACCGGTGACGGACATCCCGCCGCCGCCACCCGCGCCAGCGGACCTGCAGGGCGAATTGGCGGCACGTGCGATCGCTACGGCGATGGCCGAACCGGCCTGGAGTCGCGAGTCGCTGATCGACCGGATGTCGCCGTTCGACTTGTCGGTGCCGGTTCACCCGCCTTCCAGCACGCCGCCTGCGGAGGCAGGCGATGCGACGAATGATGGCTCGGTCGAGGTATCGGTGCAGCTCGGGAAGGGCGATACGATCGGAAGCGCGTTGAAGAAGCTCGGGTTCGCGGCCGACGCGATCGCCGACGTCATTTCGGCGCTGGCGCCCCATGTCAGGCTGCAGCGCCTGCCGATCGGCTTGGGCATGACGGTGCACATGCAGCCTCCCGGAGAGGAAAGCGCCAGGCCGATCCTGCAGGCGCTCACGCTCCGCCCCGACGGGCGCCGGGAGATCAAGGTCGAGCGCGACGGCGACGGAAACTACGCCGTGGAGCGGCGGCGCTGACGGCGCAGCCACCGGCGGCGACCTCGGCTCGCTGTCACAACTCCTTCTCGGCAAGCTCGCGGAATTCGTCGGGGACGGAGCGATACGGTCCGAAGGCTACCGAGCCGTAGCCGATCGACGCCCAGCCGAAGCGGTCGCGGATGCGGTCGACGGCGCGGTCGGCGGCATGGCGCGCCACGCCGCGGCGCGTGCCGGGGCGGCGTTCCTCGTGTCGCGCGCCGAGCGAGAACTCGAGCTGCAGCCGGGGATGCTTCTCCAGATGCGACACCGAGATCGCGACCAGGGAAATGTGCTTCTCCTGCGGATGATCGGCGAGCGCCGCGCGCACCAGCTCCTCGGCGATCTCGGCCAGGCTCGCGGTCGCCGCGATCGGCGCATCGAGAGTGAGCGAGCGCGTCACGCTGCGCAGGTCGGCGAAGCGCACCCGCACCGTAACGGTGCGGCCGGCGAGCGACTTGGCGCGTAGCCGCGTGCCGATGCGGTCGGCGAGATGGGCGAGTGCCGGCCGGTAGACGTGCGCGGCGGCGGGCTTGCGGCCGAGCGCCGACTGAGCGCCGGCCGACCGGGCTCGATGATGCGTGCGGATCTCGCGCGGATCGCGGTTCCACGCCAGCGCCAGAAGCTTCTCGCCCGCCGCCGGACCCAGCAGGCGATCGAGGGCGTGCGGCGAGCTATTGGCCAGCTCGCCAATGGTCAGCACACCACGCTCGGCCAGGCGGGCGCGCGTGACCGGGCCCACGCCCCACATCAACTCGACCGGCAGGCCGTGCAGGAACGCCAGCTCCTTCTCCGGATCGACGACGACCAGGCCGTCGGGCTTGGCGACCTGCGAGGCGATCTTGGCCAGGTGCTTGGTGCGTGCGACACCGACCGAGATCGGCAGGCCGAGCTCGCTCTTCACGCGCTGGCGGATCTTCCGGGCGATCTCGGCCGGTGAGCCGAAGAGATGCGTGCAGCCCGCGACGTCGGCGAAGGCTTCGTCGATCGAGATGCGCTCGACCAGGGGCGTGAAGTCGTCGAGCACCTTCATCGCCGCATCGCCCAGCCGCGAATACTCCTTGAAGTGACCGCCGACGAAGATCAGCTGCGGGCAAAGCTCGCGGGCGCGCCGTCCCGGCATGCCGCCCTTCACGCCGAACGCCTTGGCCTCGTAGGACGCCGCCAGCACAACGCCGCTGCCGACCGCGATGGGCTTGCCCCGCAAAGACGGATCGAGAAGCTGCTCGACCGAGGCATAGAAAGCATCGAGGTCGGCGTGGAGGATCGTGGCGGCCGACATCGGCAGGGCCTCCCTTGTATCGGAACATAACGAGAACATTCTCCTCCCGTCAAGCATTTCGGCGTCTTTCTGTCGGGCGGCTGGGGTCGGATTTCATTTCACTGTCGGTAATGGACACGGTCTGCCGCAACGCTCGACCGAAGGCCGATGTCTAGGGTCCGGCCGAACACGGAGCATTGGAGGACCATGAGACGGCTGACCTGCACCGCGATCGCATTGCTTGCGCTCGCCCACCCGGCGACGGCCCAGATCTCCGGCGACGTCGTGAAGATCGGCGTGCTGACCGACATGTCCGGTCCGTTCAGCGATCAGACCGGCCGCGGATCGGTGGCCGGTGCCGAACTCGCCATCGAGGACTTCAAAGGCACCGTCGCCGGCGCGAAGATCGAGCTGGTCTTTGCCGATCACCAGAACAAAGCCGATGTCGGCGCCACGATTGCGCGCCGGTGGTTCGATACCGAGGGTGTCGATGTCGTCGTCGACCTCGCGAGCTCGGCCGTTGCGCTGGCTGTCCAGGACATCACGCGCGAGCGCAACAAGGTCGCGCTGTTCTCCGGTCCGGGCACGGCCGACCTTACCGGCAAGGCCTGCTCGCCCAACGGCATCCACTGGACGTACGACACCTTCGCCACCGCGACGGCGACCGCCACCGCGCTGATGGACCAGGGTCTGGATACCTGGTTCTTCATCGCCGTCGACTACGCCTTCGGCAGGTCGGCCGAGGCCGACGCCACCGCCGTGATCACGGCGCGCGGCGGCAAGGTGCTGGGCAGCGTCAAGCATCCCAGCAACACGGCCGACTATTCGTCCTACCTGCTGCAGGCCCAGGCTTCGGGCGCCAAGGTCATCGCCGTCGCCAACTCGGGCCGCGACTTCGTGCAGGTGATGAAGCAGGCCAAGGAGTTCGGCATCCTGGCGAGCGGCACCAAGATCGCGGCACTCGCCGTGGCCCTGTCGGACATCAAGGCGATCGGCCTCGATACCGTCCAGGGCATGCTGCATACGGAAGCGTTCTACTGGGACTTCAGTGACGAAAGCCGCGCCTTCGCCAAGCGCTTTGTCGAGAAGCGAAAGGTGCCGCCGGCGCAGGCGCAGGCCGGCTCGTACTCGGCTGTCCTGAACTACCTGCGCGCCATCGAAGCGACCAAGACGGACGACTCGGCAAAGGTCCTCGCGCAGATGAAGGCGGGTCCCTTCAAGGATGCCTTCACGCCGAACGGCTACGTGCGCGCCGACGGCCGCATGGTGCACGACATGTATCTCATGCGCTCGCGCAAGCCTTCCGAACCCAAGGGCGACTGGGATCTCTACGACATCGTCAAGATCATCCCGGGCGATCAGGCGTTCCGCCCGATGGGCAACGGCGGCTGCCCGCTGGTGTCGAAGCCCTGATCGCGCCATGCTGCGGGCCGACCTCATGACCTTCCGGAGCGTGGGAGAGCGACACTCTTCCACGCCGGGTCTCGAGCCCGCCTCTTTCCAAGCCTGCGTCGGTGGCATGCCCGCGAAGCGTCAGGACAAGGACGTCCTTTACCGCAACCAGTCCGTCGACCGATTGTTCGCCATCATGGAGGTACTCGGCCGCTCACCCTATCATGTGCGGCTGGCCGACATCGCGCGCCGCTGCGGCCTCGCTCCGCCGACGGCCTATCGCATGCTGTCGGTGATGGTCCGCCTCGGCTACGTCAGCAAGGACAGCGCGACGGGGCGCTATGCGCTCGGCACCCGCCTGTATCGCCTCGCGCACCGCGAGACCTATCTGCGCAGCTTGGTGCGCCTCGCTCAGCCGCGCCTCCAGGCGCTGGCCGGCAAGATCGGCGAGACCGCGCACATCGCCGCGTTCGACGGCGTGCAGGTCGTGATCCGCGGGCGCATTCCCGCCGGCAGCACGGCGCGCGTGCCGACCCGGGTGGGCATGCGCCTCGACGCCCATGCCAGCGCACTCGGCAAGGCCATGCTGGCGACGCGGCCGGCGGCGGAGATCGCCGACCTCTTCCTCGACCAGCCGCTCAGCCGTCATACGGCGAGCACGCTGGTGACTGTCGACCGCCTGACACGCGAACTGATCGAATTCCGCCGGCGCGGCTTTGCCGTGAGCCGCGGCGAAAGGTTCGAGCGTATCTGGTGCGTCGCCGCGCCCATCCTGAACTCGCTGGGACTGGGCAACATCGCGATCTCCGTCTGCATTCCGCCGTCGCGCACGACAGCGCGCGACGTCGAGCGCGTCGGCCGGCTGGTGCGGGCGACCGCCTCCGAGATCCAGGACGCTTCTCTCGGCAACGCCAAGCTGGCGAACCGGATGGACTGACATAAGCAGGCAGCACGGATGACGAAGGTAGATTCATGTCCAGTTTCGTGAAGAAGAGCATCGACATCGATACGGCGGCAAAGGCCGTGCAGGCCGCCGCCGCCCAGGCGGCCGAGATGAAGCTGCGCATGTCGATCGCCGTCTGCGACGAGGCCGGCACGCTCAAGCAGTTCCATCGCATGGACGGCGCTTCGACACTGTCGGCGTCGATCGCCCAGGACAAGGCCTACACCAGCGCCGTCACCGGCATGGCGACCCATGCCTGGTTCGAGTTCATCAAGAACGACCCGCCGCTGCTGCACGGCATCGTGCACACGCCGCGCCTGACCGTGTTCGGCGGCGGCTTCCCGATCCGCGAGGACGGCATCGTCATCGGCAGCATCGGGGTCAGCGGCGGCCACTACACGCAGGACATGGAATGCGCGAAGAAGGCGCTCGCCGCCATCGGCGCTGCGATCCCATGAGCACGGGACCCATGCCGACCGCGGCGCAGGACCTCCGCCGTCTGCTGGCAGGGGACAAGCTGGTCATTGCGCCCGGCGCCTACGACTGCATTACCGCCCGCACGATCGAGATGGCGGGCTTCGCCGCCTGCTACATGACCGGCTCCGGCACCGCCGCGTCGCTGGGCTATCCTGACTATGGGCTGGTGACGATGTCGGAGATGGCGGCGAACGCTGCCCGCATCGCAGGTGCGATCGGGCTGCCTCTGATCGCCGACGCCGATACCGGCTTCGGCAACGAGCTCAACGTCACGCGCACCGTCCGCGCCTACGAGGCGGTGGGCGTCGCCGCGCTGCATATCGAGGACCAGGACTTCCCCAAGAAGTGCGGGCACCTCGCCGACAAGCGCGTCATCTCCCTCGACGATTATCTGCCCAAGATACGGGCTGCCGCGGCGGCCCGGCGCACGGCTGATTTCGTGATCATTGCCCGCACCGACAGCCGCGCCTCGCTCGGTCTCGAGGAGGCGATCCGGCGCGCCAATGCCGCGCTGGAGGCCGGCGCCGACGTAGCCTTCGTCGAGGCGCCGCAGACGCTCGAGGAGATGGCCGAGGTGCCGCGCCAGGTGAAGGGGCCATGCCTCCTGAACATCGTCTATCGCGGCAAGACACCCGACGTGCCGTTCGACGAAGCCGAGCGCATGGGCTACCGCGTCGTCATCCTTCCCAGCATCCTGCTGAAGAGCGTCTACGGCATCGGCGACCAGGTGCTGGCCGAGGCCAGGCGGCTCGGCCGCCATCCGACGCTGCCCGGCGAGGTCGGCGTCGAAGAGGGCTTCCGTCGTGTCGGCGCCGACGAGTGGGACGCGCTCAGGGAACGCTACCGATGACCGACGCTGCGGCCCGGCCGCGCTCGATGTTCGAGAAGGTCTGGAGCGATCATGCGATCCTCGAGGACGACGACGGCCAGACGTTGCTGTTCGTGGGGCGTCACCTCGCGCACGACGGCTCGATGCATCCGTTCCGCTTTCTCGACGAGAAAGGTCTGTCGGTCCTCTATCCCGACCAGGTCTTCGCGACGCCCGATCATGGAACGCCGACCGTCAGCCACGACCTTGCCGACATCAAGGATCCCTCGCAGCTCACCGCCGTCACCAGCCTGCGCGCCAATGCGCGACGCCACGGCTTCCAGCTCTTCGATCTCGGCGATCCGCGCCAGGGCATCGTGCACGTCGTCGGTCCGGAGCAGGGCCTGACCCAGCCGGGCCTGGTGATCGTGTGCGGCGACAGCCACACATCGACCCACGGCGCGCTGGCCTTCGGCATCGGCGCATCGGAAGTCGCGCACGTGCTGGCTACCCAGACGCTGTGGCAGCGCAAGCCCAAGACCATGCGCGTTGCCGTCGAGGGGTCGCTGGCTGCCGGCGTCACCGCCAAGGATCTCGCCCTGTTCGCCGTCTCCCGCATCGGCGTCAATGGCGCGGCCGGCCATGTCATCGAATTCGCAGGGTCGACGGTACGCGACCTGTCGATCGAAGGCCGGCTCACCCTGTGCAACATGGCGATCGAGGCCGGCGCGCGCGCCGGCATGGTCGCGCCCGACGACAAGACCTTCGCCTATATGAAGGGACGGCCCTATGCCCCGGCGGGCGGCGACTGGGACGCCGCTCTGGCCTTCTGGCGATCCCTGCCCTCCGACGAAGGCGCCGCCTTCGATGCCGAGGTCGCGATCGATGCCGCGGAAGTGGCGCCGATGGTGACGTGGGGTACGACACCCGAGGAAGCATTGCCGGTCACAGGGACCGTGCCTCGGCCGTCGGCGGCAAGCGACGTCGTTGCCCGCTCGCTGGACTACATGGGCCTGGAACCGGGGGCGCCGATGGCCGGCCTCGTCATCGACCAGGTCTTCATCGGCTCCTGCACCAATGCGCGAATCGAGGACCTGCGGGCGGCCGCCGCCGTGGCCCGCCGTGGCCGCGCCGTCGTGCCGGCCATCGTTTCGCCAGGCTCGACGCCGGTGAAGCGCGCGGCGGAGGCGGAAGGACTCGACCGGATCTTCCGCGAGGCCGGCTTCGAATGGCGCGAATCGGGCTGCTCGATGTGCTGTGGCATGAATGGCGACCTCGTGCCCGCCGGCAAGCGTTGCGCCTCGACCTCGAACCGCAACTTTCCCGGCCGCCAGGGCAGGGGCGCCCGCACCCACCTGATGAGCCCGGCGATGGCTGCGGCGGCGGCGCTGGCGGGCCGCATCGTCGATGTCCGCGACCTGAAGGATCCGGCCTGATGCCCCAGCCGTTTCGCACACTGGCAGCCGTCGCGGCGCCGGTCGACTGGCAGAATGTCGATACCGACCAGCTCTCGCCGGTGCGTTTCCTGCGCCGGCCGCGCTCGGAAGGCTATGCCGACATCCTGTTCCACGACCTGCGTTTCGAGGCGCCCGGTCGCGAGCGACCCGACTTCGTGCTGAATCGACTAGGCTTTCGCACGGCCGGTATCCTGGTCGCCGATCGCAACTTCGGCGTCGGCTCGAGCCGCGAATCGGCGGTCTGGGCCCTGGTCGATTTCGGCGTCCGTTGTGTCATCGCCGCGAGCTTCGGCGACATCTTCTACAACAACGCCGTCAAGCACGGGCTGCTGCTGGTCCGCGAGGAGGCGGCGGTGCTGCAGGCCGAGCGGCGCGCCCTGCAGGCCGCTCCCGGCGCGCGGTTGGCCGTCGACCTCGAGGCGCAGAGCTGGACGGGGACCGACGGTGCCGTTCATCGCTTCGAGATCGAGCCCGGCCGCAAGCGGCGCCTGCTGCTCGGCCTCGACGATATCCAGATGACCCTGCAGGACCTGCCGCGGATCAGCCGCTTCGCGCAGGACTATCGCCAGCGCCATGGATGGCTCTTCAGGTCCGGGCAAGGGAGAGGCTGATCGAGATGTCCGATCATTCGACATTGCGCGGGCGACTGGCGGGCAAGCGCGCGGTGATCACCGGCGCGACCGGCGGCATGGGCCGCGCCGCATGCCGCCTGTTCTGCGAGGCCGGTGCCGAGGTGTTCGGGTCCGACCTCGGCGAGGACGCGGGCAGGGCGCTGGAAACCGAGCTGCGGGGCCTGGGCTTCGCCTTCACCTGGCGTGCCGCCGATGTGTCGCGCGAGGCGGACATCGTGGCCTTGGCTGGCGCCGTGCGCGACCAATGGGGCGTGCTCGACATCCTCTACAACAATGCCGGCATCATTCTGGGCAAGCCGCTGTTGCAGACCAGCGCCGAGGAATTCGACCGCCTGCATGCCGTGAATACGCGCGCAGTATTCCTGATGATGAAAGCCTTCGCGCCATTGATGACCACCGGCAAGGGCTCGATCGTCAACGTCTCGTCGGGCGGCGGCGTGCGCGCCCTGCCCAACATGTCGGCCTACGGCTCGTCCAAGGCGGGCGTCCTGATGCTGACCAAGGTGGCGGCGATCGAGCTGGCGCCGGGCATCCGCGTCAACGCCATCCTGCCGGGCCTCGTCGACACCGACATGCCTAAGGCGTTCTTCGGCGGCCTGCCCGCAGGCGAGCGGCAGACGGCCTGGGATTCACTCGGCCGCAGCCGGCCGCTGCAACGCGCCGCTGCCGCCGAGGAGATCGTCAACCTCGCGCTGTTTCTGGCCAGCGACGAGGCGTCTTACATCACGGCCGCCGACTACCTGATCGACGGCGGCCGGTCGGCCTGAGCGGAAGGAGAGGAGATGAATCGCGAGGAACTGCGCGACTATCGCCGCCGGAACATTCCAGTCTTCAACGACCAGAAGCTGAAGCTCGGCATTTTCGCGCTCAATTGCAGCGGCGGGAACGTCATCACGGACCTGCCCAAGGGCGACCAGATGACCTGGGACTACAATCGCAAGGTCATCCAGCTCGCCGACCGTGCCGGCATGGAGATCGCCCTGCCGCTCGGCCGCTTCAAGGGCCAGGGCGGGCCGTCGAATCACAACGGCATCAGCTTCGAGGTCTATCCCTGGGCCGCCGCCATGGCGGCGGCGACGAAGAGCATCACCTGTTTCGCCACCTCCCATGTCGCGCTCAACCATCCGGTGATCGCAGCCAAGCAGGCAG
>JAEWIV010000025.1 GCA_023386865.1 Pseudomonadota bacterium
CCCCCGCCTGGGCGGCGACCCCCAGGCCCCCCCCCCCGACGGCCTGGTGCCTGAGCCAGGCCGGCGGTTGCTCGATGTCGGCGGCCTACCTTGCCGTGCCGGTCGCGCAGGAGATCTTCGGTGACGATCCGCGCGCGGTGCTGGCCTGGGGCCCGGGTCCCCGGGTGCGCGCCGTCGAATGCGAGGGCGGCTACCGCGTGACCGGGGTTTGGGCCTTCGCGTCGGGCGGGCGGCACGCCACCTGGCTCGGCGCGCATTGCCCGGTCTTCCAGGCGGATGGCTCGCCACGGCTCCATGCCAACGGCAAGCAGGTCGAGCGCACCATGCTGGTGCCGGCGAGCGAGGTCGAGTGGACCGACATCTGGAACGTCGTCGGGCTGCGCGGCACGGCAAGCGATCAGTTCGCCCTCGACGATCATTTCGTGCGCGCCGACCATACGATGACGCGCGACTGGGAGAAGGAATGCCGGGAGGCGGGTCCGCTCTACCGCATGTCGGCGATGACCTGCTACGAACTCGGTTTTTCCGGCGTGGCGCTGGGCATTGCCCGCGCCTCCCTGGACAACTTCGTCGAGGTCGCTCGGACCAAGATCCCGCGCGGCAAGGTCAGCCCGATCCGCGACAACGCGGTCGTGCAGAGCAACCTCGCCCAGGCCGAGGTCGCCATACGCTCGGCGCGAGCCTTCCTGCTGCAGTCGGTTGCCGGCATCTGGCAAGAGATCTCGGCGGGGAAGAAGCTGAGCGTCGACCAGCGCATCACCATCCGCATGGCCTCGACCAACGCCATCCATCGCTCGCGCGAGGCCGTCGACTTCGCCTACAACGCGGCCGGGGCCACGGCGATCTTCGAAAGCCATCCGCTGGAGCGGCGCTTCCGCGACATCCACACCGTGACCCAGCAACTGCAGGGCCGGCTGTCGCATTTCGAGACCGTCGGCGCCTGGATGCTGGGCGCCGAAGCCGACCTCACTTTCGTCTGACCACCACCGGAGACCGGATCATGCCGCTCGGCGTCCTGCAGCATTACACCATCGAGCCCTCCGACCTGGAGGCCACCAAGGATTTCTATTGCGACGTGCTCGGGCTGGAGAACGGCGATCGTCCGCCGCTCGGCTTCCCGGGCTATTGGCTCTACTCCGGCGGCGTGGCCACGGTGCACCTCCTGGGACCGCGCACGCCGCGCGAAGGCATCGTCGTGCGCGGCACGGCCAAGAAGTTCGACGATACCGGCCGTTTCGACCATATCGCCTTCGCCGCCAGCGACCTTCCGGGTGTGCGCAAGCGCCTGCAATCGAAGAACGTCAAGTTCCGCGAGCAGGTCGTGCCGCGCACCGGCGCCGCCCAGATCTTCCTCTACGATCCCGACGGCGTCGGCGTCGAACTGAACTTTCCGCCGGAAGAGGCGAAGGCGTAATCATTGGACCGCGGGCCTCCAGGCCCGCTTCATCAGGCGCGCGGAGCTGGAGGTTCAAGCTCCGAAGACCATGAGCGGGCCTGGAGGCCCGCGGTCCGGTAAGAGGTCCGAATGCTGGTTTCGTTCGATATCGAGAAGGTCGAGCCGCTCGCCGACGGTGCGCCGTTCGGCGACGTCGGCGCCTATGAGCGGGTGATCGCAAAGGCCAGAGGCGAGGTGGACCCCGGGCATCCGGGCAACAAGGGCATCGCCCTGATCGACAAGGCGCCGCTCAACGCCAACGGCATGGTCGAGTACACGACCGACGTCTTCATCCTGCGGCCCAAGGACCCCGCCAAGGGCAACGGCCGCATCCTGTACGAAGTGAACAACCGCGGCCGCAAGATGCTGTTCGGCAACATCGCCGACGGCCCGCAGGGCGTGAACGACCCCAAGACCATGGCCGACGTCGGCAACGGCTTCCCGCTGCGCCGCGGGTACACCATCGTGTGGTCGGGCTGGGACCCCGATGCGCCGCGCGCCAATATGGGACTGGGGCTGACGGCACCGATCGCAACCGACAAGGGCACGCCCATCGTCGACATGGTGCGCGAGGAGTTCGTCTCCGGCACACGCGTGGGAAATCTCGACGTCTTCAAGCTGTCCTACGAGGCGGCGGCCGGGGGCCAGGTGTGGGCAAGGCTCAGCCTGCGCGAACGGGCCGACGACGCGCGCCACGAGATACCGCGTACCCAGTGGTCGTTCATCGATGCCCGGTCGATCAAGCTCGCCGACGGCGCCAAGCCCAAGCCGGGCTGGCTCTACGAGTTCCACTACGAGGCCACCAATCCCAAGGTGCAGGGCCTGGGCTTCGCGGCGACCCGGGACGTCGTGAGCTGGCTGCGCCACGATCCGGCGGCGACCGCCGCTACCGGAGGCAAGATCAGCCATGCGCTGGCCATCGGCTTCTCCCAGGCGGGGCGCTATCTGCGTCACCACATCTCCGCCGGCTTCAATCGCGACGAGCAGGGCCGAAAGGTCTTCGACGGCATTCATGCGCATATCGCCGGCATCGGCCGCATCTTCTTCAACACGCCGTTCGGCCAGCCGGCACGCACCAGCACGCAGCACGAGGACCACGGATTCCCGGAGAACGAGTTCCCTTTTTCGACGGCAGACCTCTCCGATCCGCTTACCGAGCGGCAAGGCTCGCTGTTCCGCGGCGACGGCAGCGATCCCAAGCTGGTCGAGACCAACACCTCGACCGAGTACTGGCAGAAAGGGGCGTCGCTGCTGCATACCGATCCGCTCGGCAAGCGGGACATCCCGCTGCCCGAGGACAGCCGCGTCTACATGATTGCCGGCACCCAGCATGGCGGTCGCGCCGGCGCCACCACCGATCCCGGCCCCAACGTCAATCCGCGCAATCCGCACAATCCGATGCCGGCCGTGCGGGCGCTGCTGGTGGCGCTCGACGAGTGGGTCGTGTCGGGCAAGGAACCGCCGCCCAGCTGCGTGCCGACACTGGCCGCCGGCACCCTGGTCGAGCCGGGCATGACCGGCTTCCCGGCCATACCGGGGGCGGCCGTGGCGAAGATCGCCAACCGGGTGACGCCGCCGGTCGACTGGGTGAGTTCCCTGCCGCCCGAGGACGCGTATCGCACGCTGGTGTGCAAGGTCGACGGCGACGGCAACGAGGCGGCGGGCATTCGCCTGCCCGATATCGCCGTGCCGCTCGCGACCTATTCCGGCTGGAACGAGTACAAGCCTCCGTACCCGGCGGGCGAGCTGGCCGATCGCGACGGAAGCTGCCTTCCCTTCGCGGCCGACAGGGCGGCGCGCCAGGCATCGGGCGATCCGCGGCCCTCGGTCGCCGAACGCTATGCAAGCGGCGCGGACTATGTGGCCATGGTGCAGGCGGTTGTCGCCGCACTCGCCAAGGACCGCCTGCTGCTGGCCGAGGATGCCGAGCGCTATCTCGAGCGGGCGCGCCGCGAACCGCGCGTCGCGCTGTAAGGGGGAAAACATGGCCAAGCTCGATCGCGACGGGGTGAAGATCCACTACGAAGTCCATGGCAGCGGGCCAACGATCCTGCTGAGCCACGGCTACAGCTCGACGGCGCGCATGTGGGATGGCCAGATCGCCGCTCTGAAGGACCGCTACCAGGTGGTCGTCTGGGACATGCGCGGGCACGGAGAATCGGACTATCCGGTCGACCAAAGCCTCTACTCCGAGGCGCTGACGGTGGGCGACATGAAGGCGCTGCTCGACCAGGTCGGAGCCAAGAAGGCGATCATCGCCGGCCTGTCGCTGGGCGGCTACATGTCGCTCGCCTTCGCCGCCAGCCATCCCGAGCGGGTACGCGCGCTGATGCTGTTCGACACAGGACCAGGGTTCAAGAAAGACGAGGCACGCGCCAAGTGGAACGAGACGGCGCACCAGCGCGCCGCCAATCTCGAGGCCAAGGGCCTCGCCGCCCTCAATTCGAGCGACGAGGTCAAGCTCACCCGCCATCGCGACGCCAGCGGGCTCGCCCGCGCGGCGCGCGGCATGCTGGCCCAGCAGAGCGACCGGGTCATACAGTCGCTGGACAAGGTCGCCGTGCCGACCCTGGTGCTGGTCGGCGCCGACGACACCAACTTCCTCGCCGCCACCGATTACATGGCGGCCAAGATCAAGGGCGCCGAGAAGGCGGTCATTCCCGGCGCGGGCCACGCGGCCAACCTGCATCAGCCCGCGCGTTTCAATCAGGCAGTCGAGGCGTTCCTCGCCAAGCTGCCGGCAGCTTGAGGAGGAAACCATGGGCAAGCGGATTGCGGTCGTCGGTGTCGGCGCATTGGGCGGGTATGTCGGCGGCTGGCTCGCCCATACCGGCGAGGATGTCACTTTGATCGATTTCTGGCCGGAGAACATCGAAACCATCCGCAAGAACGGGCTGGAGCTCGACGGCGTCACGCCGGAGGAGAAGATCACGGTCAAGAACGCCAAGACCATGCATCTCACCGAGATGCAGGACCTGTCGCGCCAGAAGCCGGTCGACATCGCCTTCGTGGCGATGAAGTCCTACGACACCGAATGGGCGACGGCGCTGATCAAGCAATACCTGGCGCCCGACGGCTATGTCGTGTCGCTGCAGAACTGCCTGAACGAGGAGCGCATTGCGGGCGTGGTCGGCTGGGGCAAGACCGTGGGCATGATCGCTTCGCTGATCTCGGTCGACATGTTCGAGCCGGCTCGCATCCGCCGCACCGTGGCCAAGGGTGGCGACAAGCACACGGTTTTCCGCGTCGGCGAGGTCCACGGCCGCCTGACGAAGCGTGTCGAGGAGCTGCGCGACATGGTGGGCCGCATCGACAGCGCCAAGACCACGACCAATCTGTGGGGCGAGCGCTGGGCAAAGCTCTGCCAGAACGGCATGAAGAACGGCGTGTCGGCCGCGACCGGGCTGACCGGATCCGACTGCGACCGCAACGACGCGATCCGCCGCTTCTCGATCAAGCTCGGCGGCGAGGCGGTCCGCGTCGGCCAGGCACTGGGCTACCACATCGAGAAGATCGGCAAGTTCGAGCCCGAGACCTTGGCCAAGGCATCGGAGGGCGACAAGACCGCGCTCGACGAGGTCGAGGCGATCCTGCGGCCGGGCTCCAACACCAACCCCAACCCGCGCGCCGACATCCAGCGCCCGTCGATGGCCCAGGACATCCGCAAGGGCCGCCGCACCGAGATAGAGTTCATGAACGGCTACGTCGCCGAGCGCGGCAACTACATCGGCGTCCCCGCGCCGACGCACGCCAAGCTGACCGAGATCGTGAAGAAGGTCGAACGCCAGGAAGTGAAGGCCGCGCCGGCTCTGCTCGGCGGCTGAAGGCGGTGGCGGAAGCGCGCCACTGCGGCGAGGAGAAAAACTCCCCGCAGTGGCGCCTGTCAGGCTATTTCGAGGCCGAGATGCTTCTCCATCGGCCCTAAGTCACGATCCTCATGCACTCATCATGGTTTAGTTGAGGTACAGGCCGTACGCGTCGGCATCGTCCCAGGCGTCGCCCCAATCGAGGCTCGCCATCTCGGCCGTCGGATTGTAGGGATCGTTGGCGTCCTGATTG
>JAEWIV010000035.1 GCA_023386865.1 Pseudomonadota bacterium
GACTTGCGGTCGTGGCCGACCTTGGCCGCCAGGAAATTCATCGCCGGCGAGCCGATGAAGCCCGCCACGAATACCGAGGCCGGCCGGTCGTAGACGTCCATCGGCGTGCCGATCTGGTCGGCCACCCCGGCGTTCATCACGATCAGCCGGTCGGCCAAGGTCATCGCCTCGACCTGGTCGTGCGTGACGTAGATCGAGGTGACGCCGAGCTCGCGCTGCAGGCGCTTGATCTCCAGCCGCATCTGCACGCGCAGCTTGGCGTCGAGGTTGGACAGCGGCTCGTCGAACAGGAACACGGCGGGCTCGCGCACGATGGCGCGGCCCATGGCGACGCGCTGGCGCTGGCCGCCGGAGAGCTGGCGCGGCCGGCGCTGCAGCAGGGTCGACAGCTCCAGCGTCTTGGCCGCCTTCTGGACCCGGCGGTCGATCTCGTCCTTGGGCATCCTCTTGATCTTCAGCCCATAGGCCATGTTCTCGTACACGCTCATGTGCGGATAGAGCGCGTAGTTCTGGAACACCATGGCGATGTCGCGGTCCTTGGGCTCGAGCTCGTTGACCACCCGGTCGCCGATCGCCACCTCGCCGCCGGTGATGCGTTCGAGCCCGGCGACCATGCGCAGCAGCGTGGACTTGCCGCAGCCCGAGGGGCCGACGATGACGATGAACTCCCCGTCGGCGATCTCCATGTCGATGCCGTGGATGACCTCGATCTTGTTGTCGTAGGTCTTCCTGACGCCGCGCAGATGGACTTGCGCCATCCCTATTTCTCCGTTTCGACGAGGCCGCGCACGAACTGGCGCTGCATGAACACCACGACCAGCACCGGCGGCAGCATGGCGAGCATCGCCATGGCCATCAGCAGGTTCCAGCTCGGCACCGCGTCGACCACGTTGGCCTGCCGCGAGACGCCCATCACCACGGTGTAGAAGCTCTCCTTGGTGGTGATCAGCAGCGGCCACAGATACTGGTTCCAGCCGTAGATGAACTGGATCACGAAGAGGGCTGCGATCGACGTCCGGCTCATCGGCAGCAAGATGTCCCAGAAGAAGCGCATCGGCGAGGCGCCGTCGACGCGGGCCGCCTCGGTGAGCTCGTCGGGCACGCTGAGGAAGAACTGGCGGAACAGGAAGGTGGCGGTCGCCGAGGCGATCAGCGGGATGATCAGGCCCGAGTACGAATCGAGCATGCCGAGCCCGGCGACGACGCCGTAGGTCGGGACGATGCGCACCTCGACCGGCAGCATCAGGGTGACGAAGATCGCCCAGAAGAAGAACATGCGCAGCGGAAAGCGGAAATAGACGATGGCGAAGGCCGCGATGATCGAGATCAGGATCTTCCCGATCGCCACGCCCAGCGCCATGATCATGCTGTTGGTCAGCGTGACGTAGAGCGGCACCGTGCCGGGACGATTGCGATAGCCCTCGGTCAGCACCGTCCAGTAGTTCTCGAACAGATACTTGCCCGGCCAGATCGGCACCGGGGGACGCAGCATCGTCTCCTGGTCGTGCGTGGAGGCGACGAAGGTCATCCACACCGGAAAGGCGACGATGATCAGGCCGACGATGACGACCAGGTGGCTGAGGATCGTCAGGAACGGACGGTTCTCGACCATCAGTAATGGACCCGCCGCTCGATGAAGCGGAACTGCACGAAGGTGAGGGCGATCACGATCGCCATCAGGATCACCGATTGAGCCGACGAGCCGCCGAGATCCTGGCCGCGGAAACCGTCGTTGTAGACCTTCCAGACCAGGATGTTGGTCGCCTGGCCGGGCCCGCCCTGGGTCAGCGAGCCGATGATGCCGAAGGTGCCGAAGAAGGCGTAGATGATGTTGATCACCAGCAGGAAGAAGCCGGTCGGCGACAGCAGCGGGAAGACGATGTCCCAGAAGCGCTTGCCCGGGCCCGCGCCGTCGATCGCGGCCGCCTCGATCAGCGATTTGGGGATCGACTGCAGCCCGGCGAGGAAGAACAGGAAATTGTAGCTGATCTGGTTCCAGACGGCGGCGAACACCACCAGGATCAGCGCCTGGTTGCCGTTGATCACGTAGTTGAACTCGATGCCGATCGCCGCCAGGCCCCAGGCGACGACGCCGACCGAGGGATTGAACAGGAAGCCGAACAGCACGCCGACCACGGCCGGCGCCACGGCATAGGGCCAGACGAGGATCATCTTGTAGACGGATGCGCCGCGGATGATGCGGTCCGCCATCACCGCCAGGAGCAGCGAAATGGCGAGGCCCAGCGCCGCCACCAGGAAGCTGAACACCAGCGTGAGGCGGGCCGCCGAGTAGTAGTTGGCGTCGCTCAGCAGGTGGATGAAGTTGTCGAACCAGATGAACTTGGTGTTGCCGCCGAAGGCGTCCTCGGAGACCACCGACTGCCAGATCGCCTGTCCCGACGGCCAGAAGAAGAACACCAGGGTGATGACGATCTGCGGCGCTACCAGAAGGTAGGGCAGCCAGCGCTCGTTGAAGGTGACGCGTTTTTCCATGGACTAGAGGCCCATGCTCCTCTCCCCCAGCGCGGGGGAGAGGAGCATGAGGTCAAGTTGATGGGCCCGCATGCGGCGGAACTGGCCTGGCAAGCAGAAGTCCTACTTGTTCGCCGCCTCGAAGCGCTTGAGCTGCTCGTTGCCGCGCTTCACGGCCTCGTCGAGGGCGGCCTTGGCGTCCTTCTTGCCGGACCACACCGATTCAAGCTCCTCGTCGACGATGTCGCGGATCTGCACGAAGTTGCCGATGCGCAGGCCCTTGGAGTTCTCGGTCGGCGGATTGAGGGTCAGCTCCTTGACCGCGATGTCGCGGCCCGGAAACTTCTTGTAGAAGCCTTCCTTCTCGGTCGCCTCGGACGCCGCCATGGTGATCGGCACGTAGCCGGTCTCCTGGTGCCATTTGGCCTGCACCGGCGTGCTCGACAGGTAGCTCATGAACTTGGCGACGCCCTTGTACTCGGCGGCCGGCTTGCCCTGCAGCACCCACAGCGTGGCGCCGCCGATGATCGAGTTCTGCGGCTTGGGCGCCACGTCGGGCGAATAGGGCATCATGCCGATGCCGACCTTGTCCTGGCCCAGCGCCTTCTCGATGCCCGCGGCGCTGCCCGAGGAAGCGACATGGAAGACGCAGTCGCCGGCGTTGAACAGCGCCGTCGACTTGCCCTCGCGTCCGCCGTAGACGAAGACCTTGTCCTTGCCCCAATCGGCCAGCATCTGGATGAACTTCACGCGCGGGGCATCGTTGAACTTCAGCTCGATGTCGATGCCGCCGAAGCCGTTCTGCTTGGTGGCGTACGGCAGATTGTGCCAGGCGCCGTAGTTCTCGATCATCGTCCAGGTCTGCCATTGCGGCGTGAACCCGCACTTGGCGCCGGCGGCGATCGCCTTCTTGGCCATCTCGCCGAGCTCCGGCCAGGTCTGCGGCGGCTTGTTGGGATCGAGGCCGGCCTTCTGCAGCAGCTCCTTGTTCCAGTAGAGCACCGGGGTCGAGGAGTTGAACGGCATCGACAGGAGCTTGCCGTCGGTCGTCGAGTAGTAGCCGTAGACCGGGCCGATATAGGCCTTGGGATCGAACGGCTCCTTGGCGTCGGCCATGAGCTGGAACACCGGATAGACCGCGCCCTTGGCGGCCATCATGTTGGCGGTGCCGACCTCGAAGACCTGCACGATGTGCGGCGCCTGCTTGGCGCGGAAGGCGGCGATCGCCGCCGTCAGGGTCTCGGTATAGGAACCCTTGTAGACCGGCACGACCTTGTAGTCGCTCTGCGACTTGTTGAAGCCCTCGGCGAGCTGATTGACCGTTTCGCCGAGATTGCCGCCCATGGCGTGCCAGAACTGGATCTCGGTCTGCGCCCAGGCCATCGGCGCGCTCGCCAGAACGGCCGCCGCCGCGACGGAGGACAAAAGAATCCGTGTCATCACCAAAAAACCTCCCTGAAACCCCGCCGTTGTATCGGTGGGCCACGAGACTGCGATGTGTCTATTTTGTTGCAGTCTGATGACAGTCCACCAAGGCTGTGTAAAGAACGCAACTCAAATTTGGCCTCTAGCGAAGGGCCGCCAGGATCACGTCGGGCGCGTCTGTGATGACGCACTCGACCCCCATGCCGACCAGGGCGCGGGCCACGTCGGCATCGTTGATGGTATAGACGCTGAGCGTGTATCCGGCCCTGCGGATCTCCACGGCCCGCACCGCCGTCAGCTTCTCGCCGTTGGTGTTGACGCCGTCCGCCGCCACCGCCTCGGCCCGCGCGCGCCAGTCGTCACGGACCTCGCTGATCAGCAGGGCGCGGGCGAATTCCGGCGCCGCTCCGCGCGCAGCCGCCAGCGCGGCATCCGCGAAGCTCGACAGCACGGGAGCCGGCAAGCGTGCCGGCCAGCAGCGCCGCAGCGTCTCGACCACGACGCGGCCGGTCTCCGCCTCGCGGCCGGGGCAAGGCTTGATCTCGACATTGCAGCCCAAGCCCTCCTCGCCGAAGCAGGCGATCGCCTCCTCGAAGGTCGGCACGCCCGCCGGAAGCTCGGCGCGCGGGGTCTTCGCGACTAGGCGGTCGACGCCCGTGGTGCGCTTCAGCGAGTCGTCGTGCATCACGATCGGTACGCCGTCCGCGGTGAGCTTGATGTCGGTCTCGACCCAGGTGGCGCCGCGGCGGCGGGCCTCGCGGAACGATTCCAGCGTGTTTTCCGGGGCGTAGGCCGCCGCCCCGCGATGGCCGATGACTTTGGGCAGTTGCAGCATTCGCCAATACAAAGCTAAGTCGGAACTCCAGCAATAGACGAATGCCCAACCCCGTGTCGATTTTTCCCGATCAGTTCCGGCTCGATGGCCGCACCGCCCTGGTCACCGGCTCCGGCCGCGGCCTGGGCTGGGAGATCGCCCAGGCGCTCGCCCAGGCCGGCGCCCGTGTCCTGCTGCACGGCCGTTCGGCCGAACGGCTGGCGCCGCGGCTCGCCGCCCTGCACGAGAGCGGCCTGCCCGCTGGGGCCATCACCTTCGACATGGCCGACCGGCCGGCCATGCGTCGATCGGTGGGAAGCGCGGATCCGATCGACATCCTGGTCCACAATGTCGGCGAGCGCGATCGGCGACCGTTCGCCGAGATCGAGCCCGAGGATTTCGCCCGCCTCATCGACGTCGACCTCGTGGCGGCCCATGCGCTGGTCAAGCTCGTGGTGCCCGGCATGATCGAGCGCGGTTGGGGGCGGCTGATCCTGGTGACCTCGATCGTGGCCGATCTCGCCACCCCCGGCGCCTCGTCCTACACCACGGCCAAGGGCGGCCTGTCGGCGCTGGCCCGCGCCCTCGCCTGCGAGCTCGGGGCGACCGGCGTCACCTCCAATGCCCTGTCGCCGGGCTTCTTCGGCACCGAGACCAACGCCCAGCTGATGGCCTCGCCGGCCGGCGAGCGCCAGCGCCTGCGCTGCCCGGCGAAGCGCTGGGCCCAACCGCACGAGATCGCCGGCGCCGCCTTGTTCCTCGCCTCGCCGGCGGCATCGTACGTCAACGGCCATACGCTCACGGTCGATGGCGGCGTGTCGGCATCCTACATGGCCTGAATCATGGACAATCGATTCCTCAAGGGCGGCATCGGCCTGCTCGTGCTTCTGCTCGCTGCAGGTCCCGGCCTGGCCGCATCGCCCGACGCGCCGGCAGCCGACGGCCGACAGCTCAGCCTCATGTGGGTGCTGCCGTTCGTCGGCATCCTGCTGTCGATCGCCATCATGCCGCTCGCCGCTCCGTCGTTCTGGCATCATCACTTCGGCAAGGTCTCGGCGGCGTGGGCGCTGCTGGTCGTCGTGCCGTTCGCCGTCATCTACGGCGTGCCGACGGCGGCCTACGAGATCGTCCACCTGCTGCTCCTGGACTACATCCCCTTCATCGTGCTGCTGCTCGCCCTCTTCACCGTGACCGGCGGCATCTTCATCAAGGGCAACCTGCACGGATCGCCGTCGATGAACACCGCCCTTCTGGCGCTCGGCACGGTGCTCGCCGGCTGGATGGGGACGACCGGTGCGTCGATGCTGCTGATCCGCACCGTCATTCGCGCCAACGACGACCGCAAGCACAAGATCCACGTCTTCGTGTTCTTCATCTTCCTCGTTTCCAACATCGGCGGCGCGCTGACGCCGCTGGGCGATCCGCCGCTCTTCCTGGGCTTCCTGAAGGGCGTCGACTTCTTCTGGACGACGTCGCACCTGTTCAGCGAGATGCTGGTGTGCGTCCTGGTGCTGCTGGCGGCGTTCTGGGCGATCGACAGCTACTGGTATCGCAAGGAGGGCCATCTCAGGCGCGATCCCACCCCGGACTCGCCGATACGCCTGCAGGGCGGCATCAACATCATCCTGCTGATCGCCGTCGTCGGCGCCGTCCTGATGAGCGGCGCCTGGAAACCGGGCGTCGAATTCACCGTGTTCCACGTCACGCTCGAGCTGCAGAACGTCGCGCGCGACCTCGCGTTGGTCGCGATCTGCGCGCTGTCGCTGGCGCTGACCAGGCGCGATCTGCGCATCGCGAACGGCTTCAGCTGGGGACCGATGGCCGAGGTCGCCAAGCTGTTCGCCGGCATCTTCATCACCATCGCTCCGGCCATCGCCATCCTCAAGGCCGGCAGCGAAGGCGCGCTGGCGCCGCTGGTCACCCTGGTCACCGGCCCGGACGGCCAGCCCAACAACGTCTGGTACTTCTGGTTGACCGGAATCCTGTCGAGCTTCCTCGACAATGCGCCGACCTACCTGGTGTTCTTCAACCTGGCGGGGGGCGATGCGGCGACCTTGATGGGACCGCTCGCCCTGACGCTGGCTGCCATTTCCTCTGGAGCTGTGTTCATGGGCGCCAACAGCTACATCGGCAATGCGCCCAACTTCATGGTCAAGGCGGTGGTCGAGGAGGCCGGCCTGCGGATGCCGAGCTTCTTCGGCTACATGGCGTGGTCATCGGCCATCCTGCTGCCGCTGTTCGTCCTGCTCACGCTGATGTTCTTCCGCTGAACAGCTCGGCCAGGGTCCGCACCGCCTGCTCGGCCTCGCTGCGGTCGGGAGCTTCGTTGGCGTCCCCGTAGCCCTGCCTCTCCCCGGCGGCGAAGGATTGCACGACCAGCCCGTCGCGGCGCGGCACGGTCAAAACGTGGCGGTAGACCAGGCCGTAGCGCACCTCGGGCTGCGGGATCAGCCGCGCGATCTGGCCGCGAACCGGCACCAGGGTCTCGTCCCGCCACAGCGCCCGCGCGCCGTAGCCCGTGCAGTTGATGACAACCTTCTGGCGAAGCGCCGCGATCTGAGAGGGCGCCTTGAAGTCGGCGCGGCGGAACTGGCCGCCGGCGATGAAGAAGTCGTTCAGCAGCGTGTGGCCGTAGTCGGCGATGTTGAACACCATGATCTCGTTACGCGCGACCGACGTCGCCTTGAAGGGCGTCGCCTCGACCGGCACGCGGCTCCATCGCGGCGTCAGGTCACGGATCGACCGGCCATAGCTGGCGAACTGGGGAGCGGGCACCGCGGCGGCCGCGCCCGTGTCCTGGCTCTGGCTGGAGCTCGATGAACCGGCGGAGACGGCGTACTGGTCGATCCATTCGACCGGCGTGCCGGGCAGGCCGAGATAGTCGCGATGTCTCTTGAAGGAAGCGCGCGCCATCTCCTCCCACAGGGCGGCGAAGCCCGGCGCGGCGGCATCGACGAGAGCGATGCGCGAATCGGGCGTCCATTCGCCGGTCGCCCGCGCCGACGTCGTCTCCGTCAGCTGATCGCGGGCGTAGATCGTGACGCGCGCGCCGGCGCGCTGCGCCAGGATCGCCGAGGTCAGCCCGAGCGCGCCGCAGCCGATCACCGCCACCTCGGCGGGACTGGCCTGCATGGCGAGCCGCACGGCACGGGCGCTCGATCCCCAGGACAACGACCAGCCGCTGCCGCCGTGGCCGTAGTTGTGAACCACCAGCGTGCCGCCCAGGCGCTCGGTGTCGACGCGCGGGCCGGCCGGGCGGAACGGGCGCAGGCAGACGGCAATGTCGAAGATGCGGTCGGTGCGCGCACGGATGGGCGCCAACGGCGCGACCGGCTCGAACGACGAGCCGGGCTGGGTCGCGCAACCCGCGAGCCCCGCGGCCAGCGACGTCTGCAGCAGTCCGCGACGGCCGATGCGCGCTGTCTGGTCCAACATCACCCTCCTGGCATCAGAGCTTGCGGCTCAGTAGTCTGCCCGAATGAGAAGAGCAGGTCTTGCGTTGCTGTCGATCGCCCTCGCCGGACAGGCGCACGGTCAGACGGCGGGCACGCCGGCTGCGGCCGCGCTGACCTGCGGCGCCTTGAAGGGTGAGTCGTCGCGCTCGTCTTCGACGTCGCAGTGGACGATCTCCGGCCCGTCGGGAAAGACGACCGAAACCGGCGTCCTGCGCAGCGGCCCGCGCTTCGAATGCCTCGACGGCGCCGTCCTGGTCATGGAGTTCACCTCGTCGGCGGGGCACTCCGTCTTCGAGGCCTATTTTCCGGACGGGACCAACATCGCCTACGGCCGCCAGCAGATCGACCGCCGCGGCGGTCGCGTCGTCCTGCCCGTCCAGGCGAAGAAGCGAATCGCGGCGCCCTATCGCGCCGCGTTCGACTATCACTGCAAGCTCAACATGCCGGCAGATCCCATCGAGCCCGCCGCCCGGGCGGACTGCCTCTTCTAGACCAGGGTATTCGCACCATGCGCCGACCTGACAAGGGGCTCGGGCCAGCAGCGTTCAGGTTGTCGCAAGGCTGGGCGACCAGGGATCGTCGCAAGCTGTCGATGCTGCCCAAGCGCAGGCCGCATCAGGCGGCCGAGCTGCAAGGCCATGAAGCCGTCGAAGCGATTTGCGCCGTCATCCGCCGCATCCCTCGCGGCTGGGTCGCGACCTACGGCCAGGTCGCCGCGATGGCCGGCCTGCCGAGGCGCGCCCGGCTCGTCGGCCGCGTCCTTCTGCATCTCGACCCGGGGACCAGGATCCCGTGGCACCGCGTCGTCAACGCCAAGGGCGAGGTGTCCTACAGCCTTTCGCGCAACGGCGGCGACGCCGTCCAGCGACACTTGCTGGAAAAGGAAGGTCTTCGATTCGACGACAGGAATCGCCTAGACCTGGAACGATGCCGCTGGCGCGACTGACAACGGTGCGTGGCCAGGCCCGGGATGACCCGGGCCGGACCGACGCATCTGCGCTTCAAACGATCAGGTCACCCGGAAGTTCTTGAATTGCCAGGGATCGGACTTGTCGACATCCTCGGGGAACAGGCCGTCGCGGTCCTTGAGCGGCGTCCAGTCGCTGTACTTGCCGACCACCGGGCCGAGATAGGGCATGCAGATCTCGAGGTTGCGGTCGAAATCCATCTCGTCGGCCTCGACGATGCCGCGGTCGGGATTCTCCAGCGCCCAGATGATGCCCGACAGCACGGGCGCGCAGACCTGGATCGAGGTCGCGTTGTTGTAGGGCGTGACCTCGCGCGCTTCGTGGATGTCGAGCTGCGAGCCGTACCAGTAGGCCCCCTTGTCGTGACCCATCAGCAGCACGCCGAGTTCGTCGCGGCCCTCGGTGATCTCGTCGACGATCAGGCGCTGCTTCTTCTGCTGGTGCAGGTTCTTGCCCGCGCATTCGTGCATGGACATGATCGCCTGGTCGCACGGGTGGTAGGCGTAGTGCACGGTCGGCCGGTAGACCACGTGCTGCCCCTGGCGCAGCGAGAAGTAGTCGGCGATCGAGATCGATTCGTTGTGTGTGATGATGAAGCCGTGGAACGGCCCCTCGAGCGGCGTCCAGGTGCGCACCCGGGTGATCAGCCCCGGGCGGTTCAGGTAGATCGCCGAGTCGCAGCCGAACTCGTGGCGCGCGCCGTCCGGCGGCAGGCCCTTCTCGTGGGTGCCCCAGCCCATCTCGGCGGGCTGGCTGCCCTCCGACACGAAGCCGTCGATCGACCAGGTGTTGACGAACTCGCCGACCTTCTTGGGCTTCCGGGAGACCTGGGTATCGCGCTCGGCGATGTGGATCACCTTGACGCCGAGGTCGCGCGCCAGCTCGCCCCAGCCTTCGCGGCTGGTCGGCTTGACGACGCCCATGCCGGCATCCTTGGCGAGATTGACCAGCGCCTTCTTGACGAAGTGCGAGACCAGGCCCGGATTGGCGCCATGAGCGATCACCGCCGTCGGCCCGCCGCGATACTGGGGCACGAGCTTCAGCATGTTCTCGCGCAGCGCATAGTTGGAGCGCAGCGAGACCGGCAGGCTGGGATCGGTATAGCCGCCCGGCCAGGGCTCGATGCAGGTGTCGATGTAGAGCGCACCCTTTTCCTGGCAGAACTCGACCAGGGCCGTCGACGCCACCTCGACCGACAGGTTGACCACGAAGTCGCCCTTGCCCACCCGCTTGTCGAGGGTCTGGCGCAGGTTGTCCCGGGTGAGGCGCTTCCTGATGAAGCGGACGCCGAACTTCTTCAGCTCCTTCAGGCCGCCGCGATCCTCGGCCGAGATCACCGTGATCTGCTCCGGCTTGATGTCGATGTGCCGGAAGATCAGCGGCATCACGCCCTGGCCGATCGAGCCGAAGCCGATCATGACCATGCGGCCGGAGAACGAAGCATACTTCTTCGACAGCTTCTTCTTGTTCTTGCCCGCGACTTTCTTGGCCATTTCAGCGTACCTGCCTTGTCAGAGATTGGTCGATAAACGGCGAAGGGGCCTTTCTCAAGGCCCCTTCGCTTCGTTCCGGTTGGGGAACGAGGGCTAGATGCAGATCGCCTTGAGCGGCGCGAAGCCGTTGAAGGCGACCGAGGAGTACGTGGTCGTGTAGGCGCCGGTGGCCAGGATCTCGACCTTGTCGCCGGGCTTCAGCGCCAGCGGCAGCTTGTACTCGGTCTTCTCATAGAGGATGTCGGCCGAGTCGCAGGTCGGGCCGGCAAGCACCACCGGTCCCACGCGCGTGCCGTCACGGGCCGTGCGCAGGCGGTACTTGATGCTCTCGCCCATGGTCTCCGCCAGGCCCGAGAACTTGCCGATGTCGAGGTAGACCCACCGCTTGCGGTCGTTGGCCGCCTTGCGCGAGACCAGGACCACCTCGCTCTGGATCACGCCCGCGTCGCCTACCATGGAGCGGCCCGGCTCGATGATCACCTCGGGCATGCGATTGCCGAAGTGACGCACCAGCGCGCGGGTCACCGCCTCGCAGTAGGCCTCCAGGCTGTTGACCTCGGCGCGATAGCGCGCCGGGAAGCCGCCGCCCAGGTTGACCATGCGCAGGTCGACGCCCTCTTCGGCGAGGGCGAAGAACATCTGCGAGACCTGGCCCAGCGCCTTGTCCCACTGCTCGAGGTCGGTCTGCTGGCTGCCGACATGGAAGGAGATGCCGTAGGCGTCGAGGCCCCAGTCCTTGGCCTTGCGCAGCAGGTCCTTGGCCATCTCCGGGGCGCAGCCGAACTTCTTGCTGAGCGGCCACTCGGCGCCGCCGCAATCGACCAGCACGCGGCAGAACACGCGCGCGCCAGGCGCCACGCGAGCGAGCTTCTGCAGCTCGGCCTCGCTGTCGAAGGCGAACAGGCGCACGCCCTGCTGGTAGGCCCAGGCGATGTCCTTCTCCTTCTTGATGGTGTTGCCGAAGGAGATGCGGTCCATCGAGACGCCGGTCGCCTGGACGAGCTCGATCTCGCCGCGGCTCGCGGTGTCGAACTTGGAGCCGAGGTTGGAGAGGCGCGACAGGATCTGGGCGGCCGGGTTGGCCTTCACGGCGTAGAAGATGTGGGCCGCGGGCAGCAGCTCCTTCATGCGCCGGTAGTTGTTCTCGACCACGTCGAGATCGATCACCAGGCACGGCGTCTCGGGCTGCTGCTCTCGGAGGTAACGGAAAATACGCTCGGTCATCGCTGGGGGGTTCCCCGTCAATTCAAGTCACAGGCTGGGTTCGGTGGAAACGTCGAACGGGACGAACGGCGCCAAACAGGCGGCGTGCGTCAGCCGATACTCGACGGCGTCTCTGTGGTCCGCAGGAGCGGACAATCGAACGAAGCGGCCCGGCCGAAAATCACCGGGCAAATGACGGAATAGCGGGGAACGCGCCCCGCGCGGTAAGCAACCATCTCAGAAGCTCCTTCCCGGACCCGGCTTTCGCCGGCACTGCCAAAAAGGACGCTTTCCGTCGTTGCGTAACCACTATGGGCCAGCGGCACGTGCGTGGGCGTCTGCGTGGAGAGATACAACTAATCGACGCGGTTACAAGAAGATTCTTGGTCTACTCGCAAATTTTTGTGTGTCTTGTGTTGGAAAGTCCACACGCCGAGTGCATCAGGCGCGCGGCAGAGTCGAGCGCGGCAATCTGATCCAGGCCGCGAGCACCGTGAAGGGCACGAGCACGGCGGCCGAGAGGATCAGCGCGAGCTGCGTGCCGACCAGCGTGGCGATCTTGCCCCACAGGAGAGAGCCCACGACCATCGAACCGAAGAACACCATCTGGTGTACCGCCATGCCGCGCGCCCGCATGAAGTTGGGCAGGATCATCTGCACGGACGCGCCGTTGTTGGCGATGACGGTGATCCAGCAGGCGCCCGAGAGCGCCACGCAAGCACCGACGACGTAGGGCGTCATGACGAGCGCAGCGACCAATGTGGCAGCGGCGTGCACGCCCATTGCCCAAATGTTGGCACGATCGGGGCCGAGGAGCCGGTTGATCGTCGGCATCAGCATGGCGGCCGCGACCGCGCCGACACCGAACACGCCGTAGAGGATGCCGAAGGCGAACTCATCGAGGCCGAGCTCGAAGCGGCCGATCACGGGCAGCAGCGTGCCGATGGCGATGCCTGGGGTGAAGAAGCAGAGGCCGCGGGCGAAGACGGCCTTGAGCTCGCTCGAGTTGCGCACGAAGGCAATGCCGGAGCGGGCCGCCTCGACAAAGCCTTCGCGGCGCTGGCCGGCCCGTGCCTCGGCGCTGCGCTGCCAGCTCGACATGGCCAGGATGACGCCGATGTAGGTGCAGGCGTTGATGGCGAAAAGAAGGAAGACACCGACGAGGCTGAGCAGGATCTGCCCGATCACCGGGCCGACGGTGCGGGCGAGGTTGAAGCCGGCGCTGTTGAGGGCGATGGCCGGCCGCAACTGCGGACCGGTGACGATCTCGGGCACGATGGCGTGCCAGGCGGGCGCGTTCATGGCATTGCCCAGGCCCAGGCAGAAGGAAAGCGCCAGGAGGCTCCAGTGATCGAGCAGCCCGGCAAAGGCCAGCGCGGCCATCGTCGCTGCCACGGCCATCATCCAGACCTGGCAGCCGATGATGTAGAGCCGCCGGTCGAAGCGGTCGGCCAGGATGCCGGCCGGAAAGCAGAACAGGAACATCGGCAGCGTCCCGGCCGCGGCGAGCAAGGCCACGAAGATCGGTTCCGGCGTCAGGCTGGTCATCTCCCAGGCGGCCCCCGTCGTCGCCATCCAGCCGCCGGTGTTGGAGAGCAGGTTGGCGATCCACAGGGCCAGGAAGGCGCGGTTGGCGAGCGGCGCGAACGCCGTGGGATGGCTCACAAGGCCTTCTCGTAGATCCGATGCGTCTTGTAGTGAACCCCGCCGACCGAGCGGATGATGTTGTTGGTCGCCTTGTTGTCCTCGAGGATCCAGCCCAGCTCGGCGCTGGTCTTGCCCAGCCGCTTGCCGTTGGCCCTGAGATGGTCGATCGCCATCATGGCGAGGCCGGCCCCCATCAGCGGATGGTTGCGGAACTTCTTCCTCACGCCCATCAGCGGCACGCGCGTGCTGCCGACACCGGCGATCTTGAGCCGCCACAGCAGCTTCACGAGGTTGATCGGGCCGAGGCTGCCGTTGAACTCCGCGATCGCCTCGGCGAGGTTGGTCAGCGCCACGATGAACGCAACCGCCTCGTCGTCGACCTCCACGAACACCGCGAGCTCCGGCACGATCACCGGACCGAAAGCCTTCGAGGCATGGTCGATCTCGGCCTGCGTGAAGGGCACGAAGCCCCAGTTGTCGCTCCAGGCGTCGTTGAAGATGCCGACCAGCGTCCTGACCTCGGCGTCGAACATCTTCATGTTGGCCGTGCGCACCTTGACCCGGCCGGCCATGCCGGCGCGCGCCATCAGCTTGGCGCCGATCGTCTCGGGCGCGTTCTGGACGTCGTAGTCGTAGGAGAAGACGTCCTTCAGCTTGGCGTAGCCGCAGCCTTCGACGCGCGTCCCGGCGTAAGGCGGATCGTAGGGCACCAGCAGCATGGGACGGCTTTCGAAGCCCCAGACCAGCAGCCCGACCTCCTCGTTGACCGACAGGCTGAACGGTCCGGTCGCCCGCTTCAGGCCCTTGCCGCGCAACCAGCTCTCGGCCGCCGCGAACAGGGCGGCGAAGATCGCGGGATCGTCCTCGGCGGCAAGGCAGCCGAAATGGCCGGTGTCGTCGGCATAGCGCTCGAGATAGGCACGGTCGACCTGGGCGGCGACGCGGCCGACGACGCGCCTGCCGCGGCGGGCCAGGAAGAACTGCACCTCGACATGGCCGAACAGAGGGTTCTTGCCCGGCGTGAAGGCCTCGCGCCGCTCGGCGTCGAGATGCGGGACGTAGCCCTTGTGGCCGGCGTAGAGGCGCTTGGGCAGGTCGATGAAGGCTTTGAGGTCGGATTTGCCGGCGACCGGCGTGACGACGATGTCGGGAGAGGCCATTGCCGTCTCAGGCTACCATGGCGAGAGGCGCACCACTGTGGAACGTCAGGCGCCCATCGGGCTCGCAGCCTGCGCCATCGGCGCGCAGGGCGCGCAGCTCGACGTCCAGGCGCCAGCCCGCCGCTTCACGCGTGACGCGGATGAGATGCCAGCGCGCGCGACCATACTTGCTGCCCGGCGCCGCCGAGGCCGAGGTGACGCCGACGACCGGCACGGCGCCTGCCGGTCCGGCGATCTGTGCGACTTCGCTCCTGTGATTGTGGCCGTGCAGGACCAATTCGCAGCCCGCGCGCCGGATCATTGCCTGGAAGGCGGTGGCGTCGGTCAGTCGCTTGAAGCGGCCTTCGGTCGTGAGCGGCGGATGGTGGATCAGCACGACACGGCAGACGTCCTCGCGTCCGAGCTGGGCCAGCAACTGCCCGGCCCGCTCGATCTGAGCCTCGCCCAGGGTGCCGGTGGCGAAGAACGGCGGCTTCGGGACTGCGCTCGAGAGGCCGACGAGAGCCAGCGGCCCACGTCGACGCACGGTCGGGAAGACATCGAAATCCTTGGCCTGCGGTTGCCCGTCGCCCGCCATGTAGCTGCCCCACTGACCGAGACCCTGCGGCCAGGCCGTCGCGACATAGACATCATGGTTGCCGGGAATGACCGTCACGTCCTCCGGCCGGCCGAGCCGGCCAAGCCACTCGGCGGCGCGGCCGAATTCCGTCGGCAACGAAATGTTCACCAGGTCTCCGGTCAACGCAACATGGTCGGGCTTCTGCGCCTCGATATCCGCCACGATCCCTGCGAGCGCAGAGGGCAGGTGCAGCTCGGCGCGTCGCTGCCACCAGTTGACGTAGCCCGTCAGCCGCTTGCCGACGAGCTCGCTGGCGCGCGCCGGCGGCATCGGCAGATGCGGATCGGACAGGTGGGCAAGCTTGAACATGTCGGCGTTCGACGATCCAGAACGCAAGATAGCACCGGCTTGTCAAGCCAGCGGCATGCAGGACCGGCCGGCTTGAGCCAGATCAAGGTCGTCCGCCCGTCGGCAAGGGAGGCTCGCCCCGCCATCCCAACGGAAGGCCCGAATGAGCGACGAGTCGCCCGACAAGCAGGCGCATGCCTTCGGCCTGGACCTTTTCCTGTGGCCCCTGCGCGCCGCGACCGAAGCCGTGGCCGAGGCCGCACGGCTCGCGACGGCGACCTATGGCACGCCGGTTCGGCCGACCCGGCCGTCCTGGGCGACGCCGAACCGCGTACGGCTCGAGCTGTCGACCATGGAGCTGCGCGATTTCTCCACCTCCGCCCACGGCGTGCCGACGCTGGTTTGCGCCCCTTTCGCCCTGCACAGCGCCACCCTCGCCGACTTCGCCCCCGGCCACAGCCTGGTGCAGACGCTGGCCGGCCATGGCTGCCCGAGGGTTTTCGTCACCGACTGGCGCTCGGCCACGCGCGACATGCGCCTGCTGACGATCGACAGCTATCTGGCCGAGCTCAATGTCGCAGTCGATGAGATCGGCGCACCGGTCGACCTGATCGGCCTGTGCCAAGGCGGGGTGATGGCGCTGATCTACGCCGCACGGTTTCCGGAAAAGGTGCGCAAGCTGGTGCTGGCCGCCGCTCCCGTCGACGTCGAGGCCGAGCCATCGCTGCTTGCCCTGACGGCGCGGCACCTGCCGGTCGCCGTGTTCGACGAGGTCGTGCGGCTGGGTGACGGCCGGGTGCTCGGCCAGCGAGTCATCGACTTGTGGCGGCCGGCCCTGAGCGGCGCGGACTGCGATGCCGCCCTTCAATCGGAACCCGGCGACGACGGCGCGGTTGCCACGCTTCGGCAGCGCTTCCGCGACTGGTTCGACTGGACCGTCGATCTGCCGGGCGTCTACTACCATCAGACCGTGCTGTGGCTGTTCAAGGAGAACCGTCTGGCGGCCGGACGCCTGTCGGCGCTGGGGCGTCGCATCGACCTCGGCGACGTGCGCCAACCCGTCTTCCTGCTGGCGGCGCGTGACGACGAGCTGGTCGCCGTCGATCAGCTCATGGCGACGCGCCGGCTGCTCGGCACGCCAGCCGATCGGATCGAGAGCGTCGTCGAGCCGTGCGGCCATCTCGGCCTGTTCATCGGCGCGCGCAGCCTCGCCGGCGCATGGACGAACGCCGCCCGCTGGCTCGCTCAGTCTTCCAGCACGTAGGTGCCGGGCGCGTCGCACAACGGCGCGTATCCTGCAGCAGCGTTGCCCATCGCCGGCGGCGCCGCCGGCTCGTCCGAACGGTCGGCGAGCCAACCGAGGTAGGTCGGCCACCACGACCCGTCATGACGCGGCGCGGTGGCGAGCCAGGTCTCGGCATCGACATGACGGTCGTCGGCGCCGCGGCTCATGGCCTGGTGGAACAGTCCGGGCTGGCCGATCTCGGAGACGATCCCGGCATTGTGGCCGCCGCTCGCCAGGACGTAGGTCACCGGCGCATCGACCAGCAGGTGGATCTTGTAGGTCGAACGCCACGGCGCCACGTGGTCCCACACCGTGCCCACGGCGAACACCGGAATGTGGATGTCGGTGAGCGCCACCGGGCGGCCACCGGCGACGTAGCGGCCCTCCGCCAGGTCGTTGTCGAGAAAGAGGTGGCGCAGGTACTGCGAATGCATGCGGTACGGCAGGCGGGTGGCATCGGCGTTCCAGGCCATCAGGTCGCTCAGCGGCTCGCGCAGTCCCATCAGGTAACGCCGCAGCACCAGCGACCACACCAGGTCGTTGGACCGCAGCATCTGGAAGGCCCCGGCCATCTGCTTGGCGTCCAGGAAGCCCTGCTCCCACATCATGTCCTCGAGGAAAGCGACCTGGCTTTCGTCGATGAACAGCATCAGCTCGCCCGCTTCCGTGAAATCGGCCTGGGCGGCCAGCAGGGTGATCGTCGCCAGCCTGTCGTCGCCATCGCGCGCCATGGCGGCGGCGGCGATCGACAGCAGGGTGCCGCCCAGGCAATAGCCCAAGGCATGGACGCGCCTGGCCGGCACGATGGCGCCGATCGCGTCGAGCGCCGCCATGACTCCCTGCGTGCGATAGTCCTCCATGCCGACGTCGCGGTCGGCGGCCGACGGGTTCTTCCACGAGATCATGAACACCGTGAAGCCGTGGCCGGTGAGATAGCGGACCAGCGAGTTGCGCGCCGAAAGATCGAGGATGTAGTACTTCATGATCCACGCCGGCACGATCAGCAGCGGCTCGGGATGCACGGTCTCGGTCGTCGGCGCATACTGGATGAGCTCGATCAGGCGATTGCGAAAGACGACCTTGCCGGGGCTGGCGGCGACGTCCCGCCCGACCTCGTACGCTTCGCTGCCGACCGGCTTCTTGCCGCTCACGCTGCGCTCCCAGTCCTCCAGCAGATGCTGAAGACCATCGACGAAATTGCGGCCGCCGCATTCCAGGGTGCGGCGCAGCAGGTCGGGGTTCGTCATCAGGAAGTTGGAGGGCGAGACCATGTCGAGCGCCTGGCGGGCGCCGAACTTCACAATCTCCTCGTGGTGCCGCGCCACGCCGCGCACGCCGCTCGTGGCGTTGTGCCACCATTGCTGCTGCAGCAGGAAGCCCTGGTGGATGACGTTGAAGGGCCAGGCCTGCCACGCGTCTCCGTTGAACCGCTTGTCCTGCGGCAGAGGATCGATGACGGCCGGCGTGGCGCCGGGCTGCGCCAGGGCCCGCCAGGCGTAGGACTGGAACCGCATCAGCTTGCGACTCATCTTGTCGACGAGCTGCGCGCGCTTGCCGGGTGCGGCCATGAGATGGACCAGCCAATCGAGATGCGCGGCCGCCAGCGCCGCCGGCGACAGGCCCATGGTGAAGCGCGCCAGGGTGGCGTGGAGGGCGCGATCAGTGACGTCGGCCAGGGCCGTCACGACATACGAATCGCGAGTCGGCAGACTTGCATCCGGCGTCGGCGCAAGCGCGGGCGGTGCTGGCGGCCGCGTGAAACTATCCATGGCGACGATTAAAGCGGACGCCCGCACCGATGCGATTGATCCAGCTCAAGCTCGTCGCCCCGCGCGCGCCCATTCGTCACGCGGTGGCGCGCTACACCGCCTGCTTCTCGTGCCGTGGCTCGATGACGCGTTTGGCGAGGGGTCCGAGCCAGTCCTCGCCCAGGGTTTCCCGTTCCAGGAGGGTCTGCGCCGTCGTGTCGAGCAGGTTGCGATTGTCCTGCAGGATGAGCTTCGCCCGTTCCAGGCCTTCGTCGATGAGGCGCAGGACCGCGGCATCGACCCGTCCGGCGGTGGCCTCGCTGTACCAGCGCGGTGCGGCCGCAAGCCCTGGCACCGGCGTGAGGAACGGCGACGACTCGCTCTCGTAGGCAACGGCGCCGAGCTCGGGCTCCATGCCGAAGCGCGTCACCATGTGTCGCGCGATCTCAGTGGCCTTTTGCAGGTCGTCGGCCGCGCCGGTCGAGACCGAGGCGAACCGCAGCAGCTCGGCAGCCCGGCCGCCCAGCAGGATCGCGAGGCGATTCTCGAGCTCGTCGCGACGCATGAGGAAGCGGTCCTCGATCGGCCGCTGCATGGTGTAGCCCAACGCGCCGATGCCGCGCGGGATGATCGAGATCTTCTGCACCGGATCGCTGCCCGGCAGCGCCATGGCGACGAGGGCATGGCCGGTCTCGTGAAAAGCGATGATCCGTCGCTCCTCGGCATTGAGGATGCGACTGCGCTTCTCGAGGCCCGCGACGATGCGCTCGATCGCCCCGGTGAAGTCATCGAACGTGACGTCGTCGCCGCCGCGGCGCGTCGCGAGCAAGGCCGCCTCGTTCACGAGATTGGCGAGATCGGCGCCGGTGAAGCCGGGCGTAAGGGCGGCGATCCGTCCGACATCGACGTCCTTGGCCGGCCTTACCTTGCGGATGTGGACGGCGAGGATGTCGGCGCGGCCTTTCTTGTCCGGTCGGTCGACCAGCACCTGGCGGTCGAAGCGGCCGGCGCGCAGGAGCGCCGGATCGAGGATCTCCGGCCGGTTGGTCGCCGCCAGCAGCACGATGCCGACCTTCGGATCGAACCCGTCGAGCTCGGCGAGAAGCTGGTTGAGCGTCTGCTCCTTCTCATCGTGGCCGCCCAGGGCAAAGCTGCCGCGCGCCCGTCCCAGCGCATCGAGCTCGTCGATGAAGATGATGCAGGGCGCGTGCTGGCGCGCCTGCTCGAAAAGGTCGCGGACCCGGGCGGCGCCCACGCCGACGAACATCTCGACGAACTCCGATCCTGAGATGGAGAAGAAGGCCACGCCGGCCTCGCCGGCCACGGCGCGGGCCAGCAGGGTCTTGCCCGTCCCGGGAGGCCCCACCAGCAGGATGCCCTTGGGCAGTCGTGCCCCCAACCGGCTATGCGCCTCGGGGCTCTTCAGGAAGTCGACGATCTCCTTGAGCTCCGCCTTCGCCTCGTCGACGCCGGCGACATCGTCGAAATCGACGCCGGTCGTGCGTTCGAGGTAGACGCGCGCCTTGCTCTTGCCGATCGACAACAGCCCACCGGCAGGCCCGATCCCGGTCTGCATGCGGCGGATGATGAATATCCAGATGCCGAAGAACAGCGCCGTCGGCACCACCCAGGAGAGGATCGTCTTCAGCCAGTCGGAATCGTGCTCGGCCTTGTACTTGACCTTGTATCGGGCAAGGAAGTTCGCGACGTCCAGCGACAGCTTGTCGGTCATGAACTCGGGTTTCTCGCCCGGCGCCGGGCTGGCGAGCCGGCCGCGGATATAGGTGTCGCCGACCGCGACCTCGGCCACCTTGCCGGCCTCCAGGAGGTCGCGGAACTCGCTGTAGGGGATGTGGTCGACCTTCTGCTGCTGCAGCCACAGGTCGCGCACCAAGAGGATCGCGACCAGCGCCGCGAAGAAGTACAGGCCGTTGACGATCTGATGCTGCTTCACGCCATGCCCTCGGGTGGGACCGAGGTATTTGCATACGACGCGACCTGCCGAGTGCCCTTGATCTGGCGCAACCGCCGCGGCCGGGTCCTTTCGGCGTTTGATCCAGATCATGCTTCGCCGGGCGGCGCGCGCCTAGTCTGGGTCGGCCGAATGGGAGTTTTCCATGAATGCGCGCGCCCAAGTCAGCCGGAACCGGACCTTCGCAGCGGTGTTGGCGCTGGTGGTCGGCGTCCTCGCCGCCACGGACTGCGTCGCCGCCTGGAAGGTCGAGGAAAACGTCGAGCCGCCGAGCTATGCGGTGACCCAACCCGCCAGCAGCAACCTGAACATCGACAGCGTGGTGCTGACGTGCGAGGCCGCGGGTGGCGACGGTGTCCTGCAGCTCCAGATCTATCTCACCGACGACGGTCCGCTGCGTCCCAATGGCGTGACGGCCGAACGGCTCAAGGCCGATCCGCGCGTCGAGATCGCGGTCGATGGCAAGGTCTTTCCCGTCAGCATCCTTTTTGCCGACGAGTTTGCCGTGCTGGCCGACGGCGAGCGCGATCACGTTCCCCTGCTGTCCGATCGCCTGCTCGATGCCATGACCCATGGCCGGCAGATGGTGTTGCGCTTCGACCTGGTTGCCGAGCGGCCCGGGCAGGCGCCAACGTTCGACGGCGAGGCGCGCGTCGAGCTGTCGGCCGCCCTTTCCGCTGTCCGGTGCCCCGCCACCCCACCGGCTGTGTCGGCGGCCAGCGTGGCCTTTGCCAGCCATTGACGGACAACCGGCCAAGGCGCCTTTCTGGACGCTCGGCAAGGATGCCCTTCTTGCCGACCTGCAATGCGGCCCACAGGGGCTGACGGCAAGCGACGCTGCCCGGCGCCTCGAGCGCTACGGGCCGAACGCCGACAAACCGGCGCGCCGAACCGGCACCGCCCTCGCCGTCGCGCGCCGCCTGCTCGAGCCGCTGTGCCTGATCCTGCTGGCCGCGGCAGTCGTCTCGGCGCTGACCGGGGATGGCGTCGGCGGGGCGATCATCGTTGCCATCCTCGTCCTGTCGATCGGCCTCGATACCTTCCAGGAAGGCCGGGCCGTGCGGGCCGCCGACCTGCTGCGCCGCTCGGTGGCGCTCAAAGCCGAAGTCTGCCGCGACGGCGCCTTCACCGAAATGACGGTCGACGAGATCGTGCCCGGCGATGTCGTGCGCATTCGCGCCGGCGACATCGTCCCTGCCGATGGCCTCCTCCTCGAGGCCAGCGCCTTCACCGCCAACGAGGCCGCGCTCACCGGCGAGCCCTACCCTGTCGAGAAGCACTGCCGTCCGGTCGCCTCGCACGACGCCGCCGACGCCGCCAATGCCGTGTTCCGCGGCTCCGTCGGCCAGACCGGCGAGGCCGTGGCGCTGGTCGTCGCCACCGGAACGCGCACCTTGTTCGGGGCGGCGGCCGCCGCGCTCGCCGCGCCCCAGGCGGCTTCCCCTTTCCAGCGCGACCTGCACGCCTTCGGTCTGCTCGTCGCCCGCCTGTCCATCGCCCTGATCGTCGTCGTGCTGGCAACCCACGTCCTGTTCGGACGGCCGGTCCTCGAGTCCCTGATGTTCTCGGTCGCGCTGGCGGTCGGCCTGACACCTGAGCTGCTGCCCATGATCACCACGGTCACGTTGACGCGTGGCGCGCTGCGCATGGCCGACCGCAAGGTGATCGTCAAACGCCTGGTCTCGATCCACGATCTCGGGGCGATGACGGTGCTGTGCACCGACAAGACCGGCACGCTCACCTCGGCCAAGATCACCCTGGCGGGCAGTCTCGATGCCGACGGCCACGACGCTCCGCGGGCGGCGCGCCTGGCGGCCGTGTCGGCGACCCTCGGCGGCGACCGCAGCTCGCTCGATGTCGCACTCGTCGCCAGCACGGATCTCGCGCGCGAGCCGTGGACACTGCAGGCGCGCCTTGCCTTCGATTTCACGCGCCGTCTCGGCGCGGTTCTGGCAGAAGGGCCGGGCGAGGGCCGGCTGCTGATCGTCAAGGGAGCACCGGAGGCGGTGCTGGCCCTGTGCACGTCGCGACGCGGCGCGGCGGGCGTCACCCAGCTGGACGAAGGCGGGCGAACCGAATCGCTGCAGCGCGTGCACGCGCTCGCCGAGCAAGGCTTGCGGGCCATCGCCGTCGCCTCGCGCCCGTGGCCCGGCGCCGTCCGCGACATCGTCCCCGCCGACGAGACGGAGCTCACGTTCGAGGGACTTTGCACGTTCGCCGACCCGCCCAAGACGACGGCAGGGGCCGCGATCGCGCGACTCGCGGCGGCGGGCGTGCGGGTCAAGATCCTCTCGGGAGACGATCCCGTCGTGGTGCGCCGCCTGGCCGCGATGGTCGGCCTCGACGTCACGACCGTGCTGTCGGGCTCCGAGCTCGCGCGGCTGAGCGACGAAGCCCTGGCAGTGCAGGTGCGCAGCGTCGACGCCTTCGGACGGCTCACGCCGGACCAGAAGTCGCGGCTGATCAAGGCGCTGCAGGCCAACGGCGAGGTGGTGGGCTTCCTGGGCGACGGCATCAACGATGCGCCGGCGTTGAAAGCGGCCGACATCGGTCTTTCCGTCGAAGGCGCCACCGGCGTGGCCCAGGCCGCCGCCGACATGATCCTGCTGGCGCCCGACCTCGAGGTCGTCGCCGACGGCGTCGCCGAGGGCAGGCGCACCTTCGCCAACATCCTGAAGTACTTGCGCATGGGCGCGAGCTCGAACTTCGGCAACATGCTGTCGATGGCGACGGCCTCGCTGTTCCTGCCGTTCCTGCCCATGCTGCCGACGCAGATCCTGCTCAACAACCTGCTGTACGATCTCTCCGAGGTCGGCATCCCGTTCGACACCGTGCGGCCGGAGGCGGTCGCCGCGCCGCAGGTCTGGGACCTGAACGCCCTGATGCGATTCGCGGGCGTGATGGGCCCACTGTCGTCCCTGTTCGATCTCCTGACCTTCGCAGGCTTGCTGCTGATCTTCCACGCCACGCCGGAGACGTTCCGTACTGCCTGGTTCCTGGAATCGATGGCCACCCAGATCCTGGTGATCTTCATCATCCGCACCAACGGCCGGCCGTGGAGCAACCGGCCGCATCCGGCGCTGACCGTCTCGTCGCTGGCCGCGCTGGCGGTGGCGCTGGTCCTGCCCTTCTCGTCCGTCGGTGCCTGGTTCGGATTCGCGCCGCCGCCGGCCGCGATCCTCGCGGCGATCGGCGGCGTGCTCGTCACCTACATCGTCGCCGCCGAATTGATGAAGCCGCTCGCCATCGCTCCCGCGCGGCGGCCGGTGCACCGCTTGATGGATGTCAAAGCCCCTTGACCGCGGCGGACTATGGTCCGGACCGAGGCAACCGGAGCGCGACGGATGACCCTTTCGAAACGGCACGTCCTGATCGGGCTGGCGGCAGGCGTGGTGGCCCTGATCGTCGTGGCCGCCACCCGGTCGCCGTCGTCCTGGCCATGGTCCTCGCCGGCATCCGACCAGCTGACCCTCTACGGCAACGTCGACATCCGCCAGGTCGACATGGCCTTCCAGGCGATCGGCCGCGTCCAGGAGCTGCGTTTCGAGGAAGGCGACGCCATCAAGGCCGGCGACACGCTCGCCGTGCTCGACGCCGACACCTATCGCGACCTGGCCGATCTCGCACGGGCCCGCGTCGAGGCCCAGCGCGTCGCGCTGCAGCGTCTCCTGACGGGCAGCCGGCCCGAGGAGATCGCGCGCGAGAAGGCGTCGGTCGAAGCCGCCCGCGCCGCGGTCGTCGATGCCGAGCTGCTGCTCAAGCGGCGGACCGAGCTCCTGAGGACCGGCAACGTGTCGCGCGAGCTCTACGACGAGGCCAAGAACGCGTACGACTCGGCGCGCGCCCGCCTCGACGTGGCGAACCAGGTTTCGCGGCTGACCGAGATCGGCCCGCGGCAGGAGGACATCGATCAGGCCAAGGCGATGTTGAGCGCCCAGCAGGCGACGCTCTCGATGGCCGAGCAACGCCTGGCCGACACCGACCTGAAATCGCCGTCGAACGGCATCGTGCTCAGCCGGATCGTCGAGCCGGGCGCGATGGTCGGACCCAACTCGCCGGTCTACACGCTCGCCCTCACCGACAAGGTGTGGGTGCGCACCTACGTTTCCGAGCCCGATCTCGGCCGCATCAAGCCGGGCATGAAGGTGACGATCGTCACCGATACGGATCCCGGCCGTCCCTACGACGGGTGGATCGGCTTCATCTCGCCGACCGCGGAGTTCACGCCCAAGACCGTCGAGACGACGGAGCTGCGCACGCAGCTCGTCTATCGCCTGCGCGTCTTCGTGCGCGATCCCGACGACCGGCTGCGCCAGGGCATGCCCGTCACGGTCCACGTTCCGCTCGGAAAGTAGGCCGGTGCCCGAGCCGCAGCCCGCCGTCGTGGTCGACGCCGTCGTCAAGCGATTCGGCGCGAGCACGGCGCTGGACGAGGTTTCGGCCGCGATCGTGCCGGGCGCCATCACCGGCCTGGTCGGCCCGGACGGCGCGGGCAAGACCACCCTGCTGCGCCTGATCGCGGGCCTGCTCGCGCCCGACGCCGGCACCATCACCGTGCTCGACCACGACAGCGTGACCGGCATCGCGTCGTTCCAGCGCGAGATCGGCTACATGCCGCAGCGCTCGGGCCTCTACGACGACCTGACGGTCGGCGAGAACCTCCGGCTCTACGCCGACCTCCACGAACTCGACGGCGAAACCCGGCGCGAACGCTTCGCCGCGCTGCTCGGCTTCACCCGACTGGCGCCGTTCGTGGACCGGCTGACCGGCCAGCTCTCCGGCGGCATGAAGCAGAAGCTGGCGCTCGCCACGGCGCTGCTCGCCCGACCGAAGCTGCTGCTGCTCGACGAGCCGAGCGCCGGCGTCGATCCGGCCTCGCGGCGCGAGCTGTGGCGGATCGTCAAGGACATGGCGGGCGAAGGCGTGGCCGTCGTCTGGAGCACCGCCTATCTCGACGAGGCCGAGCGCTGCGACCGTTTCCTGCTGCTGCAGAACGGCCGCCTGCTCGCCTCCGGCGCGCCGGACCGCTTCACCGGCCGGCTGCGCGATCGCACCTTCCTGCTCGGCCTGCCCGAAAGCGGTCGCCACCGCGCCCAACGCCAGGCAGCCCGCCATCCCGCGGTGGCGGACGCCACCATCCAGGGCGGCAGCCTGCGGCTGGTGCTGCGCGAGGG
>JAEWIV010000054.1 GCA_023386865.1 Pseudomonadota bacterium
GAACATGAGGCACGCTGCCACCCATGCCTGACTCAAACGCCATCCAGACTGCCCAGGTCCTCAGCGAGCGCTACGGCCCCGCCTATCGCTGGCTCGTGACCATCACCGGCATGGTCGGCGTGGTCTCCATGGTGCTGGCCATGACCACGGTGAACGTCGCCGTGCCCGACGTCATGGGCGCCTTCGGCATCGGCCAGGACCAGGCGCAATGGATGTCGTCGGCCTACATGGCGACCATGACGGCGGGCATGCTGATCAACGCCTGGCTGGTCGGCATCTTCGGCGAGCGCCGCGTCTTCGTCGGCGCGCTGCTGTTCTTCTCCCTGGGCGCGCTGATGGGCGGCACGGCGCCGACCGAGCACTGGCTGATCTTCTCCCGCGTCCTGCAGGGCTTCAGCGCCGGCGTCGCCCAGCCGCTGGTGATGGCGACCATCTTCACCGTCTTCCCGCCCGACCGCCGCGGCATGGCGATGGGCGTGTTCGGGCTGGGCGTGGTCTTCGCCCCCGCCATCGGCCCGACCATGGGCGGGCTGATGATCGAATACTTCTCCTGGCGCTACGTCTTCTTCATCTCGCTGCCGTTCTGCGTCATCGCCGCCGCCATGGGCCTTCTGTTCATGCCGACACGGCGCATCCCGCGCGAGATCCCGCCGTTCGACTGGCTGGGTTTCGCCCTGCTCTGCATCAGCCTGTTCGGGCTGATGACCGGCATCGCCGACGGCCAGCGCGAGGGCTGGAGCTCCGACACCATCGTGCTGCGCCTGACCGTCGGCGCGCTCGCCGGCCTCGCCTTCATCCTGTGGGAGCTGCACACGCCGCGCGCGCTGCTCGACGTGCGCATCTTCACCAACGTCGAGTTCTCGGCCGCCGCCATGATCGCCTTCATCTTCGGCGCCGGGATGATGGGCTCGACCTACGTCATTCCCGTGTTCGTGCAGACCATCATCGGCTTCACGCCGCTGCTCGCCGGCCTGATGATGATGCCGGCCGGCATCATGCTCGCCTTCATCTTCCCGGTGGCCGGCCGGCTCAGCGACGCCATGCCGGCCTCGGTGATGATCATCGTCGGCCTGCTGTTGTTCGCGGCGGGCTTCGCCTGGATGACCGTGGCCGACGTTGACACGACCTTCTGGACCCTGGTGGCGATGATCATGGTCTCGCGGCTCGGCCTCGGCCTCATCAACCCCAGCCTGAACGCCTCCTCGCTGAAGGCCCTGCCGCCCGACAAGGTGCGCCAGGGCTCGGGTGTCGCCAACTTCATGCGCCAACTCGGCGGCGCCTTCGGCATCAACCTGATGGTGGCCTTCTTCGAGGTGCGCACGCGCTTCCATGCCGACGCGCTGACCGCGACGCAGGGCTGGGACAACCACACGACCGAGCGCCTGCTGCACCAGATCCAGCAGCTCCTGCAGCGCGCCGGCCTGCCGTTCCAGCAGCAGAAGGCGGGCGCGCTCGAGTATCTCGGCACCATCCTGAACATCAACGCCCAGATGATGGCCTTCTCCGACACCTTCATCGTCGTCGGCGCCGTGGCGCTGATCGCGCTGATCCCGGCCGCGATGCTGTCCCGTCAGCAGCGCCGCTCGCGCCGCCTGGCGTTCAGTTAGGCTTCCTGCGCCTCTGCGTCCTCCTCACGCCTGAGCGCCCCCGAAGTGCCGCGCTCGCCGCAAGGAACCTGGGAGGGCGCAACGCTCCGTCAGCCTCTTCGTTGCCTCCTATCGGACCGCACCGCCACCGAAGGGAGACGCACGATGTTGAAATGGGCGCTGATCTTCTTCCTGGTCTCCATCGTGGCCGGCATCTTCGGCTTCACCGGCATCGCCGCCGGTGCGGCGACCATCGCCCGCATCCTCTTCTTCATTGCGCTCGCCATCATGCTGGTGTTCCTCGTCCTCGGGCTGATGGCCGGCGCGGCGTTCCTCTGACCGACGACCTTGCGACAGGGGCGCGCCGCCGAGATCGGGCCTGCATCGGAAGAGGCGGCGCGGCACCATGAAACTGTTCTTCGACGACGCCGAGTTCGACGCGCAATTGCAGCGCACGGCCGCCAAAGTGGCCTGCCGCGCCGCCGATCTCGGCCAGGTCCTGAGCGTGGCGCGCCGCATCACCCCGGGCGACCCTGCCAGCTGGTACGCCCAATGGTTCGCCGAGGGCCGCAAGGAGGCCGAGCTGGCCCGCAGCGAGAGCGCGCGCGGCCACCATCACAACGCCGGCGAGGCCTGGCTGCGCGCCAGCGAATATTTCCGCTCGGCCTATTTCTTCTCCCGGCGCTATCCGCAGGGCGCCGCCCTCCTGGCGGCTTGGCGCCGAAGCCGCGACGCCTTCCGCGCGGCCATCCCGACTCTGCCGTTCGCGATCGAGCCGGTGCAGATTCCGTGGCGGCACGACATCGCCCTCGAAGGTTATGTGCTGCGCACCGCCAGTGGGGTCGCAGCCCCGACCGTGCTGATGCCCTGCGGCTACGATTCGCCGGTCGAGGAATTCTACTCCCTGGGCGGCTACGAAGCCGGGCTGCGCGGCTTCAACGTCATCGCCTTCTCGGGTCCGGGCCAGGCCGAGATGCTCTACGAGCGGGGCATCCCGTTCCGTCCCGATTTCGAGGCGGTGGTTGGCTCGGTGATCGACTTCGTCGAACGCACGGCCCAGGGCGCGGCAAGCAGCGACGGCGGCCTCGACGCCACGCGCATCGCGGTGGTCGGCCGCAGCT
>JAEWIV010000091.1 GCA_023386865.1 Pseudomonadota bacterium
ATGCGCTCCCGGGCTTGCGCTTGAATGCGCCCGGCCCAATGCGCCGCACGCCCGGCAATTCTATGGCCGCGTACCTTCTCGGCGATCCCTACGCACCGCGGGAGGCGGTTCCCGTGAACTGCACGTCGGATGGCAGTACCTTCGGCTGCACGACGCCGCGCGGTAAATCGTTCGGCGGTGTGCCGGCACCGCCGAACTTTCCGGCGCGCATTGCATCGGATGTTCCGAATTATCACGAGTATGGAGTCCTGTCGCCGCCGGGCACTTCTGGCGAAAAGCTCATGCAAGGCGCCATCGACAAGCCTACGCCAGGTCCCTCTCCTTTGAATCATCCCGCTACGCCTGAAGGGACGTTGAACGAGGCGACAGCGCCGAGCGCAGCGTACAACTTGTTCTTGTCGGGAACCAAGATGCCCTATGGAACGCCGATGAATCCGGTCAAGTCGTACCTGTGGCGCGACAGCGACGGTAAGCCGATTGTCATCAACGTAACCGAGCCGGGTCATGGCCTCGCTCCAGGATACGTGATCCACTACATCGTGGAGACACCTGAAGGTCCCCGGATCCAGACAGAAGGCGAGGGGTTGTCTCCGTGGCAGGCGCCCGGCAGTCCCGAGTGGGTGCAGAAGCAGCTCAGCGAGGGGACCTGGGGGCCGTATCAACAAGGGATCCTTGATCGATCCAAGTAGCCGCCGGCCTCCTCTACTGCCGCTCGCCGCAATAGCACGCGGTGAACGACGTCACGTCGAGATGACCGATGGCGCAGAGATAGGCGGCCTGGCCGTCGGCGGCGAGCTCGCCGCGCCCGACCTTGTATAGCCTCCTGTAAGTGTCGCGCACCGCACCGCCCTTTGTCATCGCCTGCCATAGCGCTGCGACGACGTCGGGCGAGTAGCGTGGCTGCCGATAAGCCTCAGTGAAGGTGTATTCGAATCGCCACTGCGCCGCCGGTGCGGGCTCGCCGGGATTGGTGAGATGCCAGGTCGAGAAGTCGTGCGGCGTGCCGGTCCGCCTGTCGTAGGTGTAGACCTGAAAGCCCGGGTTCTGGCCGAAGATGGGGCTGAGCGCCGGCGTGATCTTGTCCAGGCCGACGACCGCGCCGCGCGGGTCGATCAGCAGCCGGTAGTCGTCGAAATGGGTATGGCCCGAGAAGCTCGCCTGGATCACGTCGCGGTATTCCGCCAGCAGCGCCTGCAGCTCGGACGCGAACGGCTCCTTCATGAACGGAACGACTTTCGCTGCACAGGACGGAGCCTTGGCATTGGTCGTGGAATAGGGATCGATTCCCCAGGGGATGTGATGCACCAGCCAGACGCGGCCGCCGGCAGAGCGTTGCCGCGCCAGCTTCCCGCGCAGCCAGCGCATCATGGCTTCGGCCGCGGCGAACCCGCCCGACCCGCAGGCATCCTGGTAGTGCGGCGACCACAGCACGTCGTTCAGCACGACGATCAGGCCGTTGGCGACGGTCGGATGCCGCGCCGCGTAGTAGCCCGCCGCGTCCCAGGTCTTGGCGAAGTCGGGCTCCAGCCGTTCGGCGCCGGCGAGGCGACGCACCGCCTCGCGCGTCGCGGCGAGGTAGGGCCCGCCCGGCTCGACGCGGTAGTCGCCGCAGATCGAATCCTCGTTGCCGAAGGCGAGGAACGCCGGCTTGCCGCCGAGCGCGGCGGCGAGCGCATCGGCGACGAACAGGGGCGTCTTGATGGCCATGTCGGCCACGGCCGGCGGCGCCGGCTCGGCGCCGAGCGCCGCGGTGGCCTTGGCGTTGAAGCCGTGCGCCAAAAGGTCGCCCGGGACGATGGCGAAGTCCGCGTTCGTCGTCGCGCGGGCGAAGGCCGCGAGGCCCGAGATCAGCAGGGCGTGGTTGGTGTCCTCGCCGATGGGAGACGTCGCCTGGTCCTTGGTAACGGCGAACGGGTTGAAATGGATGTCGCTGATGATGGCGAAGGAGCCGCTGTCTGCGACGGCCCGCGCCGATGGGCCGGCCATACCGAGAAGCACGAGGGTGCACAGGCGGATGAAGAATGCTGCCGGTCTTGCCATTCCCCCCACCGTCATCCCGAGCGAAGCCGTCTGAAGGACGGCGTAGTCGAGGGACCTGTTTTTGTCGATAGATGGACAAAAAGAGGTCCCTCCGCTCCGCCTCGCTACGCTCGGCTCCGGTCGGGATGACGGCTTGGTCTGCGGTCTGTTTTGGCTAAACTGCGCCCATGAAAGAGGAAACCTACCGCCGCCCGACGGCCGGCGACCACCCGCCCAACCTGTCGCCCGACTACAAGTCGACGACCGGCCGCGCCCCAACCAAGCCCGCATTCGTCCTGCCGCACAGCCTGTCGGAGAGTACCGGGCCATTGCTGGCCAGCGAGCGCCTCGACGCTCACGAGAACGACCTGACGAAGCAGCGCATGGCCGAGCCGCTCGGCGAGCGCATCATCGTGCAGGGCCGCGTGCTCGACGAGGACGGCAAGCCCGTACCCGGCGCCCTGGTCGAGATCTGGCAGTGCAACGCCGCCGGCCGCTATCACCATCCCGGCGACCAGCACGACGCTCCGCTCGATCCCAATTTCTACGGCGGCGGCCGCGTCCGCGCCGATGCCGACGGTCGGTACAAGTTCATCACCATCAAGCCCGGCGCCTATCCCTGGAAGAACCATCACAACGCCTGGCGACCGGCGCACATCCATTTCTCGCTGTTCGGGCCGGCCTTCGCCACGCGCCTGATCACCCAGATGTACTTCCCCGACGATCCGCTGCTCGCCTACGACCCGATCTACAACTCGGTGCCGGCCGGCGCGCGCCGGCGCCTGCAGGCGGCCTTCGACATGGACCTGACGCAACCCGAATGGGCGCTGGGCTACCGCTTCGACATCGTGCTGCGCGGCCGCAACGCCACGCCGATGGAATAGCCCATGTCGCAGGCACTCACCCCCTCGCAGACCGTCGGCCCCTTTTACTGGGGTACGCTGTGCAGCACCTATCGTGCCGACTTGGCGCCGCCCGGCGTCGCGGGCGAACGCATCGAGATCGTGCTGCAGCTACGCGATGTCGAGGGCACCGTCGTGCCCGACGGCATCTTCGAGATCTGGCAGGCCAACAGCCACGGCCGCTACAACCATCCCGAGGACCGCCGCAACCTGCCGCTCGACGCCGGCTTCGAAGGCTACGGCCGCGCCGGAACCTTCACCGACGGCACCAGCCGTTTCACCACCGTGAAGCCCGGCCGCGTGCCATGGCCGGCCGGCGGCCTGCAGGCGCCGCACATCAACATCTCGATTTTCGCCCGCGGCGTGCTCAACCGGCTGGCGACGCGGCTCTATTTCGACGGCGATCCGGCGCTCGCCGACGATCCTGTCCTGAAGCTGGTCGAGCCTGCGCGCCGCGCCACGCTGATCGCCAAGCGCGACGCGAATGGCACCTGGCGCCTGCCGATCCATCTCGGCGGGCCGAACGAAACTGTCTTCTTCGACGTCTAGGACCATGGCCGGCCGGCTGGTCAACGCCTTGGGCTCCTCCGCGCTCGCCGCGGAAGCCTTCTCCGACGGCGCCACGCTGCGCCACATGCTGCGCTTCGAAGCGGCGCTGGCGCAGGCGGCAGCCGAAGCCGGGCTGATCCCCAAGCGCGCGGCGCCGGTCATCGTCAAGGCATGCGATGCCGCGCTCTACGATCCGGCGAGTCTGGCCGATGCCGCACGCCGCACTGCCACGCTCACCGTGCCGGTGGTCAAGGCGCTGACCGACGAGGTCGCCAAGCGCGATGCCGACGCCGCGGGCTACGTGCACTGGGGCGCCACCAGCCAGGACGTCATCGACACCGCCATGGTGCTGCAGCTCGGCGAGGCGCTGCCGCCGCTCTTGAAGGAGCTCGACGCCATCGTCGCGGCCTTCGCCGCTCTCGCCCGCAAGCATCGCCGCACGCCGATGCTGGGCCGCACCCTGCTGCAGCCCGCCACGCCGATCGCTCTCGGCCAGAAGATCGCGGGCTGGGCGTCCGACATCGCCCGCGCCGCGCGACGGCTGGAGGCGAGCTTCAAGGAAACCCAGGTCGTCCAGTTCGGCGGTGCCTCGGGCAGCCTGTCGGCGCTCGGGGACAAGGCGGAGACGGTGATGCTGTCGCTCGCCAAACGCCTGAAGCTCGATCTGCCGGCGGCGCCCTGGTTCACCCAGCGCGTGCGCGTCGCCGCGCTGGCCCAGGACGCCGCCCTGGTCGTCGGCGCCCTCGCCAAGGCCGCGCGCGACATTTCGCTGATGATGCAGATCGAGCTCGGCGAAGCGGCGGAGCCCAGTGGCCCCGGCCGCGGCGGCTCCTCGACCATGCCGCACAAGCGCAATCCCGTCGGCGCCGCGCTGGCCCTGGCGGCGGCCGGCCGCGCGCCGATGCTGGCCGCCACCATCGTCGCCGCCCTGCCGCAGGAGCACGAACGCGCGCTCGGCGGCTGGCAGGCGGAATGGCCGACCATGGCCGCCCTGATCGAGACGCTGGCCTCGGCGGTGCAGGCCATGCACGAGGTTGCCCCCGGGCTCACCGTCGATCCCGACGCCATGCAGGCCAACATGGACGCCACCGAGGGCGCCGTGCTCGCCGAGCGCGCGACCTTCCTGCTGGCCGAGAGGATGGGCAAGCAGAAGGCCGGCAAGCTCGTCGAGGAGGCGCTGGCGAAAGGCGGCTCGTTCGTCGAGGCGCTGGGACAGCTCGAGAAGGCGTTGTCGGACGAGACGGCGTTGCTGGGCTATTCGCCGAAGTTCGTCGAGCGGTTGCTCGCAGAGCTGAAACGCAAGTAGGCTCCAGGGCGGGACCGATGGTGCGCCGACGGTCGCCTTGACGTCGATCGGGCATTTGCCAAAGCTGCACCTGGTCAAGTGAGACGAGGTGCCTGTGCCGCCGCTGATTCTCTCTTCCGACTCGCATGTCTTCGAACCAGCCGATCTTTGGCAGACCCGCATCGATGCGGCGTTCCGGGATCGGGCGCCGCGGATCGAGCGCATCGACGGCGCCGACCAGATCGTGGTCGAGGCCGACCAGGTCCTCTCCGGCATCGGCCTGATCTCGAACGCCGGCGCTCGGTTCGAGGCGCCCGAGACCATTTCCGCCCAGGGTCGCCTCGAGGACGTGCACCGCGGAGGCTGGGATCCCCGGCAGCATCTCGCGGACATGGCGCTCGACGGCGTGGCGGGCGAGGTGCTCTATCCCTCGCAGGGGCTCTTCTATTTCAGGCTGGCGGATTCGGCGCTGATGTCCGCCATCTTCCGCGCCTACAACGATTGGCTGGCCGAGTTCTGCCGCGCCGATCCCGCCCGGCTGAAGGGCATTGCCATGATCAACCTCGACGACGTCCGGGACGGTATCGGCGAACTCGAGCGCGCCGCCCGCTTGGGTCTCGCCGGTGCGATGATCACCGAATATCCCATGGAAGACCGGCGCTACGACCAGGCGGAATACGAGCCGTTCTGGGCGGCCGCCGCGGCGCTCGGCCTGCCGATCAGCCTGCATACGGCCACGCGGCGGCAGGGCAAGATCCGCGGCTTCGGCGACAAGACGCTGCGCGACGCCAGCAGCCGCTCGACCAAGGCCCACTATCCGGCGCTGTCGATGTGCGACCTGATCTTCTCCGGCGTCTTCGAACGTCACCCGCGGCTCACGCTCGCCATCGTCGAGTTCGAGCTGGCCTGGGTGCCGCACGTGCTCTCCTCCATGGACTATACGTATCGCGAGCGCCACGGCGAGGCGATCTACCGCTTCAAGGACGGCATGATCCCGAGCGACTTCTTCCATCGCAACGTCGTGCTCAGCTTCCAGGAAGACGCCATCGGCATCCGCCTGCGTGACGTCATCGGCGTCGACAACATGATGTGGGGCTCTGATTACCCGCACAGCGAATCGACGTTTCCCCAGTCGCAGAAGATCCTGTCGGAGATTTTAGCCGGCGTGCCGGACGATGAACGGGCCAAGATCGTCGGCGGCAACACGGCGCGCGTCTACGGCTTCGATCTCACATCTCACACCTAAAGCATGATGGGTCCAGAGCGCAGGGTCGCTGGCTGATGGCGGTGTTGCAGTACATAGCTGGCGCCACCCCTAGCACGTCAGCCTGTGACCTACCCCTGTCCAGCGCTTCTACTTCTCGTTGGCGTATGTCCGAAGCTCAACCCACCTCGGTCGATCTTCGGCTTGTGCAGCCGCCAGTCTACGAAACAACTGGTCACCAGATAGGCCACCGAGCCGAGAACCACTCCGGCAACAGCGCGCCGCCGCGACGTCGGCTTTGTTTCATCCTGCACCGGCTCATGGTCCAACCGATGGATTTGTGTTGAGTACTCACGGGCGCGCTGATCGTCGCGCGAGAGAACACGATCGTTCATTCTGACCTCCCGTGCTGCTGT
>JAEWIV010000094.1 GCA_023386865.1 Pseudomonadota bacterium
CAACATGAGCGAGCAGCCGGCGGCGTCGATCAATTGCGGCTACACCCACGAAGGCAAGCCGATCGGCCTGCAGATCGCCGGCCACCGTTTCGACGATCTCGGCGTGATGCGGATCTCGCGCTGGTTCGAGCAGGCGAGGGGAGCGCAGAAGGCATGGCCGCAAGCCCCGACATGACAGGACCGCTCGGCATCCTGATGCTCGACACGCGCTTTCCGCGCATCGTGGGCGACATCGGCAATGCCCAGTCCTTCGACTTCCCCGTGATCTTCCGGCGCATGGTGGGCATCGGCTCGTCCGATGCCGTGACCGCGCATCCCGACCGGCCGCGTGTGCTGGCCGCTCTCGAGGCCAATGCCCGCGCGCTCGCGGCCGAGGGGGCAATCGGCCTGTCGACGAGCTGCGGCTTCCTCGCCCTCTACCAGGACGATCTGTCAGCCTGCTCGCCCGTCCCCGTCGCGACGTCGGCGCTGTTGCACATCAAGCGGCTTGCCAACAGAAAAGTGGGCGTGCTCACGGCGTCGGCTCGCAACCTGACGCCGGCTCACTTCGCTGCCGTCGGTGCGCCGACCGACACGCCGTTCGTCGGCCTGCCCGAAGACAGTTCCTTTGCCAGGACGTTCATCGGCAATGCCCCGACGCTCGATCGCGACCAGGTCGAGCGCGAGGTGGTGGCCGCCGCCCGCGATCTGGCGGCGCGCCATCCCGGGATCGACACGATCGTCTTCGAATGCACCAACCTGCCGCCGTACAAGAAGGCGGTGCAGGACGCCACGGGCCTGCCCGTGTTCGACGTGCTCGACCTGTTGAAGGGCTTTCACGACCGGCTCACGGGCGCAGCAGGCGGCGGGAGAGGGGCTGCAGCTGGGTAGGGATCAGGTAGATCGGGAACTGCACGGCGGCGATGAACAGGAAGACGTCGGCGTCGATCGAGGCCGGGAGCACCGCCATCAACAGCGCATTGTGGCGCCCGCCCGAGCAGTAGCCAGCGGTCAACGCCACGCGCCGGTCGAGGAACGGCAGCGTGCCCGCCGCGACCACGAGGTTGCATAGCAGCATGCCGGCGAAGGCGCCGACGATGAAGCCCATGAGCTTCAGGGGCTGCTCTGTCGCCTGGGCGACCACGCCATCCATCAGCGGAATGGCGAACACCATCAGCACCACGACCGACAATCCGTCGAGCGTCGGCGCTTCCTCCATGACCCGCGAACCGAGCCAACGGCGGATGGCGAATGCCCCGGCCGACGCCAGCACCACGATCAGCGCCAGGCGCAGGCTGAGATCGATGACGCCGATGTGCAGGTCGAGGCCGAGCAGCCACAGCGCCAGCGGCGGCAAGGTGAAAGGCACCAGGAAGTTGGTGAACAGCGTCAGCAGAAGGGCGAGCGAGGAGTCGAGCCGCAGGAAGGCCGCGGTGGTGGCGGCCGATATGATCCCGGGGGCCATTGCGCTGAGGCAAAGGGCGGCGGCCAGGCCGGGCCACAAGCCGAGCCCCTGCCAGATCGGCCAGACGGCCAAGGGGACGACGATCAGGTTCGCCAGAGCCAGCAGAACGGCAAGGCCCGGGCGGCGGAGCAGAGCGCGCACCCGAATCCAGTCCATACGCGCCAGGGTCAGCATCAGCAGGAGAACGGCCAGCGGCCAAAGCAGGACCCGCGTGGCCGAGGCGATTTCCTGAAAGGAGAGTCCGATCGCCAGCGACAACGGCAGAAGAGTGGTGGCGCGGCCGCCCATGCGCCGCAAAACGTGAACGACCGGATTCATCGGGCCGAGCATACACATGTTGGCCTTCGGCATGTCCCGGCGGATTTGACGAGCCGACGCTCGACATCGGCTGGCGCTATCGCTTGTCGGGCATCGGTGCGGGCTTTAGCGTGCCGTCATGACAAACGATGCCGGCGTGTGGCTGGACGATCTCACGTGGCCCGAGGCGAAGGCTCGTTTCGACTCGGGAGCGCTGGTCGTCGTGCCGGTCGGTGCGGCTGCCAAGGCGCACGGTCCGCACCTGCCGCTCAAGACCGACGCCGTCACCGCTCGGGCCTTGGCTCAGCGGCTGATCGAGCGCCTGCCCGTGGTTGCGGCACCCGTGGTGGGTTTCGGCTTCTACCCCGCCTTCAGCTCGTTCGCGGGCAGCCAGCATCTGTCGGCGGAAACCTTCAAGTCCCTGCTGGTCGAGCTGCTGGAAAACCTGCGCAGCCACGGCGTCCGGCGGATCGTCGTGCTGAACACGGGGGTGTCGACCGAGAAGCCGATCGACGAGGTCGCCCTCGGCGCCGCCGATCTCCTGGTGCTGCATATGCGCGACCTGGGCGGCGCAGCCGAAAAGTTGCTGGCTGTCGCCGAAGGCGGCCATGCCGACGAGAGAGAGACGTCGGTCATGCTGGCGCTGGATCCCCGCAGCGTGCGCACCGACAAGCTGGCGATCGACGGGCCGTTCGAACATACCGGCGCCACCGGCGACCCGGGACAGGCCACGGCCTTCAAGGGCGAGCGCATCCTGGCGGCCCGAACGGACGATATCGTTGCGGCCATCGCGGCACGTTGGCCCGACCTAGCGTCCGGGTCCTGAGGCCGGTTGGTCGCGGCAACCCTTTCCGACCGGCCTGCGTTCACCGCGACGTCAATCGCGCAGGGCGCGCACAGCAGGCAGAAGGAACCCGGCGATGGCCGACATGACCAAGATCACGCCCAATACGCTCATCAACGCTGCTCGTGTCAAAGGCACGTCCGTCTACAATGCCCAGGGTGACAAGCTCGGCATGATCGACGACATCATGCTCGACAAGGCGAGCGGCAGGGCCATCTACGCGATCATGTCGTTCGGTGGCTTCCTGGGGATTGGCGAGAAGTATCATCCGATCCCCTGGTCGGCCCTGAACTACGATGCCGACAAGGGTGGCTACGTGGTCGGCCTGGAGAAGAAGATGCTCGAGGGCGCACCGACCTATGGCAGGGACGAGGATTTCCGCTGGACATCCGACTACGGCCGTCGGGTCGACCGCTACTACAACGCCCCGACCTATTGGTAGGCTCGGCGTCCTTTATCAGAACGGCGAGCGCCGCCGCAGCCCGAGCCGACGACCCCGCCGGTCGCGCGGGGGAGGCGCTTGACGCTGTAGGTCCGGCGCAGGCTGCGGCGCTTCGGTCGGCGCGTTGGCGATCGCCCGACCTCGCTCGGTCAGCCGGATGCCGTCGGCCCGGTCCTCGATCAGGCCCAGCATCTCGAAGCGCAGTCGCTGGGTAGAGGACAGCGCAACCGGCGCTGCGTTCGTGCTCGCAATGGCACGGAGGATCTCGTGTTCCTGGGTTCCGAGGGGGATGCTCTTGGTGCTCATGGTCGACCTGCCCGGTCAACGTGACCTGTGATCGGAGGTTGCGGCCGCTCGACGCCCTCCCTACTGTGCGGACGGGGAGAAACTGGCGACCGTCGCGTGCCCATCACCTGGAGGATCGACCACGATCAGCGCATGCTGAGTGCCGTATGCGAGGGCGATGTCACGCTGCGCGATCTCGAAGAATACCTCGATGCCGTGGTCGTGGCCGGGAGCATGCCCTACCGCAAGCTGTTCGATGGAACCGGCGGCGATTCGAGGTTGACCGGCGAGGAGATGATGCTGCTTGGAGCGCGGATCCGCGCCTATCACGCCGCGGGGCCGATGGGGCCCCTCGCCATCGTCGCGGTGACCGAGCACACGTACGGGCTGGCCCGGCTGTTCGGCGCATTGGCTGCGGCCGACCGCCCGATCAAGATCTTCCGCGACGCAGGTGCCGCCCGGCGTTGGCTGGACGGCCAAGCGGCATAGATGGCGCTCTACTGGACAATCGATTCGCGCCGGCGGACCGTCGAGGTTGTCGCGGAAGGCGACATATCGATGGCCGACGCCATGGGCTTCTTCGACGCCGTGGAGGGGGCCGAGGCGTTGTCCTACAGCAAGCTGCTCGACGGAACGGCTGCGCGGGCTGCCATGACGCCCGACGAAATGCTGTCGATCGTCGTACGCATCCGTGGGCTGCATGCGCTCGGCAACATGGGCCCTCTGGCAGTCGTCGCCACCGCCGAGCAGGCGGAGCGCATCGCGCGCTTGCTGGGCGCCGCCGCGGTAGCCGATCGTCCGATGAAAGTTTTCGAGGACGTCAAGCAGGCGCGTCGTTGGCTCGAGGCGCAGCAGCCCCCGCCTCCTTGACCAGGCGGGCCAGCGCGCCGATCACCTCGCTCGGCTCATAGGGCTTGTCGAACAGCGGCCGTTCGCGATGCGTGTAGGGCATAAGGGCACTGGACAGGCCGCTCACGAACACGAAGGGGATGTTGAGCACCGCCAGAACGTCGGCCAGAGGAAACGACGTTTCGTTGCGCAGGCGGATGTCCAGCAGCGCGCCATCCAGCCGGTTGTCCGCCATGACGGCATGGGCGCTGGCGACGGAAGCGACGGGGCCGATCACGATGCCGCCAGCCTGTTGAACCGCCGCCGCAAGATTGAGGGCGATAGGGGCCTCGTCCTCGACAATCAGGATCTTTCGACCGCGCAGCGGCGTTTCGGAGGGCGGAGACTCTGACGACATTTGAACTCTAACGCCGAGTCCCCGCCCGCGGTTCCACCCTTCCGCGCGATGCTCGCTGGGAACGGAAGGCGCGTCGGCACCGTTTCACGGCAATCCAGAAAAGGAGGGAAACAGCATGCCCGACTATGACCCCAGGACAACAGATGTCCACGTGACTGCCGGGCCGACCAGCGGCGGCGGCGGTCTATACTTCATCGTCGGCGCGTTGGTGGTGGCTGTGCTGGTCGGCGGTTATTTCATGTTCGGCGCGCCCGGCCTGCACAGCAACGTCGCGCGGGCCCCCGACCGCAATGTCAACGTCACTGTCGAACAGCCGCGCCCGCCGGCCAATCCGGCGCCGGCGAATCCAGCACCGGCGAACCCGGCGCCCGCGCCGCAGCGCCAGCAGTAACGTTCTGATTCGGATCGCGGGGCGACGGCGTGCCGCGTATGCTGCCGCCGTCGCCAGTCAGCAGGAGCGGTCCAAGTCGATGAAGTGTTCTGTCATTGCCGCAGCAATTGCGGCTGCGCTGGCCGCAGGCCCGACTTTCGGGCAGACCGCCATCCAGGCGGGCTTGTGGGAGATCACCGACAAGACCACGCTGGAAGGGATGCAGCCGATGCCGGCCACTTCCAAGCGGATCTGCGTCAAGGGCGGTGAAGCCATCCTGGAGCGCCTGCTGTATCCGACCCCCGACGATTTCGCCAAGCACGGCTGCACCTTTGCGCCGGGACCCAAGCAACCCGGCATATTCAAGGCGACCACCGTGTGCCCGCCCAAGGACGAGACACCGGGCGTCACGGCCGAGGCGGAGGTCAGCTACAAGCCGGACAGCTACGAAGGCCTGGGCCAGCTCACCGTCAAGGACAAGTCGGGTACGACGGTGAAGGGCAGCAGTGTTCTCGGCGGCAAGCGCCTCGGCGAATGCTGAGCGGCGCGACGGCGCCCTGAAACGCGCGGCCTACGCCGAACCCTGGCCGGAGCGGAACATCGGCATCACCTGCTCGCCGAAGCGGCGCATCGAGGCCATGTTCTGCGCGTGGTTCATGGCGCCGAACCCAGTCTGGCAGAGCAGGTGGCGGACGCCGACGTCGCGCAGCTCCGCCACCTGCTCGCGCACGCGCTTGACCGAGCCGTAGAGCGAGCCGGTCTGCAAGGCAAAGGGAATGGCGACCGAGTCCGGCACCTTGGGATCCGTCCAGGCATTGAGGGTTGCCGGCTCGGGCTCGAAGTCCGCGGGGTTGTAGGCCTCGCGTACATGCATCATGTGGGCGCGCGTCTCGGCGAGCAGTTCGGCGAGCTCTTCCTCGGCCTGCGCGTCAGATTCGGCCACGTAGACGTTGCGCCAAAGCGCGCTCTGCGCCAGCAGCCGTGCCCGCGTCGCCTCGTCGTGGCCGCCCTCGGCGATGCCGTCCTCGTAGGTGGCCCAGCGCTCCTTGATGCGGTCGACGGGCAGACGCGCCGTCAGGATCGGCACGCCGAGCCTGCCGCACTCCTTGAACGATCCGGGTGAGATCACCGAGCGCCACAGCGGCGGGCCGGGCTGCTGAACGGGTTTGGGCCGGATGGCCGGAATATGGACCTTGTGGAACCGGCCGTTGTAAGTGAGCGGGGCTTCGCGCCAGGCGCGCTCGATGATGTCGACGGCCTCTTCCATGCGCTCGCGGCTGTCGGTGCTGCGCAGCCCGTGTCCGACGAACTCGTACTCGTTGTAGACCGTGCCCTTGCCGATGCCGACGTCGATGCGGCCCTTGCTGAGATTGTCGAGCAGGGCGAGCTGCACGGCCAGCCGCACCGGGTGGTGGAACGGCATCTGCACCACGGCGAAGCCGATGCGGATACGCTCGGTCCTCATCGCCAGCGCCGCGGCGAACATCAGCGAGTCCGAATAGACGCTTTCGCCGGTAAAATAGTGCTCTGTCAGCCATACGTCGGAGAATCCCAGGCGCTCGGCACAACAGGCCTGGTCGATGACATTGTCGATGCGTTGGGCATCCTCGTCGGGCGAGGGCGACATCTGAAGGGTAAGCCAGCCGAATTGCATGCTGCCAATTCACCCGCTTTGGGAGCACGGGGCAAGGCGGCTGTTTCTCGAGGCAGTCACCGCCGCTCCACCAGAAGCGGGCCTTGTGGGCTAATTGCACTAAGAAAAGGTAAATATCTTTTATTGGCAAGCCTGCCCTTTGACCGGCTCGCGCAGGCGCCAGCACAGCACGTCGTTGTCCGCCGCACGCCCTGAATTGCAGAAGTAGACCTCGCGATCTTTCTGGACCCACAGGCCGCCTGGGACCGCCGCCTTGATGTCGTAGCCTCTGCTGATCAGCGCAGCGGCCGATACACCGGGCGCTTCCACGTGCTGGGACATGCAAGTCTGCGCGGTCGGTGCCTGCGGCGGCGCTTGCCTCGGTGCCGTCGGCTGCTGGGCATTCGCTGCTCCCACCAACACTGTCACGAGGGCGATGGTGACGAGCACTTTCATCGGTAGGCGCAGCTTAACTAAATTGCATAAGAAAGGCAAATATCCTTGGCTACCGCAGCGATACGGTCAGATCGTAAGGGCTGGGCGTCGCTGTCCCGGTGGGTCGCATCGACGACACCAGGATCAGGTAGTTGCCGTCACTGGGGATGGAGCCGATCCACGCCGTCGCGTTGTCGGTCGGCCCGGCGTCCGGCAACGTGGCGCCTGTGACCACGGGCAGGCCGTCGGCGCCCTTGGCCACGCGCGCGTCTGCCTTGAAGACCTGGAAGCTGACGCCGGTCGCGAGCGGCATCACCGACACCATGAGGGTCTGCCCTGCCTTGGCTTGTACGTAGTAGACGCTGCGACCTCCTGGCGCCGATTGGCCGGCGAGAGTCGATGCGTTCTTGCCGGGTGCAAAGGTGACGACCGTCGTCCCCGGCAGGGTGTTGACCGGTTGGGCGACAGCGGCAAGCGCGGGAAGCAAGAGCGCAGGGGGTGCGAAGAGGACACGACGACGGATCATGTCGTCACAATCGCACCCTGAAGATCCCTCAGCAACGCCACCACGTCGGCCCGAGCGGTTGAAAAATTGGCGGCTCCAAGCCGCGGCTCAGCGGGTGTTCCTGACCGCGTCGGTCACGGCTTCGGCGAGGGCATCCTGTCGGAAGGGCTTGGACAGGCGTGGCAGGCTGTGGTCCACCGCCGCCGGCAACTCGGCATATCCGGTCGCCAGGATGATCGGCATGCCGGGACGGCGGCTGATGATCTTTTCGGCCAAGTCGGTGCCCGTCATCTTGGGCATGGCGTGATCCGTGATCACGAGGTCGATGGTCTGCGTGCGTTCGAGCCTTTCGAGGGCCTGCTCACCCGAGTACGCCGCGATGACGGTGTGCCCGAGGTCCTCAAGCATGGCGCGCGTATTGGCGAGCACCAAAGCATCATCGTCGACGGCCAAGATGGTAAGCGCCCGGGTCTGCTCGACCACTTGGGTGTCGGCTCGCGCATCGTCGGTCGCAGCCGGCCGCTCGGCTGCCGGCAACCACAGCTCGGCGGTCGTGCCTTCGCCCGGGTTGCTGTGGAGGACCAGCTGTCCGCCGAGCTGCTCGGCCATGCCGTGCACCATGGAAAGGCCGAGACCGGTGCCCTTGCCGGTGCCCTTGGTGGTGAAGAACGGCTCGGTCGCGCGCGCCAGCGTTTCCGTATCCATGCCTTCGCCGGTGTCGCTGAGCGTCAACCTGACATAGCGGCCGGGACGCAGAGCGGCGTCGCCTACCGTAGTCTCGTTGCGGGCGGCGATGGTCAGGATGCCGCCGGCAGGCATGGCGTCGCGCGCATTGACGGCCAGGTTGAGCAGTGCCGTCTCGAGCTGGTTCGGATCGGCCATCACGTTGTCGACGACGAGGGGAAAGCGGATCTCGATGGCGACCTGCGGCCCGAGCGAGCGTTGCAGAAGGTCGCGCATGCCGCGCGTGAGCTCGATGAGGTCGACCGGACGCAGGTCGAGCGCCTGTCGGCGCGCGAAGGCCAGCATGCGCTGCGTCAGGGTGGCGCCGCGTTGCGCCCCCTGCAGAGCATTGTCGAGCAGCCGGGTGATGCGCGGATCGTCACTGGGCACGTAGCGACGCAGCAGATCGAGACTGCCCAGGACGACGGTGAGGAGATTGTTGAAGTCGTGCGCGACACCGCCCGTCAGCTTGCCGATCGCCTCGATCTTCTGCGAGTGCACGAGCGCCTCGCGCGTGCGTTCGAGCGCACGCTGCGCTTCGCGGCGCTCGGTAATGTCGCGCGTGATCTTCGCGAACCCTAGCAGCTTGCCCGACGGCTCGCGAATGGCGTCGATGACCACATTGGCCCAGAAGCGGCTGCCGTCCTTGCGCTGCCGCCAGGCCTCGGCCTCGAAGCGGCCTTCGCGCTCGGCTATGCCCAAGCTGCGCGCCGGTTCGCCGCGCTCGCGATCCTCGTCGGTATAGAAGATCGAGAAGTGCTGGCCGATGATCTCGTCGGGCCCGTAGCCCTTGATGCGCTGCGCGCCGGCGTTCCAGTTGCTGACGATGCCTCGGGGGTCGAGCATGTAGATCGCGTAGTCGGTAACGCCCTCGACCAGCCGGCGGAACAGCTCCTCGCTGCGCCGCAGCTTCTCATCGGCCTCGCGCCGCTCGGTCAGATCGCGCATGATCTTGGCGAAGCCGATGATCTCGCCGTTGTCGTAGACGGCGTCGACGATGATGAACGCCCAGAAGCGACTGCCGTCCTTGCGCACGCGCCAGCCCTCCGCCTGGAACTTGCCGTCGCGCGCGGCGATCTCGAGCGCACGCTGCGGCATGCCCGCATCCCGATCGGCGTCTTCGCAGAAAATGGCGAAGCTCTGCCCCAGGATTTCGTCGGCCTTGTACCCGGTGATGCGCTCGGCACCGGTATTCCAGCTCGTCACGATCCCTTTGGGGTCGATCATGTAGATTCCGCAATCGGTGACAGCTTCGACGAGCAGCCGAAACCGCCCGGCGTCGGGTGTACTTTGCGACAACGCTTTTCTGGTCATGCCCGGCGCATTCTTACACTCCCCGCGAACGATAACGCCTAGACCGCCTCCCGGTTGCGGGTAAAGCGAATCCCGCTGATGCGTGGAACGCCGGCTTGGGCACGGCGTTTTCCCGCTTATGTCGCAGCGCTCGATCGTCGCCCGGCTCGCTGAGGAAAAGGGCTTGGCCATCGTCGGCCCGAAGGCGCTGACAGTGCGACGAAGGCGTTGCGGCAAGGGTTTTGCGTTCCTCATGCCGTCGGGCGCCGCCGTACGCGATCCCGCGGAGATCCGCCGCCTGAAGGCCCTCGCCGTGCCGCCGGCTTATGTCAATGTTCGCTTCGCGGCAGATCCGACTGCCCACTTGCAGGCCGTCGGCGAAGATGCCGCCGGGCGATTGCAGTACCGTTATCACCCCAAGTGGGCCGAGGTCCGCGAGGCGCTGAAGGCCCGCAGGCTGGCCGGCCTTGCCAAGTCGCTGCCGGCCATTCGCCGGACGGTAGGACGCTGTCTTGCCCTGGACGAGCCCGATCGGCGGTTCGTCGCCGCGTCGATCGTCGAGCTGGTGAGTCTCACGGCGATTCGCGCCGGCAGCGAGGAATATGCGCGCGAGCGCGGCACTCGGGGCGCCACGACCCTGTTGAAGTCGAACGTCAGGCTCGCCGACAAGGCCGTCGTGACGCTGTCGTTCAAGGCGAAGGGCGGCAAGGTCATCACCAAGCACGTGCGCAGCGCCCGTTTCCATGCCGCCGTGGCGCGGTTGCTGGAGTTGCCCGGGCGGCGCCTGTTCCAATGCCGGGAGGCCGGCATGGTCAGGCCGGTGCGGGCTGCCGAGGTCAACGCGTTCCTGCAGGAAGTCGCCGGCCGACGCATCTCGCTGAAAGACTTCCGTACGCTGGTTGCCTGCGCGGCGGCGGTTAAGGCGCTGGCGGCGACCGAGCCTGCCGACAGCCAACGCCAGCGTCGACGCCAGGTGCGCGAGGCGGTGATCGAGATCGCCGAAGATCTGGCGAACACGCCCACGGTATGCCGGACCTCGTACGTCCATGACGCGGTGATTGCCGCTTTCGAGGCGGGCGACCTGAAGAAGCAGCGGATCAGGAAGGCGAAGTCACAGGCAAGCCGGGCCGAGTTGCTGGCGGGCATCGTGACCAGGCATGCCGGCTGACGTCATGACCGGCGGCTGCCTGTGGTGCCGTCCGCTGGGCGAGTCGCGCGCCGCCGCGGGACGTCCACCATTGTCATTGCGGATGTGCCGGCGATGGACCGGTAGCGTTTTTGCCACGCTCGCCTGAAGCGCTTCGGCGCCACGGTGCCCTTCCCCTCGCGTCGCCGGACAAGAGCGATTCAAGCGGGCTTGCGGCAGTCGACCGGAACGAGCCGCGGCGGTACGACGAAAGCGGGATGCGTAGACGGCATCGCCGGCACCGGCTTGGGCCAGATGCCGCTCGCGAGCCGTTGCTCGATCAGCGGCACGAGCAACAGGAAGGTCACCCAGCCTTGCATGCGCTCGCCGGGATAGGTCTTGTGGACGGCGTCGAAGAACAGGTTCGGATCGAACGGCATCGTGCCCGCGACGTCGAGGAAGGGCAGGCCGTGTGCATCGGCCCAGGCGGCGAGCACGCGGTTCTGGAACGCGGCCAGCCGTTCGAGGTCGCGGTAGCTGAAGGGGAAGTAGCGGCGATTGAGCTGCTCGAGCGCGTAGCGGTGGCGCACCGGGTCGAGGACCATGCCGTCGCGCACCATCCACATGAAAGAGGAGACGGCGAGTTCCGCGTCGACCGCGGCGAGGTCCGTCCTGATCTGATCGAGATCGCGCAGGATGATGCCGAGATTGAGCGGCAGGTCCGACCGTGCGATGTCGGGCGCCTTCTCGTCCAGGCCGGCCGGCCAGTCGAGCTTGTAGGCTGGCTTGGGCCATTCCGCACCACCGCCCGGCTGGTCGAGCAATCCCGTCGCTGCCTGCACACGCCGCGCCAGCGCCGACCAGGGCGCCGCTTCCTTCAACAGTCTCTCGAGCGGTCCGGGCGGTGCACGTTGCGCAGCGGCCGGTCGGCGCGGAGCGTCGCCCGCGATCGAGTCGAGCTCGAACTGGTTGCCGCCTTCGTAATAGATCACGAGGTCAGGCCGTGTCGGCACCACTTCCTGCCGCACGATCGAGGCGATGCCGGTCGAGCTGATGCTCTCGCGCGCGGCGTTCAGCACCTCGAAGCGCACGTCGAGCGCCCGCGCCTTGGCCCAGCGTTCGAGGAAATATCCGACGAACTCCGGGAACGAGTGCGGCATGTGATGGCTGCTCACCACCGTCGAGGCGCCGACGAACACGATGCGGATGCTGCGCGGGCTGCGTGCGAAGCTCACCGGTCCGCCGCGCCAGCCGAACGCGTTGGTCACCATCGTCGTGGGGCTGGTGGCGCTCGGCAGGTAACGGAAGGGCGGCAGGGGCTTGCCGTCGGGCGGATCGAAGACGAACAGCGCCCCGGGCGCGTCGCGCAGCATGATGTGATCGCACGGATCGGGTACGAGCGCCGTGTTCCAGACCTTGAACATGTCGCCGCCGCGGAAGATCGAGCCGGTCGCGGCATGGCGGCGCTCGGCGTCGTCGTACCAGCGCTGCCACTGCTCGGGGACCGGCTGGCGCAATGGCGGCGGCACCTTGTCGAAGAACCATCGGTGGTCGACGCCCGCGACGCGTGGCAGCGCATCGACATGCGAAGCCGCCGTATCGCGGCCGACCGGCAGGGGCAGGGGGAAGCCGAACAGCGGCATGTCGTCCATCCAGCGGACGGCCGCTTCGGTCACGACCAAGCCTAACCCGATGGAGCCCACCAGGAGCAGGCCATTGCCCAGGAGTTTCCTTGGCAGCCACGCTTTTGCCACGCTTTGCCGTGTCTTCCCTTTGCCATGCACAGGGCTTAAAATGCCTCGCTTTCCCGGCTTTTGGCATCTGGAAAGCACATGGCCCACATCAGACTGAACACCCACCCCTCCCAGGGCGGCCAGGCGGCACCCCCGGTGATCTGGGGTGCGCGCGACCCGAAGATCCGGGGGCCCGTCGTCGGCACCGTGGGCGACCCGGCCAAGCGCAATGCCATCGGCGTGCATTCCGGCTCCTACGGCATCTACCGGGCGCTGGCGATCGCCGCGCAGGAGTTGAAGCCAGGCCACCGGCCCGACTTCACCGACACCTCCCCGGCCGAGCCGATCGGTCCGTTCGAGAGCTGGTTCGACCCCAAGAAGATCGTCTCGCTCGATCCCTGGGGCCACATGGTGGCCGAGGTGTTCGCCGACAAGCTGGCGGCCGGCTGGGATATCCGGCCGACCATCGCCGTGACCAAGGCGCATGTGCAGATGCCGGAGATCAGGGATGCGATCGCGGCCGGCCGACTGAAGCCCGACAACGACCTGCTGATGCCGAGCGGCGACGTGCGCGTGACCAAGGCCGCGGTCGAGCCGGTGTGGTGGCTGCCCGGCATCGCCGAGCGCTTCGGCGTAAAGGAGGCGGACCTGCGCCGTACGCTGTTCGAGCATACCGGCGGCATGTACACCGAGCTGGTGACGCGGCCGGATCTCGAGATCTTCCTGCCGCCGATCGGCGGCTCCACGATCTACTTTTTCGGAGACGTGACCCAGCTCGGCAAGCGCGAGACGAAGATCGCCTGCCGCCTCCACGACGAGTGCAACGGCTCCGACGTGTTCGGCTCCGACATCTGCACCTGCCGGCCGTATCTCGCCCACGGCATCGAGATCTGCATCGAGATGGCGCAGAAGGGCGGCGTCGGCGTCGTCATCTACAATCGCAAGGAGGGGCGCGCGCTGGGCGAAGTCACCAAGTTCCTGGTCTACAATGCACGCAAGCGCCAGCCCGGCGGCGATTCGGCGGCCCAGTACTTCAACCGCACCGAATGCGTGGCCGGCGTGCAGGACATGCGCTTCCAGGAGCTGATGCCCGACCTGTTCCACTGGCTGGGCATCGCCCGCATCGACCGCTTCGCCTCGATGAGCAACATGAAGTCCGACGCGTTGCGCGAGCAGGGCATCGACATCGTCGAGCAGGTTCCGATTCCCGACGAGCTGATCCCCGCTGACGCCCAGGTCGAGATGGATGCCAAGAGGGCGGCCGGTTACTTCACGTCCAAGAAGCCGGAGACGGCCGAGCTCGCCAAGGCCAAAGGGCGGGGTCTCGACGAGTGACAGCGATAGCTGTCATCCCGAGCGAAGCGAGGGATCTTTGACGGAACAGGAAAGATCCCTTGGCCTTCAGCCTGGGGATGACATTGCATATCTGCGCACGCCCGCGGCGATCCGCGAGCGGGCGGCTGCGATGCTGACCTATGCCGAGGACGGCCGATCGGCCTGGTTCTCGGTCGATCCCGACGGGCTGGAGGCCGCCGTGCAGGCGACGCTGCGCGTGACGCGACAGCGCTTCGTCGATCCGGCGGCGATTCCGTTCCATTCGCGATGGCGGCATTTCGAGGCCGGTGGCCGCGACCGCTGGGCGTCGTTGGCCGGGCGGCTGTCCGGTCTGCCGAGGGAGGAGGTCGCGCGTCGGCGCATGGATCTCGCCGTGGTGTCGGTGCTGCTCGATGCCGGCGCCGGGCCGGCCTGGTCGTATCGCGAGCCGGAGACCGGCGAGACCTATGCGCGCTCCGAAGGGCTGGGCGTGGCGAGCGTCCACATGTTCGCCAACGGTGCCTTCAGCCGCGACCCCAAGGGCGATCCGCTGCGCGTCGATGCCGAGCGTCTGGCCGCGCTGACGCCGATGGACATCGCCATGGGCTTTCAGGTGAAGGCGCACAATCCGCTGACCGGCCTGGAAGGCCGCGCCGAGCTCCTGCGCAAGCTGGGTGGTGTGGGCCTGGCGCGACCGGGCGAGCTTTTCGACATGGTCGACAGCCCCGAAGTGAAGGCGGCGCGCATCCTCGCCGCGGTGCTCGACAAGCTGTCGCCGATCTGGCCGCTTCCCATGGGCGACGTCTGGCGGCACGCGACCGTCGGATGGGTGCCGTTCCACAAGCTGTCGCAATGGCTCTCCTATTCCCTGGTCGAGCCGCTCGAGGGCGCGGGCCGCAAGGTCGTGGCTCTCGATGAGCTGACCGGTCTGCCCGAGTATCGCAACGGCGGCCTGCTGATCGATGCCGGCGCGCTCAGGCCCAAGCAGCAGGTGCTGCTGGAGAAGGCCTTTGCCGTGGGCGACGAGCCGATCGTCGAATGGCGGGCGCTGACCGTGGCGCTGCTCGATCGAATCGCCGAGCGCGTGCGCGGCCATCTCGGCCTGGATGCCGAGCGCCTGCCGCTCGTGAAGGTGCTGGAGGCCGGCACCTGGTTTGCCGGACGCGTCCTTGCCGCGGAACGCCGCCCCGGCGGTGGCCCGCCGATCACCGTCGCGAGCGACGGCACGGTGTTCTAGCGTTGTCCCTGCGCTCGGGACGACAGGTTTCTGGGGGAGATGTTGAGATGTCTTTGCCGCACTCGATCCACGTTGTCAGCCATCCGCTGGTGCAGCACAAGCTCACGAAGATGCGCGACCAGGAAACGTCGAGCACCAACTTCCGCCGACTGCTGCGTGAGATCGGGCTGCTGCTGGGCTACGACGCCACGCGCGACCTGCCGCTGGTCGAGCGTGACATCACCACGCCCATAGAGGCCATGAAGGCGCCGCTGCTGGAGGGCAAGAAGCTGGTGGTCGTGCCGATCCTGCGGGCCGGGCTCGGGCTTGCCGAAGGCATCATCGACCTCGTGCCACTGGCGCGCGTCGGCCATGTCGGCCTCTATCGCGACCCCAAGACACTGCAGGCGGTCGAGTACTACTTCAAGATTCCGCAGGACATCTCCGACCGCGACGTCATCGTCTGCGATCCCATGCTGGCAACCGCGCACTCCGCCATCGCTGCCGTCGATCGCCTGAAGGAGTCGGGCGCCAAGCGCATAAAGTTCATCTGCGTGCTGGGCTCCGAGCAAGGCGCTCGCGCCTTCGCCGAGGTCCATCCCGACGTGCCGGTGTTCGCGGCGGCGATCGATGCCAAGCTCAACGATCACGGGTATATTGTCCCCGGCCTGGGCGATGCGGGCGACCGCCTGTTCGGGACCAGGTAGACGGGGAGAAACGGCTATGTCACCGGACCTCAAGTATCTTCTGTTCTCGACCATCCTGTGCTTCGTGCAGGTGCTGATCGCCGCCATCGGCGCCAACCAGCAGGTCGGCCTGCCGACCTTGGCTGGAAACCGCGAAGGGCTGCCGGAACTCGGCGGCTGGGCCGGCCGCGCGCAGCGCGCCCATCGCAACATGATCGAGAACCTGGTGCTGTTCGCCGCCCTGGTGCTGATCGCCGCCGTTTCCGGCAAGGCCAACGCCACCACGGCGATGGGTGCCATGATCTTCTTCTGGGGCCGGCTCGCCTATGCGGTGATCTACCTGATCGGCATCCCCTGGCTGCGCACCCTCGTCTGGTTCGTGTCGGTGATCGGCATGGCCATGATCGCCTGGGTGCTCCTGCAGGCGATGTAGCCTGTCCTCCTACTGTTTGTGCTGGGCAGGCGGCTGGGCACCCATCGCCTGCACCGGCAGCTCGACGTCGATGCTGCCGGCCTTCTCGAAGACCAGCGTCGCCGGGACCTTGGCATCTTTTGCAAACGGCGCCTTCAGCTCCATGAACATGATGTGATTGCCGCCGGGCTTCAGCTCGACCGTGGCGCCTGGCGGGATTTCCAGGCCCTTGTCGAGTTCGCGCATGCGCATGACGTTGCCGTCCATCTTCATCTCGTGAATCTCGACCTTGCCCGAGACCGTGCTGCGCGCGGCGACCAGTCGGTCAGGCACCGTGCCCCTGTTGGTGATGGTCAGGAAGCCGCCGCCGGCCTTGGCCGCGGGCGGGGTGGCGCGCGTCCACGGCTGGCTGATCTCGAGCGAGCCGAGCTTGTAGTCGGCAGCCCACGCCGGCGAGGCGAGCACGGCCGCAGCAGCAGCGAGCGAAAGCAATCGGATGAACATGACAGGCTCCTCAGTGAGACTTGGATTGGGCGTCGAGCCAGCGGCGAACCTGGGCCAGGTCGGCGACGCCGGGCAGCACGGTCGCCTTGCCGCCGCGATCGATCATCATGGTGCGCGGCAGCTCGCCGGCCCACTCTGGGTCGATCTCGTAGCGCAGGCGTTCATGGAAGCGGTCGGCGAACGACCAGCTCTCGGTCTTGTCCAGGCCGGCCTTGGCGAGGGTGGCGGCCAGGCGCTCCGGGTCCTGCGGTACCGGGTCGGCTGCGATCAGCACCAGCCTGAGGTCGGGCCGCCTGGCCTGCAGTGCCCCCCAATGCGGCAGCTCGACCAGGCAGGGAGCGCAGGTGAGGCCCCAGAAATGGACGACGGTCGGCCGGCCCGCATGGGCCTCGCGCAGCTTCGCCCAGTTTCCCCGCTCGAACGATTGTGGATCGGCCGCTTCGGCTGCCGAGAACGAGACGATGCCGAGCAGCGCGGCAAGAATGAGCGACAGTCTCACGGTTGGTCTCCCAGCGGGATCAGGCGATAGCCTTCGTTCTTGGTCAGCCACGACAAATAGGTGCGCTGCTTGTCGGCAACCAGCAGCGGATGGTCCGACGCATCCTCGGTCTCGGCGATCGTGCGGGCATCGCGCCAGTTCTTGCCGCTGTCGCCGGAAACCTGCCAGCGCACGACGACCTTGACGCCGTCGAACTCCTTCCACACGAGGTGCAGGGCCGGACCGTTCGCCAGAAGGTAGGGACGGCCCGGTTGGCGATCCGGCTTCGCCAACACCCGCGGCGCCGCGTACTCGGCCTCGGCGGAATCGGCGCGCGCATAAAACAGGCCTTTGCGCTTCACGCCATCGGTGAACCAGGCGACGTGGTGCGAGCCGTCAGGTGCGATGGCCATGCTGGGTCCGTGATGTGGGCAGGCCTCGATCTTCCAGTCGTCGACACTGACGCGGCGCGGTGGGCCCGGCGTCGTCGCGTTCTGGAAGGTGATCACCGCATGATCGCGCACCGAGCCGGGGAAGATGTTCCGGAACACGACGGCCGGGCGGCCCGCGCCGGCGAAGGCGAGGCCGAGCCGGCAGCATTCGCAGGTATTGTCGAGCGCGATCGAGGTCTTGCCGAAACCGGCCTCGCCATCCTCCCAGGCATAGGCCAGTGCCGCCCCGGGATAGGCGCGGCCGGCGGCCCGCGCCTTGGCGACATTGCGCTTGTCGAGCCAGGCGGCGAAAACGCGGCCGCCCGGATCGACGCCTGCGACCTCGAAGCGTTGGCTGGTCGTGTCGGATGTGATCGGGCGCGGCCGGCTGAACGTGGCGCCGCCGTCGCTCGACCGCGAGAAGAAGGCGCGGCCGTTGAAGTTCTTGTCCTGGAAGGTGCCGAAGGTGACGATCAGCCCGCCCTTGGGATCGACCGCGATGCGCGCCCGCGCGTCCGGCCCCCAGTCGAGGTTCATGGGCTCCGGCGTCACCATGACCGGCGTCGAGAAGGTCTTGCCGAGGTCGCCGGAGCGCAGCACGCCGATGCGATCGCCGATTGGCCGGGCCAGCCAAAGCGTGCCGTCCGGCCCGAAGGCCGGCGCGGCGGTGAAGGCCTCGGGCGCGCCGGCCGGCTTGCCGTGTTGATGCTGGGCGGCGGCCGTCGACGTCAGCAGGCCGAGGATGGCAAAGCAGACCACGATACGCATCAGAACCTCACCTTCATGCCGGCAATTGCCGTCAGCGGCATTCCAAGCTGGGGAATGGCCGACGCATTGACGGTCGACCCCTCGAACGACGTCAGCGTGTATCCGGACGCGAGATATTGGACGTTGGTCAGGTTCTGGATACTGCCATAGATGTCCACATCCTTGGCGGGCGACCACCTGACGCCGAGGTCGATCAGCGTCGCCCCGTCGTTCAGCTGTGTGTGACCGGTGTCGTTCCAGTATTGCGGGAAGGACTTCATCGAGGCCGTCAGGACCAGGTTCTCGATCGGCCGCCATTCGACTCCGGCGGTGACCATGTAGTTTGGCACCTGGCCCAGCTGCACGCCGGTGCGCACCACGGCCGGATTGGCCGAGCTGGTGAGATAGGCCACGGTGCTGGTGAAGCTGCCGATCAGCCGCAGTTGCTCGAACGGCTGCCAGGTCGCGATCAGCTCGACCCCCTGAAAGGTGGCGCTGCCGACGTTCTGGTACTGACGCACCGTCGTGAAGGCGGGACCGAGGCCGGCCGCCGTGACGAAGGGCACGGCGCAGCCCGGGTTGGCGTTGCACACCGTGACGAAGTCGATGAAGTTGTCGAGGTTGTTGTTGAAATAGGTGCCTGACAGCGTGAGGCCCTTCCACTCGAAATCGATGCCGACCTCCTGGCCGAAATTGGTCATCGGCTGCAGGTTGGGATTGGTCGCCGTGAACGCCGTGCCGCTGGCGAAGCTGCGGTACATCTGGTTCATGCCCGGGGCCGAGAAGTTGCGGTAGATGGCGCCGCGCACCGTCACCTCGTCGCTGGCGTAGAACTTCAGGCCGATGCGCGGATCGAAGCTCGCGGCGCTGGCGTTGGGCACCACGTTCAGCGTGCTCGAGTTCTGGGTGAGCACGCTGGCGTTCATCGCCTGCCAGAAGTCGCCGCGCAGGCCCACGGTGATGTCGATCGGTACGCCCGTGAAGCGGTACGTGCCCTGGGCGAACACACCCTGGAAGCGGTGTTCGCCGTTGGTGACGAAGGTCGTGGGCTGGGCGAGCGCGCTGGCATAGAGGCTGTTGTAGTCGGTGATCAGCGTGCGGCGCGCGTCGACGCCGATCTTGACGTCGCGCAAGGGTCCGAAACTGGCCTCGTAGAAGATCGAGCCGCCCTGGTCGGCGCTGGGCGAGGCCTCGACCTGGCTCACGAACTGATTGAGGAAGCTCGTGTTGTTCAGCGTATAGCCGCCGCTCGCCACGTTCGTGGTGCCGAAAGAGCCGCCTGCCGCCCAGCCGCTGACGTTGAGCGAGGACCGCTCGTCGAGCTGGTAGCTGCCGCCCAGCAGCAGCCGGTAGGTCGACCAGTTGTTGTGGGCGAAGGTCCAGACCAGCCCATCTTCCCAGGTCTGGTTCCAATAGCCCTTGGCGAAGACCTTGAGCTTGTCGCTCGGCGTCAGGAAGACGCTGGCGGCGACGTTGTCGGCCTTCGAGGCGGTCGGCACGAGGTTGGCGTTCTGGTATTGAGCCGGCGTCAGGTTGTAGCCCGAGCTCTGCGCATGGCTGTAACTGGCCGCGACCTTGATCATGTCGTTGACGACGTAGCTGCCGGAGGCCTCGGCGGTGGATGTGTTGTAGCTGCCGTAGCTCGCATCGGCCGAGGCGCCGGTCTTGGTCGGCTCGCGGGTGACGATGTTGATCACGCCGCCCATCGCCATGTTGCCCCACAGGCTGGTGGCGCCGCCGCCGCGGATCACCTCGATGCGGTCCACCGAGTTCTTGGGGATGGTGCTCCAGTTGATGGTGCGGAAATAGGGATCGTTGATCGGCACGCCGTCGACCATCACCAGCGTGTTGACGGTGGTGCTGGTGCCGAAGCCGCGGATGTTGACCGGCTGGGCCGTCGGATGGAGCTGGCCGGTCGGGACGTTGGGCAGCCACACGCCCGGGATGCGGTTGACGATCTGGTCGACGCTGGTCTCGGGCTGGGCCTGGATCTGCTCGCGGGTCATCAGCGTGGTGCTGACGTCGAGCTTGTCGAGCGCCGCGCCGCGGCCGGCGCTGTCGGTGATGGGCGGTAGGCTGACCGGTGGCGTCGCCGCCGGCGGCGGCGTGTCCTGCGCCCGGGCCAGCGTCGGGATCAGCGCCCAGCCCGCCAATGCGGCGAACGTCGCCGCGCGAACGGACAGCATGAAAATCTCCCAAGTGACGAACGAACGCGACGCCCGGCGAAGTGCGTCGCGGCTTCAGGCGTCAGACGGGGAGGGGTGGCGCTCGCGGTTGGCTGGGCCCGTCGCGAATGCCGAGGGAGGCGAGCGCCTCGGCCGGCTCGAGCGGACGAACCGTCGTTGGCGGGCGGTCGACGGCGACGAACGAACTGGTCGGCCCGCCGATGACCGGTGCATGGGCGAGGCCCAGGCAGCATTCGTGCAGCGTACCGCCCGGCGCTGGATGCTGCGCGTCGGTCTGCTGGGCACTCCCTTGCTGAGCGCTCGGCAGGCACATCGCCGCCCAGTTGCCCGGCGCGCTGCTGCGCATCAGCGCCGCGTGGGCCAGCGGCTGCAGGAAGTTCAGGGTGATCGCAAACAGCGCCGCAGCCAATGCCGCCGCGCGCCATCCCCGGTCGGAGCGTTTGCGATCCATGGCACAAGCTAGACCCGAACCGAGGCCGGGCAAAAGGGACTTGTTGTCCCGGTCACGTCTCTCCTCGGCCGCGCGGCCCTACAGCCCGAGCGCCGACAGGCGTGGATCGCCTGTCCGCTTGGCGAAGACCTTGAGCTGCCACAAGGCGGCGAGGTGCAGGCCGGGAATCTCGAGGCGACCGTCGGCGAGGTCGGCCAGGAAGCGATCCCACGGCACGAGGTGGGTGCTGATGATCTCTCCCGGGTCGAACCTGGGTTCGGCTACCTTGCGGGCATCGAGCGCCAGGAAAGAATGGACACGATTGTTCTGGCGCGCGGTGTTGGCGGTCGAGGAGCCCAGCGCATGCCATTCCTCGGCGGCGTAGCCGGTCTCCTCGAGCAGCTCGCGCTTGGTCGCCTCCAGCACGCTTTCGCCCTCGTCGTCGGGGGTGCCGCAGGGCAGCTCGAAGGAGTTGCGCTCGATGCCGTGGCGGTACTCCTCGATCAGCACGATCTCGCGCTCGGGCGTGAGCGCGATGGCGCAGATCCACTCGGGGAACTCGATGGTGTGATAGGGCGACAGGATCGTGCCGTTGGGCACGCGCACGGTGTCGCTGCGCACTGCCAGCCAGCGGTCGCGGTACGAGTACCTGGTTTCCAGCACCTGCCACGGCGCGATGGTCGTGGCCGGCTTCTTGGGATCAGCCATCAACCCCTCGACGTCAGACCGCCGTCCAGCCGCCGTCGACCACGATTTCCGCGCCCGTGACGTAGGACGATTCGTCCGAGGCGAGGAACAGGATGGCATAGGCCACCTCGTCGACCTCACCGGCCCGCCCCATCGGCACGCCCTTCAGCGTCTTGGCGCGAGTCTCGGGATCGGCGGTGCGGCCGGAGGTGCGCATCGGCGGCATCAGGCCGGGATGGACCGAGTTGACGCGGATGCGATCGCGGCCATGCTGCGCGGCCGCCGCCTTGGTGATCAGCCGCACCGCGCCCTTGGAGGCGTTGTAGCCGACATGGATGTAGCCTTGGCCGACGATGCCGGAGATCGACGACAGGTTGATCACCGAGCCGCCGTTGCCGGCCTTCTTCATGGCGGCGATGCCGTACTTCATCCCGAGGAACACGCCGGTGGCATTGATGCCCATCAGGCGGTTCCAGGCGGCGGTATCGTAGAGATCCTGCTCGGCCGAGCCCGAGATGCCGGCGTTGTTGACCAGCACGTTCAGCCCGCCATGGGTCGACACGGTCTTGTCGACCACCGACTTCCATTGCCCCTCGTCGGTCACGTCGAGATGCATGTAGGTCGCCCTGCCGCCTGCCTTGTTGATCTCGGCGACCACGGCCTCGCCCTCCTTGTCCAGGAGGTCGGCCACCACCACGGCCTTGGCGCCCTCGCGGGCGAACAGTCGGGCGGTCGCCGCGCCCATGCCGCTGGCCCCGCCGGTCACCAGGGCCACCTTGTCCTTCATGCGCATGGTCCGTGCTCCCCTTTTCATTAAGCGTTCACGCAAGCTTTAGGCCGACGATGCCTGCGACGATGAGGGCGATCGAGGCGATCCGCATGGTCGATGCCGCATCCCCGAACGCCACGATACCCACCACGAATGCGCCGACGGCGCCGATGCCCGTCCACACAGCGTACGCCGTGCCCATCGGAATGACACGCTGTGCCCACATCAGCAGCGCACCGCTTGCCGTCATGGCGACGACGGCGAAGATGATCCACCACGGGCGGGCGCCCTGGTCGGTCCAGCCGAGCTTCAGTCCGACCGGCCAGCCGATCTCGCAAACGCCCGCCAATACAAGGTAGATCCACGCCATCTTCCCTCCTTATGACAACGGCCGTCATTGACTGCGCCGTTGCGTCCTGTTCTGATCAAGACTTGCACGCATCTTGCAGGATAGCGAGAGCGGCGCAGGGAATGACTTGAGGGGTTTAAGGGAGCCTGGTCATGAATGAACGCGAAATGCGCCGCCTGATCGGCGCTGTGAAGCATGGGAAACTTTCACGACGAGCTTTTGCGCAGCGGATGATGGCGGTCGGGCTGACCGCGCCGATGACGACCCAGCTCCTGGCCATCGCCGGCGTGGCGCATGCGCAGCCGAAATCGCAATACAAGCCCACCAAGCGCGGGGGCGGCGGACTGTTGAAGGTGCTGTGGTGGCAGGGCCCGACCCTGTTGAACCCGCACTTCGCGGTCGGCACCAAGGATCAGGACGGCAGCCGCGTCTTCTACGAGCCGCTGGCGGCCTGGGATCCCGACGGCAACCTCAAGCCCAAGCTCGCCGCTTCGATCCCCGGCCGCGAGGACGGCACGCTGGCGGCGGACGGCAAGTCGGTGGTGTGGAAGCTGAAGCAGGGCGTCACCTGGCACGACGGCAAGCCGTTCACGGCCGACGACGTCGTCTTCAATTGGGAATATGCCAAAGATCCGGCGACCGCGGCGACCACCGCCGCTTCCTACAACGAGGTCGTGGTCGAGAAGGTCGACCAGTACACGGTGATGGTGAAATTCGCCAAGGCGACGCCGTTCTGGGCCGACGCCTTCGTCGGCACGCGCGGCATGCTGATCCCCAAGCACCTGTTCGCCGACTTCACCGGGGCGAAGTCGCGTGAGGCGCCGACCAACCTCAAGCCGGTCGGAACCGGCCCCTACATGTTCAAGGACTTCAAGCCGGGCGACCTGGTCGCGGGCGTCATCAATCCGAAGTACCACCAGGACAACAAGCCCTACTTCGACGCCATCGAGATGAAGGGTGGCGGCGATGCCGTGTCGGCGGCGCGCGCCGTGCTGCAGTCGGGCGAGTTCGACTTCGCCTGGAACCTGCAGGTCGAGGACGAGATCCTCCAGCGCCTGGAGAAGGGCGGCAAGGGCAAGGTCGTGGTGTCCCCCGGCGGCAACATCGAGCATATCCAGCTCAACTTCACCGATCCGTGGACCGAGGTCGACGGCGAGCGCGCGAGCCTGAAGACCAAGCACCCGACGCTCAGCGATCCGGCGGTGCGCCAGGCCATCTCGCTGCTGGTCGACAAGGATTCGATCGAGAAGCACATCTATGGCCGCACCGGCCCGGCCACGGCGAACTTCGTCAACAACCCGGCGCGCTTCGTCTCGAAGACCACCAAGTACGAATTCAGCGTCGACAAGGCCAACGAGGTCCTGGAGAAGGCCGGCTGGAAGAAGGGCGGCGACGGCATCCGCGAGAAGGACGGAAAGAAGCTCAAGTTCGTCTACCAGACGTCGATCAACCAGCCGCGCCAGAAGACCCAGGCGATCGTCAAGCAGGCCGCCCAGAAGGCCGGCATCGACATCGAGCTGAAGTCGGTGACGGCGTCGGTGTTCTTCTCGTCCGACGTCGCCAATCCGGACACCTACACCAAGTTCTACTGCGACATCCAGATGTACACGACGACCATGTCGCAGCCCGATCCGGAAGTGTTCATGGTCCAGTTCTGCTCCTACGAGGCCGCCACCAAGGAGAACAAGTGGCAGGGCCGCAACATCACGCGCTGGCAGAGCCAGGCGTACGACGACAACTACAAGGCCGCGCAATCCGAGGTCGATCCGGTCAAGCGCGCCGCCATGTTCGTCGAGGCCAACAACATGGTGATCAACAACTACGTAGTCATTCCTGTGGTCGCCCGCCCCGGCGTCGCGGCGACCGGCATCAAGCTGAACGCCTCGATCAGCGGCTGGGACAACAACACCTGGGATCTGTCGGACTGGTACAAGGACGCGTAAGCAACTGAATCGACACCGCCCCGAGGCTTCGTCTCGGGGCGATGTTTTTAGCTCGAGAGACATCTCGTGAGTCGCCAGTACATCATCCGCCGACTGCTCATCGCCATCCCGAGCCTGCTCGGGATCAGCGTCATCCTGTTCACCGTGCTCGCCTTGGCGCCGGGCGACCCGTTCGAGGAACTGGCGACCAACCCCGCCATTCCGCCGGAGGTCCGACAGGCCCTGCGCGCCAAGTTCGGGCTCGATGACCCGGTGTGGCAGCGCTACCTGCACTGGCTCGGCGCCATGGTGCAGGGCGACTGGGGCTTCTCCTTCCAGAGCCGCATGGACGTCGACAAGCTGATCCTGCAGCGCCTGCCGGTGACGCTGATCGTCATCGGCGCCTCGCAGATCCTCGCCATCTCGGTCGCCATCCCGGTCGGCGTGCTGGCGGCGGTCCGCCCGTATTCGGTGTTCGACCAGATCGCCAGCACCTTCGCCATGATCGGCTTCTCGCTGCCGACCTTCTTCACCGGCCTGGTGCTGATCCTGATCTTCTCGATCCAGCTCGACTGGCTGCCCTTCGTGTACCGCGCCGACGTCGACGCCAAGGGCTGGGCCTTCTACTGGGAGCACATAAAGCAGTCGATCATGCCGGTCATCGTCTTGGGCCTCGCCCAGGCCGGAACGCTGGTGCGCTTCATGCGCTCGTCCGTGCTCGACGTGATCCGGCTCGACTACGTCACGACCGCGCGGTCCAAGGGCATCGGCGAGCGCAAGGTCCTGATCCGGCACGTGGTGCGCAACGCCATGATCCCGGTCGTCACCCTGGTGGCGCTGCAGCTCCCCGCCGTGTTCGGCGGCGCCATCGTCACCGAGCAGCTCTTCCGGGTGCCCGGCATCGGCTCGCTGCTGATCGCGGCGATCCTCGCCAACGATACCCCGGTGGTGATGGGCGTCACCTTCGTGTTCGCCTGTCTCGTCGTCCTCTTCAACCTCATCGCAGACATCCTCTATGGCTGGCTCGACCCCCGCATCGCTTTCCGCTGAACGGCCGGCGACGGCCGTCGTCGCCACGTCCGGCGCTTCGGCGCGCAAGACGCGCTCGATATCGCCGGCGCTCGAAACCTGGCGCCGTTTCCGTCGCCATTTCCTGGCGGTGACCGGCGCCGGCGTCCTGCTGATCCTGGTGCTCGCCGTGCTGGTCGGGCCGCTCGTCTGGCCGGTCGCGATCAACGACATCGACTTCGCCGCCAAGCTGGAGGGCCCCTCGCTCGCCCATCCGCTGGGCACCGACGATCTCGGGCAGGACCTGCTCGCCCGCATGATGTATGGCGGGCGCATCTCGCTCGCCGTCGGCTTCGCGGCCATGCTGGTGGCGCTGACCGTCGGCGTGCTCGTCGGCGCCGTGGCCGGCATGGCGAGCGGCTGGGTCGACGCCGCGCTGATGTGGCTCACCGATCTCTTCCTGGCGCTGCCGACGCTGCCGGTGCTGCTGCTGGTGATGTACCTGTTCCGCGACAGCGTGAAGAAGGTGTTGGGCGTCGAGGGCGGCGCCTTCGTCCTGATCGTGGTCGTGATCGGCGCCTTGCGCTGGATGCCCGTGGCACGCTTGGTGCGCGCGCAGTTCCTCAGCCTGCGCGAGAAGGAGTTCGTCGAGGCCGCCCGCGCGCTGGGCGCTTCCAAGGTGCGCCAGGTCGTGCAGCACATCCTGCCCAACGCGCTCGGCCCGGTGATCGTGGTGGGCACGATCGACGTCGCGGCCGCCATCATCTTCGAATCGACCCTGTCGTTCCTCGGCCTGGGCTTCCCGTCCGACGTGCCGACCTGGGGCTCGATGCTGCGTGACGCCAAGGACTATCTCGACATCGCCGCGCACTGGGCGCTGTTCCCGGGCGGCGCGATCTTCCTCACCGTGCTCGCGATCAACTTCATCGGCGACGGGCTGCGCGACGCGTTCGACCCGCGCCGGGTTCTCTAGGAGCAAGCGTAAGCGTGGCTGAAGCACTGCTGGACATCCGCGGTCTGAAGACCTGGTTCAAGACCGAGGATGGGATGGTGCGCGCCGTCGACGGCGTGGACCTGCGCATCGAGCGTGGCGAGACCATGGGCGTGGTGGGCGAATCGGGGTGCGGCAAGACCGTGACGGCGCGCTCGGTGCTCAAGCTCATCGCCATGCCGCCGGGCCGCTTCGAGGCCGGCCAGATCCTGTGGCAGGGCAGGGACCTGATCCCGCTCGACCAGGACGAGATGAACAAGATCCGCGCCCGCGAGATCGCCATCATCTTCCAGGAGCCGATGACCTCGCTGAACCCCGTCTACACCGTGGGCGGGCAGATCGCCGAGGTGATCGCGCTGCACCAGAAGCTCAGCCCCAAGCAGGCGATGGCCGGCGCCGCCGAGATGCTGCGTCTGGTCAACATCCCCAACCCGCAGAAGCGCGTGCACGACTATCCGCACCAGTTCTCCGGCGGCATGCGCCAGCGCGTCATGATCGCCATGGCACTTTCCTGCCAGCCCAAGCTGCTGATCGCCGACGAGCCGACCACCGCGCTCGACGTCACCATCCAGGCGCAGATCCTGGAGCTGATGCACGAGATGAAGGACAAGTTCGGCATGGCGATCATGCTGATCACCCACGCCATGGGCGTGGTCGCCGAGACCTGCCAGCGGGTCACCGTCATGTACGCCGGCAAGGTCGTCGAGGAAGCGCCGGTCGAGGCGCTGTTCGGCGATCCGCGCCACCCCTACACCCAGGGCCTGATCCGCTCCATCCCGCGCATCGACCGCGCGGTGAGCCGTCAGGCCCGTCTGGAATCGATCCAGGGCACCGTGCCGAGCCTGCTCAACCCGCCGCCGGGCTGCCGCTTCGCCGCGCGCTGCAAGTACGCCACGGACGTCTGCACCCAGGCCATCCCGCCGCTCAAGGAAGTGGCGCCCGGCCATCGCGTGGCGTGCGTGCTATGAACGCGCCTCCCTCCACGCCCGGCGCTCCCGCCCAGGACCTGCTCAAGGTCCGCGACCTGCGCAAGCGCTTCGCGGTCAAGGGCGGCATCTTTTCCCGCGTCGTCGACCAGGTCCACGCCGTCGACGGCGTCAGCTTCGACATCGGCAAGGGCGAGACGCTGGGCCTGGTGGGCGAGTCCGGCTGCGGCAAGTCGACGACGGGCCGCTGCATCCTGCGCCTGATCGAACCCAGCTCGGGCGAGATCTGGTTCCAGGGCAACGACGTCACCAAGATGGACCACGGCGCGTTGCAGGCGCTGCGCCGTGACATGCAGATCATCTTCCAGGATCCCTACGCCTCGCTCAATCCGCGATTGAAGGTGGGCGCGATCATCGGCGAGGCGCTCACCATCCATAAGCTCGCGCCGACGCAGAAGGCGATGGAAGACCGCGTCGTGCAGCTGCTCGAGACGGTCGGCTTGCAGCCCGACCACATGCACCGGTTCCCGCATGAATTCTCGGGCGGCCAGCGCCAGCGCATCGGCATCGCCCGCGCGCTCGCCGTCGAGCCCAAGCTCATCGTCTGCGACGAGCCGGTGTCGGCGCTCGACGTGTCGATCCAGGCGCAGGTCATCAACCTGCTCGAGGATCTGCAGGAGCAGTTCGGCCTCACCTATCTCTTCATTGCCCACGACCTCAGCGTGGTCGAGCACATCTCCACGCGCGTGGCGGTGATGTATCTCGGCCGCGTCGTCGAGATCGCGCCCTCGCGCGAGCTCTACGACAACCCGCTGCATCCCTACACCGAGGCGCTGCTGTCGGCGGTACCGATCCCCGATCCGACGGTGAAGCGCAAGCGGATCATGCTGCAGGGCGACGTGCCCAATCCGATCCGCCCGCCTTCGGGCTGTCACTTCCACACCCGCTGTCCGATCGCCAAGCCGGACTGCGCCCAGCGCGCACCCGAGCTGCGCGAGAGCAAGCCCGGGCACTGGGTGTCCTGCCACTACAGGGGCTGATCAGGGCGCCGCGGCGGTCCGGACCTGCCGATCAGGACTCGAACTCCCGATCGTGGACCGGCGCGGCGGGGCGCTGGCGTTCCAGCGACTCGCGGTACTTCACGCAGCCGCGCAGGAACCTGGGCCACGGCGGGACGGCGATCTCCGGGTCGATGGGCTCGGGCAGCAGACCCCAGAGCTGCGGATGGTGCCAACAGAGATCGTGGCCCGAGCTGTCCCGGTGCTCGCGGATCCCTGCACGAAGGCGTTTGACCTCTGCGAGAAGATCCTCGCGGCTCAGCCGGTCGATATCCTCGTCCATGATCGTCAGCTCTTGGGCGTGAAGACGCCGATGTCCTGGATGCCGATCACCTTCTCGACCTCGGCGACCTGCTTGGCGACCTTCTCGAAGCCGTCGGCGCCCAGCAGCTGGCGCTCGCGCTTGGCCATCTCCTCGCCCATCGCGGCGTGGTCCTCGGCGGTCAGCAGATGGCGCAAGGTCGGGAAGACATCGGTCGCCTCGCGCGCCATGTGCGGCCGGTACATGGCGATCAGCACCTGGACGTCCTTGCCCATTGCCTCGCGCGGCTCGCGGCTGCCCGCCTGCGGGGCGGCGGCAAGGATCCTCTCGGTGAGCTTGGCGCCGGCGGCATGCTGGCTGGCCAGCACGCCCACCAGCTCGACCATGCGGCCGGCCTTCTTGAACTCGGCGAACACCAGCTCCTCTTCCATTTTCTCCTGATGGTTATGGATGAAGCGCTGGCTGAGCTCGGCGGCCCGGCTGAAGACCGCCGGGTCGATGTCCTCGCCCTGGCCGGCCCGGCGGAGGCCGCCTTCGTAAATCAGCAGAATCCGCGAGAGAACGGCATGACCGCGCATCAGGTGCTCGGGCGGCAGGACGCTTTCTTCCGCGCCGGCCTTCTTGGTCTCGCGTGCCAGGGCGGGCGTGGCCAGAACGAGCCCGCCTGCGATGCCCGACGTCAACAGATTGCGTCGACCTGAAATTCCCATCGCGCCGCTCCTTTCCCGATACCGAGAAACGAGCGGCCATGGCCCCGGGTTGCGTCAGTTGGCGCCGAGCTTCCAGCCCACTTCCTTGGCCAGGGTCTGGAAGAAATCGGCGTCGTAGGCCTGTTCCGGCTTCTCGCGCACCATGCGGTCGATCTTTTCGGCGTCCTTGCCGACCAGGATGCGCCAGCGCTCCGCCTTGACGCCGTCAAGGATGATCCGGGCCGCCTCGGCGGCGGTGGTCGGCGCATCCTCGAGGAAGCGGCGGGCGCGCTCGTGGGCGAGCTTGCCGATGTCCTGGTCGGTGAGCGTCGAGACGTCGACGCCCATCGACGCCACCCGGGCGCGCATCTGCGCCAGCTCCTTGGGCGTGAAGTCGGGCGAGTCGTGGCCGGCCTGGATCTTGCGCGAGTTGGTGACGATCGACGTGCCGATATGGCCCGGCATCACCACCGAGCACTTGATGTGCGGCGCGTTCATGCCGAGGTCGGTCTGCAGAGCCTCGCTGAACCCCTTCACGGCGAACTTGGCGGCGCTGTAGGCGGTGTGCGGCACCATCGGGCCGATCGACGCCCAGAAGCCGTTGACGCTCGACGTGTTGACGATGTGGCCGCGGTCGGCCTTCAGC
>JAEWIV010000114.1 GCA_023386865.1 Pseudomonadota bacterium
GAGCCGCCGGTGTCGCTGCCGAGCGTCGCCGGCGCGAATCCCGCGGCGACGGCGGCGGCCGATCCGGACGACGAGCCGGCGGGCGAGCAGGTGCGATCCCACGGATTGCGTGCTGGCGGGAAGAGCACGCCCCATGACGGTCCGCCATGCGCGAACTCCCACGTCGCGTTCTTGCCCATGAGCACGCCGCCCGCTGCCGCGAGCTTCTCCTGGCAGCGGGAATCGCGGGTCGGGACATTGTCCGCCAGCAGCTTGGACATCGCCGTCGTACGGATGCCAGCGGTGTCGAAGATGTCCTTCAGGCAGTAGGGGATGCCGTGCAGGCGAGTGCGCGGTCCCGACGCCATGATCGCCGCTTCCGCCTCCTTGGCGTCCGCTCGCGCGCGTTCGGCGGTGACCGTCACGAAGCTGTCGAGCTGGCCGTCGAGCGCCTCGATGCGGCTGAGGCAGGCCTCGGCGAGCTCGACGGGCGATAGCTCGCGCCTGGCGATGAGACGCGACCCCTCGGCGATGGTCAGGAAAGCCAGTTCATTCACCGCTTGTCCTTTCCCGACCGGAAGGCCGACGCCACGAAGACGTGGGCCGGTTCGTCGCGGCGCGGGCGCGGCGTCGCCAGACGCTCGACCATGGGGCGGACATGACCGTAGGCATCGATCAGCTCGGGTATGAACTCCGCCGGAAGATCGAGGCCGGCCTGGCGGGCGAGATGGACGATGTCGTCGTCGGAAGGCGTCTTGGCCATGGCCCAGCTTGTCACGCGGGCTTGGCCCCTGTCACACCGTCTTCGACCACGAAGGTCGCCAGGCGACGTACCTGGCTATCCTTCTGCTTTTCGTCATCGACTGCCTCGAAGCCGATCGTGGCGCGCGCCATCGTAAGCTCCGCCGTCGCATAGCCGCGCCTGTCGCCGCGGCCGTACCTGAGCTGCGGATTGGCCGCGAGCGCCTGCTGCATGCTGGCGGCGCTCGGACCCTGGGAAGTGATGGAGGTGCCGACGAATTCGCTGGCGAGGACCGGCTCTCGCGCCTGGCTGAAGTCACGCTTGAGGTCGGCGACGAAAAAGGCGTGCCGGTCGCCGCCGATGACGACCGGATTGCGTGGCTGGTGGGCCGCGATCGAATCGAGCAGGCGGCGACGGGCAGCGGGATAGCCGTCCCAGCCATCCATCCAGAATCGATTCCCGGTCTCGGCGGGACGCGCCAGTTCCGCCATCAGCGTCTGTTGCGCCACGATCGTCCAGCGCGCTTTCGCATCCGCGAGCTGCCGGTCCAGCCACTGCTCCTGTCGGGCGCCCAGCATGCTGCGCGCCTCCAGCATCCGCTCCGGACAGTCCGCGACGGTGGTCGGCCGCCCGCTGCCGACGCACGCCGAGGCAGATCGGTATTGCCGGTCGTCGAGCACCATGACGTCGAGCATGTCGCCGAAGCGATAGCGTTCGTAGATCGTGGCGAACGGGCCGCGCGGCCGGGCGGAGGGCGGCAGGGGCAAGTGCTCGTAGTAGGCCTGATAGGCGGCTGCGCGGATCTTCATGAACTGGGCGGGATCGCGCGTCGTGTATGAACGCTCATTGGCATAGTCGTCGGCGACCTCGTGATCGTCCCAGGTCGAAAGCCATGGGAAGGCGCCATGGGCGGCCTGCAGGTCGGGGTCGAGCTTGTAGAGCGCGTAGCGGTCACGGAACTCGGACAAGGTCGTCGGGATGCCCACCCCATGCTCGCGCACCAGCCGCGAACCCCACGACTTCTCGTAGATGTAATCGCCGAGATGCACGACGAGATCGAGGTCGCGCTCGGCCATGTCGCGATAGGCGCTGAAGTAGCCCTGCTCGTACTGCTGGCAGGAGGCGAAGGCGAAGCGGAACCGTGAGGGCGTGCTGTCGGCGGCCGGTGCCGTCCGCGTGCGGCCGACCGGGCTCAGCGCGTTGCCGGTGCGGAAGCGGTACCAATGGTGCCGGCCGGGCCGCAGGCCTTTGGCCTCGACGTGCACCGAATGCGCCAGCTCAGGCATGGCCTGTGCGGCGCCCTGTGCGACCACGCGGGCGAACTTGTCGTCTTCGGCGATCTGCCAATCGACAGCGAGCGGGCTGTCGGGCATGCCGCCGCCTTCGAGCGGCCGTGGTGCGAGGCGGGTCCACAGCACGACGCTGTCCTCGCGTGGGCTGCCCGAGGCGACGCCGAGCGTGAAGGGATCGGAAGCGAAAGCGAGCGGTTGACCACGGACGATTGCGCCGGGGCTGGCGATCGCGCTGGCAGCCAGGGAGCCGGCGAGGAAGCGGCGACGTGGAAGCCTCACGACAGTTGCCCATGGAACAGAGCTCGTTTGTGCGAGAGTTGTTCCCTCAGGCGCGGGTCGACGTCGACGATCGGTGACGCATTGCCTGTCCTGGCGATCAGCGGGCCGCCGACTGCCGCACGCGCCAGCCGGGCAGCGCCGATGGCGGGACCCGAGCGATGATCGGCGGCAAGGTGCAGCGGCTGGCCGATTGCAGCAGCGACCAGCCGTGACCAGAGCGGGCTGCGCGCGCCGCCGCCGGTGAGCGCGATACGCTCGATCCTTGCGCCATCGGCGGCGAGCGCGTCGTGACCATCGGCCAGCGCGAGCGCCACGCCTTCGAGGACGGCTTGCACGAGATGATGTGGCCCCGTCATGTGGGTCAGCCCCGAGAAAGCGGCGGTCAGCAGCGGATTGTCGTGCGGCGTGCGCTCGCCGGCAAGGTATGGCGTGAAGACGGGTGTGGCATCCGGTGACAGTCGTTGTGATTCCACCTCTGCCATCAGCTCGCCAATGTCCCGCCTGCCGATCACGCCCGCGATCCAGGCGAGGGCAGCGCCGGCGCTCAAGACGACGGCGTGCTGGGCGAAGAGTCCCGGCACTGCGTGGCGGTGCGTGTGCATGCCGCCGCCGTGCGCCGGCACGAACCGATCGTTGGCGACGAAGTACACGCCCGACGTTCCCAGGCTGATATAGCCAGCGCCGGCCTGCAGTGCGCCCACGCCGACACCCGCGCACATGTTGTCGCCGCCGCCACCGGCAACCGGCGTGCCGGCCGGCAAGTGCCAGCGCGTCGCAAGCTCGCCGCGCAGCACGCCCGAAATCGCCGCACTTTCGACCAGTCGTGGCAGGCGCCCGCGATCGACGCCGCAGGCCGCGAGGATGCCGTCATGCCAGTCGCCGCGAGCGGTATCCATCAGCAGCGTCGCCGAGGCGTCGGCGCGGTCGCTGGCGGCCTCGCCGGTCAGCGCCAGGCGGATGTAGTCCTTGGTCAGCAGGATACGCCGGGTGCGCGCCATGGCGTCGGGTTCATGCCGCGTCAGCCACCGCAGCTTGGGTGCCGAGAACCCGGGCATGGCGCGGCAGCCGACGATGTCGCTGAAGTCCTGCAGGCAGCGATGGAGCTCGGCGCATTCTGCGGCGGCACGGCCGTCGTTCCATAACAGGGCCGGGCGGATCGGCATATCGCCGGCATCGAGCAGGGTGACGCCCAGCATCTGGCCCGACAGACCGATGCATCGCACGGCTGCCATTGCCGCCGGCGCCTGGACCGCCAGGGCGTCGAGACTGTCGAGGACGGCCTGCCACCAATCCTGTGGCGCTTGTTCGGACCATAACGGCCGGGGGTGGGAGAGACCAAGCGGCGCGCCGGCCGTCGCTGCCGGCCGGTCGTCGTCATCCATGACGACGGCCTTGACGCTCGACGTGCCGATGTCGATGCCGAGATACATCGAGCCTCAGCCGGTTCCGCGCAGGATGCCGAGCACGGCGCGGGCGGCGGCTTCGTCGACCACCAGCACCGAGCACAACCTGGCGCGCAGGACGCCGGCCAGGATCGCCGTCTTGTTCAAGCCACCAGACGCCACGATGGATGTGGCGATGTCACGCAGCATCTCGACAGGGGCTGCGATCACGCGTCGGTTGATCGCATGCTTCACGGGCTTGCCCCACGAATCGAGGAAGGTGCCCATGATGTCGCCGACCGCGCCGGCGGCGCGCAGCGATTCGACGGTCACATCGCGCGGCAGGCCGTTGCGGATCAGCAGCGAGCGGCGGCTGAGGTCGCCGACGCTCAACAACGCGACATCGTTGGTGGCGAGCCGCTGGAAGGTCTCCTGGAACACGTCCTGGTCCAGGATCGTGTCGCGCGAGCGCGGACTGCCGGCATAGATCGGTGCCGCCAGGTAGTTGCATTGGCCGTTGATGCGGCGGGCGAATTCGCTGGCGATCTCGAAGGTGTTGATCTCCAGCCCGTGGGTCAGGCCGCCCATCATCGAGTTGATGCTGAGCTCGGGGAAATTGTCGGCGCGCAGGTGTCGGATGGTCTCGCGCAGCGTGGCGCCCCAGCCGATGCCGAGCCCGCGCACGCGTGTCTCGCCGAGGTGGCGCGCCAGATACTCGGCGGTGGCGCGGCCGAGCACGGGGGCGATCTGGTCCTGGTCTGACGGCGTGGGGACGACCACGGCATCCTTCAGACCGGTCTCCTGGACCAGTTGCCGCTCCAGCTCGACGCAGTCGGCCAGGCGGGCATTGACCTGGATGTTGACCAAGCCGCTTTCCCGGGCCTCGCCCAGCAGGCGGTTGGCGCGCAGGCGAGTGATGCCGAGCTTGCCTGCGATGTCGGCCTGGGTGAGCCCCTCCATGAAATATAGCCAGGCCACACGCACCCGAAGCTGCTCGTCATCCTCCGACATTCGCTGCCCGCTCCTGCGAATTCCTGCTTCTGACCGCCGCCTGTCATAACCCATAAACATTTGTATCGTATCATATACAAATGTTTCTGCAGTTGATATTGATGGCCCCATGGACGGGCATCTTTCGGCGGCAGTTCGCGCCGCGGCGACCACGCGCGACGTACGGATCGCCGCTGGAAACCTTGGCGTGGTGCCGACCGTCCTGCAGCAGACGGCGCCGGCCGAGCGCTATGTCGTGGTCGCCGACGATCATACCTGGAAGGTCGCCGGCGAGCGGGTGGCCTCGCTGCTGGCAGCGGAGCGGCTGGCGACCGGTGACCCCGTCATGCTGACCGGCAAGCCGCGGGTGAAGCCGAGTGCGGAGACGGCGCGGGCGCTGGCGGCGACGATCGGATCAAGCGCCGCGCTGCCCATCGCCGTCGGCGCCGGGGTCATCAACGACCTGGTCAAGTACGCCGCCGAGCTCGCCGGCACTCCTTACGTCTGCGTGCCGACCGCGGCGTCGATGGACGGTTATGCCGCGTCCGGTGCGGCCCTGCGTGACGGCGGCTTCAAGCGCACCTTCGCCTGTCCGGCCCCGGTCGCCATCGTTGCCGACCTCGACGTTATCGCCACGGCGCCGGCGGCTATGGCCGGTTGGGGCTACGGCGACCTTGTCGGCAAGCTGGTCGCCGGCGCCGACTGGATCGTGGCCGACGCACTCGGCGTTGAAGCGCTCAATCCCAGCCCCTTCGCGATGGTGCAGAACAATCTCGCCGCCTGGCTCGCCGAGCCGGCCGGCGTGCGGCGCGGTGAGCGCGGCGCGCTCGATGGCCTGATGCGCGGGCTGATCATGGCGGGCCTCGCCATGCAGGCGCATGGCAACTCACGGCCGGCCAGCGGCAGCGACCACCAGTTCGCCCATCTGTGGGAAATGGAAGAGGTCACCGTCGGCGGCCTGCCGGTATCGCATGGCGCCTGCGTCGGTGTCGGCTGCCTGTCGATGCTGGCGGCCTACGAATGGCTGCTGCGCCAGGATCTCTCGGACATCGCACCGGCTGAGCTCGCGGCCCGCACGCCGTCGGCGGCCGCGCTGCGCGCCGAGATCACGGCGTCGTTTCCCCTGTCCTTCATGGCGGCCAACGCCGAGGTCGAGGCGATGGCCAAGGCCGCCGGACCGCAGACGGTCGAGACGCGCCTGCGCTGCCTGCAGGCGACCTGGCCGCGCATCGCCGAGCGGCTCAAGCAGAACCTGCCTGCCGCGGCGACCGTGCGGCGCTGGCTCGAGGCCGCGGGTGCGGCGTCGAGTCCGGCGGCCATCGGCATTTCCGCCGCCAAGCATGCCCAGGACTACAAGCGCGCCCGCCTGATTCGTCGCCGGTTCACCGCTCTCGACGTGCTGCACGAGCTTGGCTGGCTGGACGCGATGGTGGGCGAACTTTTCGGCGCCAATGGATTTTGGAGAGGATCCCGGGCCGTCGCCTAGGGACCTGAAGGCAAGGAAAGGGAGGCAGCATGGACAGGACGAAACGGGCATTGGTCGGCGGGTTGCTGGCGGCCGCCGTGACAGCGGGCCTCGCCGCGCCGTCATCCGCGCAACAGCGCACCGAGATCCAGTTCTGGCATGCCATGGGCGGTGTGCTGGGCGAGCGCGTCGACGAGGTCGTCAAGCGCTACAACGACTCGCAGACCAGGTACACGGTGGTCGCCACCAACAAGGGCAACTACGACGAGGTCATCAACGGCACCATCGCCGCCTACCGTGCCAAGAAGGCGCCGCACGTCGTGCAGATCTACGAGCGCGGCTTCATGACGATGCTGCTTTCCGACGCCATCGTGCCGGTGCAGGACCTCCTGACCGAGAAGAAGAAGCAGATCGACTGGGGCGACTTCATCAAGCCGGTGGCGAGCTATTACCAGTACAAGGGCAAGCTGATGAGCATGCCTTTCAACTCCTCGGCGCCCATCCTGTGGTACAACAAGGAGCACTTCGAGAAGGCGGGCTTCAAGGAGCCCGGGCCGACCTGGCAAGAGCTCGACAAGCAGCTCTATGCCATCAAGAGCAAGGGCATCGCCGAATGCGGCTCCTCGCTCGCCGGCGACTTCTTCTGGAGCCTGATCGAGAATTACAGCACGGTGAACGACCAGCCGTTCGGTACCAAGGCCAACGGCTACGACGGCCTCGACACGGTGTTCGTCTACAACAAGACCAAGGTGGTCGAGCAGACCAAGCGCCTGAAGAAGTGGATCGACGACGGCGTCATGCAGATCGCGGGCCAGGGTCTGTCGCCCGAGCAGCTCTACACCTCGGGCAAGTGCTCGACCTTCTTCGCCTCGACGGCGGCGCACAGCAGCGTCGAGCGCAATGCCACCATCAAGTGGAGCGCCACCTACCTGCCGTGGGAGGAGGGCACGCAGCCCCGCAACAGCAGCATCGGCGGCGCCACATTGTGGGTGATGAAGGGCCAGAAGGCCGAGGAATATGACGGCGTGGCCGACTTTTTGGCCTTCGTTGCCAGCCCCGACCTGCAGCTCTGGTGGAGCAAGGTGACGGGCTACGTGCCGATCACCAACAAGGCCTACGAAGCCGCCAAGAAGGAGGGCTACTACACGGCCAATCCGACGCGTGAGATCGCCATCCTGCAGCTCAATCGCGGCACGCCGACGCCGAACTCACAGGGCTTCCATTTCGGCAACTACACGCAATCGACCTTTGCGCTGCGCCAGGAACTCGAGGCGGTGTGGGCCAACAAGAAGACGCCGCAGGAGGCGCTCGACGACGCCGTGCGTCGCGGCAACGAGATCTTGCGGCAGTTCGAGAAGCTGCATGCAGGCAAGTACTAAAGCACATTCCGTCCGGGTTGCCGGACGGAATATGCCCTGTGGAAACGCGCACCCCGTTTGCGCGCGATTGCGGTCATGCGGTACCGCTCGCGGTTCCGCATGATCGCAATCC
>JAEWIV010000156.1 GCA_023386865.1 Pseudomonadota bacterium
CGATAGAACTGGCCGGGCTCGAAGTTGCGCGCGGCGGCCGGCGCCTCGCCCACGACCTCGACGATGGTGGGCGTCAGGCGGTCGCCGCGCACGACCTTGGCGCGCCATTTGGCGTTGGCCTCGGCCAGGATGTCGGCCGGCGAGCGCCTGGCCGCCGGCAGCTTCTCCATGGTGCGCGTCAGCACCGGATAGCCCTGCTTGGCCCCGCCCATCGCCTTCACGACGTTGCCCGCGAAGGACGGATGGAGGTCGCCGAAGAACGACATGAAGCGGCCGTCGGCGGCGCGATACATCAGCACGCGCACGTCGGCGGGCTTGGCCACGCGCTCGGGCGTGGCGGGATTGCCCTCCTCGTCCAGCGCCCGGAAGTACTTGCCGTCGATGAAGGCGTGCGCCGCGTCCTCGCGCGCCAGCACGGTGTTGGGCTGGGTGCCGGCCGCCACCAGGATGGTGCGGGCCGGCAAGGTCGCCTCGATTTTCTGGCCGCCCTGCTCGCCCGCGACCTTGAGCGCCTTGGCGTGCCCGTTGGCATCGACCTCGACCGCGACCGGCGACAGGCCCTCGGCGAAGCGGATGTCCTCCTCCAGCGCCTTCAGCACTTCCTCGTGGTTCAGCGTGTAGGACGGCGAGTCTATGAGCCGGCGGCGATAGGCGATGGTGACGCCGCCCCAGCCGTTCACCAGGCCGGCGATGTCCGGCGTGCGGCCGTCGCGCTCCGCCTTGGCGCGTTCGGCGCGAATGGCATCGGCGTGGGCGATGAATTCGCCGGCGATCTCGCGCTCCTCGGCATTCATGGCGGCGAACACCGCCGCCTGCCCACGCTCCTGCACCAGGATCTCGTGCCGTGCCAGGAACTTCTCGACCTGGAGCGGATAGTAGGCGAGCGATTCGGTCGCCGTGTCGATCGCGGTCAGGCCGCCGCCGATCACCACCACCGGCAGGCGGATCTGAAGGTTGGCGATGGAATCCTTCTTGGCGGCGCCGGTGAGCTGCAGCGCCATCAGGAAATCCGACGCCGCGCGCACGCCGCGCGCCAGGCCGTTCGGCAGGTCGAGCACGGTGGGCTTGCCGGCGCCGGCGCACAGCGCCACGTGGTCGAAGCCCATCGCGAAGGCGTCCTCGACCGTGACCGTGCCGCCGAAGCGCACGCCGCCGAACATGGAGAACTGGCTGCGCCGCTCCAGCAGCAGGCGGACCATCTTCAGGTAGTTCTTGTCCCAGCGCACGGTGATGCCGTACTCGGCGACGCCGCCGAAGCCCGCCATGGCGCGCTCGCCGAGATCCTCGCGCAGCGAGGCGACGTCGTGCACCGCCGCGAAGGGATGGCGCGCGCCATCCGCCGACACGCCCGATTGCTCGACCGGCAGCGGCTCGATCTTCAAGCCGTCGATGCCGACCACGGCATGCCCGTCATTGATCAGGTGGTGGGCGAGATTGAAGCCGGCGGGCCCCAGCCCCACCACCAGCACGGTGCGGCCGGTCGCGGGCCTCGGCAGCGGCCGGCGGAGATTGAGCGGATTCCAGCGCGTCAACAGCGAGTAGATCTCGAACCCCCAGGGAAGGCCGAGCACGTCCTTCAAGGTGCGGGTCTCGATCTGCGGGATGTCGACCGGCTCCTGCTTCTGGTAGATGCAGGCCTTCATGCAGTCGTTGCAGATGCGATGCCCGGTCGCCGCCAGCAGCGGATTGTCGACAGCGGCCATGGCCAGCGCGCCGATCGAGAAGCCCTCGCTCTTCAGGAGATTCATCTCCGAGATCTTTTCCTCGAGCGGGCAGCCGGCGAGGGTCACGCCGAACGGCGACTTCTGGAAGGCGTTCGTCTTGCGGTCCTTCAGGCCGCGCGAGCAGCTGTCCTTGCCCTGGTTGTGGCACCAGATGCAGTAGTTGGAATGATCGAGCGCACGGACGAGGTCGAAGCCTTCGTCGGTGAGCGCAAAGCCCTCGCGATGGCGCAGCATCGGCCGCGGCAGGCGCATGCGCGTGACGCCGTCCACGACCTCGGTTTCGATCGGCACCAGGTGCTCGAAATCGAGCTTGTGCGGCACCTTGAACAGAGGCCCGTCGCGGTGGCGTTTCCTGCCCTCCGGTGAATGCAGCGCCCATGCGGCGTAGCGGGTCAACGCCTCGATGCGCGGCGTCGGCGTCGCGATCTTGAACTCCGCTCCCGCCGCGTCGCGAACGGCGAGCGCAAAGGCCAGTTCCCACTCCTCCAGCCCGTCTTCCAAGCGCGCCGCCAAGGCGATGTCGGCCGTCGCCTTGTCGCCGTCCAACGCCAGCGCCGCATCCGGCTTGACGGTGCGGGTCACGTATCGCTGCACGAACAGGCGCTTGCAGTCGAAGATCGGCGCGAGCTTGTTGTGACGGGCGCGCAGCGCGGCGGCTGGCTCGGCGATCCCGAACAGGCTCCCGACGAAATCCTCGAGCGGCCGCGCCAGCTCGATCAGCAGATTGGATTCATCCTTCGCCGCCAGCTCGTCAGGAGCGGCGCGCGCCGCCATCAGTCGGGCGTGCGCCTCGACGTGACTCTCCTTGAGCCAGCCGACGAAAGCGGCGTCGAGTTGGGCCAGGCCCTCTCGGTCGTAAAGGTCGGTGAAGCCGAGCCCGTGGCTCAGCGAAGGCGACGCCATGTCAGGAATATCCGGATGGGCCGAGGGGTATTTCGTTCGTGTACGAACCGATTAGACAACGCAGGGGCCGAGCGCAAGACATCAGAGAAATTCGCGACACTAATGCCTGATGACGGGACGGACCTCTTCACGCATGGTCCGCCGGCCATGCAACCCGTCCCCTCATCCGTGCGCAACTGGCTGATCGTCGTGGCCGCGATGATTTTTTTCATGATCGTCATCGGTGCGCTCACCCGGCTCACCGAGTCGGGGCTTTCGATGGTCGAATGGCGGCCGGTGACGGGCTGGCTGCCGCCGCTGTCGGACGCGGCCTGGCAGGCCGAGCTGCAGAAATATCTTTCCTCGCCGCAGGGAAGATTGATCAACCGTGGTTTCACGATCGTCGAGTTCAAGGAAATCTTCTGGCTGGAGTACATCCATCGCCTGTGGGGCAGGCTGATCGGCGTCGTCTTCGCCTTGCCGCTGGCGTGGTTCTGGGTGCGCGGCAGGCTTTCGCCGGCGCTGAAGGCCCGCCTCGCCGCGCTGCTGCTGCTGGGCGGACTGCAGGGTGCGCTGGGCTGGGCGATGGTGGCTTCCGGCCTGGTCGACCGCCCCGCCGTCAGCCACTACCGGCTGGCCGGCCATCTGCTGCTCGCGGTGGTGATCTACGCCTATACCGTCTGGCTGATCCTGGAGCTTGGCCCGCGGGGCGCACGCCACGACGACCCAGGCACGCGACGCGACGCGACGTTCCTGATCGGCCTGCTGTTCGTCGTGCTCGTCTGGGGCGCGCTGATGGCGGGCCTGCGCGCGGGCGCCGCCCACAACACCTTCCCGACAATGTCGGGCCATTGGATTCCGCCCGGCTTGTTCGAGCTATCGCCGTCGTGGATCAACCTCTTCGAGAATCCGACGACCATACAGTTCGTTCATCGCTGGCTCGCCAAGCTGCTCGTGCTCGGGGTGCTGGTCATGGCTTGGCGCGCGCGGCGCGGGGAAGCGGTGTTGGCGGCGGCGATGGCCTTGATCCAACTGAGCCTCGGAATTGCCACGATCCTGACCGGTGTGGATATCGCCGTCGCGACATTGCACCAGGCCGGTGCTGTAATATTGCTGACTTTCCTGCTCGTCGTGCGACATCGTGCGACGTCTTCTCGGACGAGCCCCATGTCGGCTATTGTCGGTGCATGAGCGGGACCCTCGACCGGCCTTCTCCATGACCCGACCCGGCCTGATCTTCGGCGCCGCCCTTGTGGTGGTGGCGGCACTGGGGACGACTGCGTGGCTGATGCTGCCGCCGGGCGTCGCTTCGTCGTCGCTGCCGCTGCTCGAGGTCGCGAAGGCGCAATCGCCTGCGACGACGGTCGCCGTGCCTGACGCAGACTCGCCACCCGAGGTCACGACGGCCGACTTCGGCGAGGGGAAGGAGCCATCGACGCCGGCGACGACGACGCAGACGCAGTCCGTGGCGCCCCCCGCCAAGGAGAAGCAGGCCGCACCGGTCGACTGGCCGGCGCTCTCCATCGACGAGGTGCGCGAACGGGCGAACGCCGACGATGTGACCGCCATGGAGGAGCTGGCGCGCCGCCTGGTGCAAGGCAGCGGCGTCGCGAAGGATCAGCAGGCGGCGGCCGGCTGGCTGCTGCGCGCCGCCCACCGCGGCTCGGGGCAGGCCGCGTTCAACGTCGGCGTGATGTACGAGCGGGGCTTCGTCGTGGAGCGCGATTCGACCAAGGCCATCGAATGGTACCGCAAGGCGGCCGAAGCCGACGTGCCGATGGCCAAGCACAATCTGGCCCTGCTGCTGCGCGACGGGAAGGGTGCGCCGCGCAACGGCAAGGAGGCGGTGGAACTCCTGCGGTCGGCCGCCCGCCAGGGGATGGCCGCCTCGATGTTCAGCCTGGGCGACATCTATGAACGCGGCGATGAAGGCCTCAAGGACCCGGCGATCGCGCTCGCCTGGTTCGCCATCGCGGCGGAGTTCGAGCGCCAGACCAACCGCGGCGCCGACAGCGCGCTCGCCAAGATGGCGAGCCAACGCGTTCAAGTGCTGCAGCGCATCCTGATGCCGGGCGAACTGGAGCGTGCCCAGCAGTTCGGCCAGGCCGAGTTCAAGCAGATCGTCGAAGGCCTGCAGCCGCCCAAGCCTGCAGCGCCGCCGCCGCCCGAGACGGCAGGGCTGCCGCGACCTGCCTTTCCTCCTCTGCCGTCCGCTGCGGCGCTTGCCGATCCTCCGGGCTGGCCGAAAGCCGCCAGCGACCAGATCCGCGTCATCCAGCAGGGCTTGGTCGATCTCAGGCTGCTGCGCGACAAGCCCGACGGCCAGCTCGGCCCGATGACCCGCAATGCCATCCGCGCCTTCCAGCGTAGCGTGGCGATGCGCGAGACCGGCGAGCCGTCCGTCGAAGTGTTCGTGGCGTTGCAGGACGCAGCCAGGACCGACGCGGCGAAGAGCGAGCCCGCGGACAAGGCCACCGCGGCTCCGGACCCGACGCCCGACGCCTGGCCGAGCGCGGCCGCCGACCAGGTGAAGGTGATCCAGTCCTTGCTGCGCGATCTCAATTTTTCGCGCGAGGTGCCGGACGGCATCCTCGGGCCGGCGACGCGTGCGGCCATACGCGACTATGAACGTTCGCTCGGCGTCGCGCAGACCGGCGAGCCCAGCAAGTCGCTGTTCGACTCGCTGCGGGAAATGCGCGGCCTGACGGCGCCGGTGGCCAAGTCGAACTGATCAGACGAACCGGCCGGCGTGACGCCACCACGCCGGCGGCAGCGCCGACGCCGCCCGTCGCGCCAGGTCGTGCGAATCGTACAGGGCAAAGCAGGTGGCGCCGCTGCCGCTCATGGCGACATGACGCGCCCCAGTCCGACCGAGCGCCTCGAGGACCTGCCCGACCGCAGGCGCCAGATGGATCGCCGCCACGGTCAGCCCATTGCCACGTTCGGCGAGAATGCCGGCGAGATCGGCGAGGTCGTTCCACTGTCGCGGCGCCGGCCGCGCCGGCGCGAATCCACCGCTGCGTGCCGCGAAGACGTCGCGAGTCGGCAGCGCGGTGCCTGGATTGACCAGCAGAACGGCGCAGTCGGGAAGCGGCGGCGCCCATGTCAGTCGCTCGCCGATGCCGGAGACGAAGGCGGCGCGGCCGGCCAAGCACATCGGCACATCGGCCCCCAGCCGCCCCGCAAGATCGAACAGCTCCTCTTCCGGCAGCGCCACCCGCCACAGCTCGGCCAGTTCGCGCAGCGCCGCGGCGGCATCGGCGGAGCCGCCGCCCAACCCGGCGGCAACAGGTATGTGCTTGGAAAGCCGGATCGCGGCGCGCGGCGCCACCCCCGCCGCGTCGGCCAGCAGGCGCGCCGCCTTCAGCACCAGATTGTCGGCCGCTCCCGCCAGCGCGCCCGACAGCGCCCCATCGCGCTCGAGCGACAGGCGGTCGGCCGGCCGCGCTTCGACCCGATCGGCAAGGTCGACGAAGGCCACCAGCGACTCCAGCAGATGATAGCCGTCGTCGCGGCGGCCGACGAGGTTCAGCCAGAGGTTCACCTTGGCATGCGCCGCCCGCACGGATCCGTCCCGTAGGCCGGGTCAGCCGCCCTGCTTCGCCTCGGCGGGCTTCTCGTACACGGTCGGCTTGTCGTTGGCGGCACTCAGCCCGTTCTCGAGCTTGTCCTTGATCACCGGCAGGCGGTCCTTGTCCGGCTTCTGGTTGAGCGCCCGCTCCCACTGGAAGCGCGCCTCGCGCTTGCGCCCGACATGCCAATAGGCATCGCCGAGATGCTCGATGATGGTGGCGTCGTCGCCCTTCTGCTCGGCGGCGCGCTCCAGCCATTCCACCGCCTTGTCGTACTGGCCGAGCCGATAGAACGCCCAGCCCACCGAATCGGTGATGGCGCCGTCATCGGGCCGCAGCTCGGTGGCCCGCTGCAGCATCTTCATGCCTTCCTCGAGATGCAGGCCCTGATCGATCCAGCTGTAACCCAGATAGTTGAGGACATGCGGCTGCTCGGGCGACAGCTCGAGCGCCTTCTTCATGTCGGCCTCGGCCTTGGGCCAATTCTTGGTCCGCTCCAGCACGATGCCGCGGCCGAAGAACACCGACCAGTGGCGCTCCTCGAGGTTGCGGATGCGCATGATCGCCGTGTCGTAAGCCTGCACGGCGTCGCCGTATTTCTCCTTGCTGCGCAGCAGATCAGCCAGGGTCAGGGCGGCGTCGATCCGATTGGGCTTTTCGGCGATCAGCGCCTTCAGGCGGTTCACTGCCTGGTCGAACTTGTCCTGCTGGGCATCGAGAGCGGCGGCGCGCAGCCTCGCCTGCCAATAGAGCGGCGAGTTCTGACCGATGCGGGTCAGCGCCTCGATGGCCTTCGGCACCATCTGGAACTGCTCGTAGAGGCCGGCGATCATCAACCACGCGAAGTCGTGCTCCGGCTTCAGGCTGGCGGCGAACTGGTAGAAAATCAGCGCCAGATCGGCCCGCGCATTGCGCGGATCGGACGACATGATGCCGCCGATATCGAACAGTATCTCGGAGATGCCCGACGCCGGCGTCGGCTGCGGCGGCGTCGGTGCATTGGGGCCGATCAGACCGTCCATCACGACGGCGTCGCTGTACTTGTCGCCGTAGGTCTTCAGCAGCTCGCGCGCCTCGGCCGTCTTGCCGAGCCGCATCAGGCCTTCGGCGACGGACACCGTGGTGCGCAGGCCGTTCTTGTCGAGCGCCATGGCGCGCCGGTATTTCTCCTCGGCGGCCGCCTTGTCGCCGGCGATCTCGTCGATTTGCGCCTCGATCACCAATGCCGGCGCCTCGGCGCGCTCGCCGGTCTTCGGCTTCAGCTTGGCGAGGCTGGCGCGCGCGGCGGCATAGTCCTTCTCGCCGGCCTTCAACCAGGCCATCACGTACTCGCGCAGCGGGCCGAGCGGCGTGTCGCCGCCGATGCGGCCGAGCCGCTGCTCGGCGGCCCGGTAGTCGCCCTTCTTGATCGCCTGGATGACCAGCACGAGATTGCCGAGACCGTCGCCGGGACGCGCCGCCAGGATGGCCGGCGCGAGCTGGGCGGCCTGATCGATGCGGCCGGCATACAAACGCATGCGGAAGGCGGCGTAGACCAGTTCCGGATCGTTCGGCGCCTGGCTGAGCGCCAGATCGATCTGCTCGACGGCGGTATCGTAGTCGTGGTCCTGCTCGGCAACGCGCGCGGCGAGATAACGGCCGCTCAACGTGATGGTGGAAAGCTGCGGTCCGCGCGGCGGCTGCGCCTGACGCTGCTGGGGCGGCCTGGCCTGGCTTCCCCCGGAACCGCCTTGCTGGGCGTCGCCGGTCGCGGGGATCGAAAGAAGCAACGCTGCCGACAGCAGCGCGAGGGATGTACGTCGCATGCGG
>JAEWIV010000209.1 GCA_023386865.1 Pseudomonadota bacterium
GGTCCACCCCTTGAAGCAGATGAACGGCCACGCTTCGTTCAACCAGGTGTTCTTCACCGACGCCATGGTCGAGCCCGAGATGATGGTGTGCGACGTCGGCGACGGTTGGACCGTGGCCACCACCACCCTGATGCACGAACGGCGCGGCGCCGACGGGCTTCGCAGCTGGGCGCAGGCCTCCAACCGCAAGGGACGCATCTACGAGGAGGAGAAGGCCGAGATCGCTTCCACCATGGAGCCCTACAAGTGGTATCCGCAGCGCGCCGGCCGCGTCGACCTGGTGATGGAGCGCGCGACGGCGACGGGCAAGATCAAGGATCCCGTCGTTCGCCAGGAGATCGCCAAGCTCCTGATCATGTCCAAGGCCGCCGAATGGACCGCCCGCCGCGCCCGGGCGGCGCAGGCACAGGGCAAGCCGCAGGGGCCGGAAGGCTCGCTCGGCAAGCTGGTGTCGAGCCACGTCGCACGCCAGGCGGCCCGGGTGCATACCTTTCTCTCGGGTGCCGATGCGCTGCTGACCGGCAAGGACAGCCCGATGGGCGGCGTCATCGCCGAGATCCTGGTCTCCGTCCCCGCCACCTCGATCGCCGGCGGCACCGACGAGATCCAGCGCAACATCATCTCCGAGCGCGTGCTGAAGATGCCCAAGGAGCCCAGCGTCGATACGACCAAGCCGTTCAAGGACGTGCCGCGCAACATCACGGCGAAGTCGTAGGTTCGCTCAGGACGACATGTTAAACTGAGCGCATGCCCCGTCCCCTGATCGGCGTGACCCTGGATGCGGAAAAGCCCGGCGGTTACTCCAAGTTTCCCTGGTACGCGCTCCGCCAGAACTATCTCGACGCCATCGACGCCGCGGGCGGCTTGGCGGTCGCGCTGCCGCACGAGCCCGACCGCGTCGGCGACTATCTCGAGCGCATCGATGCCCTGGTCGTGACCGGCGGCGCCTTCGACGTCGATCCGTCGTACTATGGCGGCGGGCCGGCGCATGCCACCGTCGTCACCAAGGACCGCCGCACCGCTTTCGAGTTCGCGGTCACCCGCGGCGCGCTCGACCGCAACAAGCCGGTGCTCGGCATCTGCGGCGGCCAGCAGCTCCTGCATGTCGTGCTGGGCGGCAAGCTGATCCAGCACATTCCCGACGCCATCGCCGAGGCGCTGGCGCACGAGCAGCCCAACCCGCGCAACGAGCCCGGCCACACCGTGCAGGTGGCCAGGGGCACGCAGCTGCACGGCATCGTCGGCGCCGACGAGCTGCAGGTGAACAGCGCCCATCACCAGGCGGCGGCCGATGCGCCGGCCGGCATCGTGGTGAACGCCACCGCGCCCGACGGCGTCATCGAGGGCATCGAGGCGCCGGGCTATCGCTTCTGCATCGGCGTGCAGTGGCATCCCGAATTCCTGATCTCCGAGGGCGACGCCAGGCTGTTCCGCGCCTTCCTGGGAGCGGCAGCGACGACGTGAGCGAGCCGGAGCGTATCGCGAAGAGATTGGCGCGGGCCGGCCTGTGCTCGCGTCGCGATGCCGAGCGCTGGATCGCGGCCGGCCGCGTCAAGGTCGACGGCAAGGTGCTCGAGACGCCGGCCTTCACCGTCACCGATGCAAGCCGCATCGAGGTCGACGGCAAGCCTCTGCCCGATGCCGACCGTGCGCGGCTGTGGCGCTATCACAAGCCGACCGGCGAGCTGGTGACGGCGCGCGACCCGCAGGGACGGCCGACCATCTTCGATGCGCTGCCCAAGGGCATGCCGCGCGTCGTCACGGTCGGTCGCCTCGATTTCATGTCGGAGGGCCTGCTGCTGCTCACCAACGACGGCGGCCTGGCGCGCAAGCTGGAGCTGCCGGCCAACGGCTGGACGCGCCGCTACCGCGCGCGGGTGCACGGCATGGTCGACGAGGCGCGGCTGGCGGCGCTGGCCGACGGCATCACCATCGACGGCGTGCGCTACGGCGCCATCCAGGCCAGACTCGAGCGCCAGCAGCGCACCAATGCCTGGCTGGAGATCGCGCTGACCGAGGGCAAGAACCGCGAAGTGCGCCGGGTGCTGGCCCATCTCGACCTGCCGGTGATGCGCCTGATCCGCGTCGCCTTCGGCCCGTTCTATCTGGGCGAGCTCGGACGCGGCGAGGTCGAGGAGGTGCCGCAGCAGGCGCTCAGCAACCTGCTGGGCGTCAAGCCGCCGCCGCGCAAGGCCGGCTGGGCCAAGCCCCGCTCGCAACGCCCGCGCCACTGATGCTGAAGATCGTCGGCGGCAAGCATCGCGGCCGCACCATCGCCGCCCCCGGGGGCCAGAGCACCCGGCCGACGGCCAGTCGCGCCCGCGAGGCCCTGTTCAACATCCTGGCGCACGCCAACTGGCGCGCCGACGGCACCTCGCCGCTGATCGACGCGCGCGTGCTCGACGCCTTCGCGGGCTCGGGCGCGCTGGGGCTGGAGGCGCTGTCGCGCGGCGCAGCGCATGCCACCTTCTTCGACAACGATGCGACCGCGATCCGGCTGATCGGCGAGAACATCGTCAAGCTCGGCGAGACCGCGGCCGCCAAGGTGGTGCGCGCCGACGCAACGCGACCGCCGCCGGGCCGCGATGCCTGCGACCTCGTCTTCCTCGATCCGCCCTATCGCTCGGGCGCGGCCCAGCCGGCGCTGCAAGCGCTCGCCGCCGCCGGCTGGGTGGCGCCCGACGCCATCGTCACCGTCGAACTGGCGCACAACGAGGACGTCGCCGCGCCGCCGGGTTTCGAGGCGATCGACGAACGCCGCTATGGCGCGGCCAAGATCGTGATCCTGCGAGGCAAGCCGTGACCTTGAAGGCTCCGCTCTACGTGCTGCGCCACGGCGAGACCGCGTGGAACACCGAGCGGCGCATGCAGGGCACCAAGGATTCGGCCCTCACCGAACGCGGCCGCGCCCAGGCGCAGGCGATGGGGCGCACGCTCAGGGCCGAGCTCGCGCGCACGCCGGGGCCGACGATCTTCCTGCGCAGCCCGCTCGGCCGCGTGCGCGAGACGTCGGAGATCATCGGCCGCGAGCTCGGCCTCGAAGCCGGCCAGTGGCGCGACGATCCGCGGCTGGCCGAGCTGGGCTACGGCGCATGGGAAGGCTTCAGCTGGAAGGAGATCGAGCTCACCCATCCGACGGCGCTCGCCGACTGGCGGGCCGATCCGCACGGCTACTGCCCGCCGGGCGGCGAGACCCACTTCGCCTTGCGCCGGCGCTCGGCGGCGGTGCTGGACGAGGTCATCGCCGCCAATATGCGCACGGTGATCGTCGGCCATGGCGTGAGCGGCGCCGTGCTGCGCGGGCTCAATCTCGGCCTCGATGCCAAGGCGATGTTCGTGCTGGAGAAGCCGCAGGACGCCTTCTTCCGCCTGCTGGCGGGCATCGAGGAAAAGATCGTCTGCAGCTAACGCGACAGCCGCGCGGTCCGGCGACAGCCGCTGTTCTCGGTGATCACCAGCGCGCCGCCCTCGCTGCGCGCCGTGAACTTGCCTTCGCGGCGGTCGGCGGCCTTGACCGAGGCGACGCCGATCAGCGGAAAGGATGCCGGGCTCCTGACGACGCCGTGGATCTGCCACAGGCCGGGGGTCGGCGCCGGCGGCGGCGCCTTCCTCGTGTTGGGCACGGGACCATGCGCCGTGGTGTCGTAGGCCGAGCCGTCGACGAAGCCGTTCTCGATGGTGATGAGGTAGTCGAGCGGCGCGTTGCACGAGCCGCCGTCGCTCCGGCCGCGCCACTGGCCGTCGAGGCCGGTGGGCGGCGTCTGAGCGAGCGCGCCCGCCGCCGTCGACAGGAAGAACATCACAAGCAGGACGCGCGTCATCGCCTTCCGAACAGTCGCTCGATATCGGCCAGTTTTAGTTCGACATAGGTCGGCCGGCCATGGTTGCACTGGCCGGAATGCGGCGTCGCCTCCATTTGCCGCAGCAGCGCGTTCATCTCCTCGACCGTGAGGCGGCGGCCGGCGCGCACCGAGGTGTGGCAGGCGAGCGTGCCGCAGACGTCCTCGATCCTCTCCTTGAGCGACAGATGATCGCCCATCTCGCCGAGCTCGTCGCCGAGATCGCGCACCAGACCCTGGACATCGACCTCGCCCAGCACCGCCGGGGTCTCGCGCACGACGACGGCGCCCAGCCCGAACGGCTCCAGCACCAGACCCAACTCGGCGAGCTCGGGCGCGCGCTGCGCCAGCCGGCGGGCGCCGTCCTCGCCCAGCTCGACGACCTCGGGCAGCAGCAGCGCCTGGCGCTTGACGCCGTCGGCCTGCAGCTGGTCCTTCAGGCGCTCGTGCATCAGCCGCTCGTGCGCGGCGTGCTGGTCGACGATCACCACGCCCTGGTCGGTCTGGGCCACGATGTAGGTCTCGTGCAGCTGGGCGCGCGCCACGCCCAGCGGATAGTGAAGGCCCTCGCCGTTGGCCGCCTCGACCGACGGCTCGACGCGCGCCGACGGCGCGTCGAACGGCGCCATGAACTGCCGGGCCGCTTCGGCGAAGCCGCGCGGCACGGACGATGCGTGGCCGTTGCCCCCCGCTCTTCCAAGCGGCAGCGGCGCGGAATATCCGGTGTGCGGGCGGAAGGCGCCGAGGGCGGCGTCCGCCACGGTCGTGCTGGCGCGATGGCCGGCGGCCGCCAGCGCGGTGCGCAGGGCGCCCACGATCAGGCCGCGCACGATGCCGGCGTCGCGGAAGCGCACCTCGGTCTTGGCAGGATGGACGTTGACGTCGACCATCGCCGTCGGCGCGTCGAGGAACAGCGCCACCATGGGATGGCGATCGCGCGCCAGGAAATCCTGGTAGGCGCCGCGCACCGCGCCGGCCAGCAGCTTGTCGCGCACCGGCCGGCCGTTGACGAAGAGATACTGGTGCTGGCCGGTCGGCCGGTTGAGCGTCGGCAGGCCGGCGAAGCCGGTCAGCCGGAAGCCCTCGCGGTTGGCGTCGATCGCGACGGTGTTGTCGGCGAACTCGCGGCCCATGATGGCGGCCAGCCGCTCCAGCCGCGCGGCATCGGGCTTGTCGAGCAGCGCGGGATTGGCGGCCGGCAGGTCGACCAGGGTGCGCTCCTCGCTTTCCAGGCGGAAGGCGATGGCGGGATGGGCCATGGCGAGCCGGCGCAGGGCATCGGCGACGTGGCCTGATTCGGTGCGCGGCTCCTTCAGGAACTTGAGCCGCGCCGGCGTCGCGAAGAAGAGATCGCGGACCTCGACGCGCGTGCCGGCGGGATGCGCCGCCGGCCGCGGCTCGCCCCTGGCGCCGCCCTCGATCTCGAGGCTCCAGGCGGCGTCGGCGCCGCTCGGCCGCGAGGTGATGGCGAAGCGGCTCACCGAGGCGATCGACGGCAGCGCCTCGCCGCGGAAGCCCAAGGTGCGGATGTCGCCCAGGTCGTCGTCGGGCAGCTTCGACGTGCAGTGGCGCTCGACGGCGAGCGTCATCTCCTCGCGCGTCATGCCGACGCCGTCGTCGACCACCGAGATGAAGCTGCGGCCGCCCTCCTTGAGGACGACGGCGATGCGATGCGCGCCGGCGTCGATCGCGTTCTCGACCAGCTCCTTGACGGCGCTCGCCGGACGCTCGACCACCTCGCCCGCGGCGATGCGGTTGACGAGGGTCGACGGAAGGCGACGCAGCGCGCTCATGGCGCGCCCATTTTACCCCCGCCGCCTCTGGGAAAGATACTGGCGGGTCAGCACCTTGCTTTCCTCGACCGCCGGCTGGTCGAAGGCGTCGACGCCCCACAATTCGGCGGCGAACATGGTCTCCAGCATGAAATGCATCATGAGCGCCCCCATCACCCTTTCATCGACTGTGGGCAGGCGCATGACCCGGGTCGGGCGGCCGTTCCTGACCAGGGTGGCGACCGTGGCGTCGGCCTCGGCCAGCAGCAGGTCGCCCATGCGATGGCCCTCGAGATAGGCGAGCGACTTGTCGCCCGCCGTCGCCTGCGGCGACACCAGGCCGCCCTGCCCTGCCGTGTCCTGGATGAGGAGGGTGAACATCTTGTCGACCGGTCCGCCGAGATAGAGCTGGGTCTGGCTGTGCTGGTCGATCGTGCCCATGGCGCGCACGGGCGTGGTGCCCTTGCCGTTCTTGCCGAGACTCTCGGCCCACAGCTGGCGATACCAGAAGGCGAAGCCGTCGAGACGATCGACATAGGGCATCATCACGGTGACGTTCAGGCCGCGCTCGTTGGCGAGCCCGACCGACAAGGCCGCGCCGATCGCCGGCGCCAGCCCGGCGGCATCGTTGGCCGCCAGCGTCGGATCGAGCACGCTGGCCGCCCCTTCGCGCACCGCCGCGCAATCGAGGCCGGCGATCATCGCCGGCAGCATGCCGACCAGCGACAGCGACGAATAGCGGCCACCGACCTTGGGATCGTGCTCCAGGATGGTGGCGCCGAGCCGCGTCGCCAGCCGGTGCAACGGATTGTCCGTCGCCTCGGTGATGGCGATGACATGTCCGCCGACCTTGGTCTTGCCGAGCCTGGCCTCGAGAGCTTCCAGCACGGCGAAGAGCTGGACCAGGGTCTCGGGCGTACCGCCGGACTTTGAGATGGCGATGAAGCCGGTGCGCTCGAGCGGCAGGCGCGACAGCAGCTCGGCGTAGGTCGCCGGGTCGACATTGTCCATGAACCAGAGCTTCGGCCTGCCCTTGGCGGGACCGAAGCCCTTGTCGGCCAGCGCCACCAGGGCCTTGCCGCTCATGCTCGAGCCGCCCATGCCCATGATCACGACATGGTCGAACGTCGCGAAGCGCTCGGCATGCGGTCGCAGCGCCGCGAGATCGTCGCGCCGCGCCGGCAGGCCGAGCAGCGGCAGGGTGCCGTCCTTCTTCCACTGCCGGATCTTGTCGAGCGCGGCGCCGGCGCGTTCGAGCTCGCGCGCGAGCGCGGCGCGCGACAGGCCGGCCTTGCCGACAGCGTCTTCCAGAGCATCGTCGATCGACTGCGAATACAGCATGCGGGACCTCTAGGGATCGGCGGTTACACCCACCGGCTTGCCGACGACGACCGTTGTCAGGGCCTCGTCGCGCAGGACCCGGCGCGCGAGGCGCCGGACATCGTCGATCTTGACCGCCGCGATCAGGGCGGCGCGCTTGGTGAGATGGTCGGGGGCGAGGTTGTCGACCTGCATGGAGTGCAGGAGGCCGGCGATGGCGCCGGACGAATCGAGCGACAGCGCAAGGGCGCCGGCGAGATAGGTCTTGGCATCGGCGAGCTCCTGCTCGGTCGGTCCGTCCACCCGAAGCCGCGCCAGCTCCGCCTTGACGATGCGCAGCGCCTCGGCAATGCGCTCGTTGGCCGATGCCGTCGACACCACGAGCAGCGCCGCGCGCTTGTAGGTGCGCAGGCTCGACGAGGCGCCGTAGGCGAGCCCGCGCTTCTCGCGCACCTCGCTGAACAGGCGCGACTGCTGGCCGCCGCCGCCCAGCACATGGTTCAGGACCAGCGCGGCATACCAGTCGGGGTCGTCGCGGGCGACGCCGGGCAGCGCCAGCAGGGCCGTGCTCTGCGGCACCGGCCGTTCGACCACGACGGTACGCGCCTTGGTGGGCGGCTTCCATTCGGGCGGCAGCGGCGGTGGCGTGCCGGCCGGCAGGCTGCCGAAGGCGTGGTCGAGCAGGCGGGCGAGCTCGGCCTCGTCGATGTCGCCCACCGCGGCGACGATCAGGTCGCTGCGGATCACCAGGGCCTGGGCGCGCTGCTTCAGATTCTGCTGCGAGAGCTTCCTCAGGTCGTCGGGCGTACCGTCGGGATCGTTGGCATAAGGATGGCCGGCGAACTCGGTCTCCATCAGCTTGCGCGCGGCGACCGATCCCGGACGCTGGTTGGCCTGGTTGATCGAGGCGATGGTCTGGGCGCGCCGCTGCTCGATCATGTCGGCATCGAAGCGCGGCTGGGTGAGGGCGAGGCGCAGAAGCTCGAAACCCTCTTCGCGGTTGGCCGACAGCACACGCAGGCTGCCCCCCAGCCGATCGAGCGACGCGCTGAAGCCCACCGATGCCGCGGCATCCTCCTGCCGCTGCCGGAAGGCCTGCGAGGTCAGGGTTCCGGCGCCGTCGGTGAGCAGCGTGGCCATGAGGGAGGTAACGCCCAACTGGCCCGCGGGATCCGACGCCGTGCCGCCGGCGAAAGAGAAGGCAAGCGACACGGCGGGCGCGCTCTTGTCCTGCACCAGCCAGGCCTTGATGCCGGCCGGCGTGCTCACGGTCTTGATGTCGACCGCACCGGCCGCAGCCGGCAGCAACGCGACCACGGCGATCAACGCCACCAGGAGACGCAACGGCAGCTTCACCGCATGCCTTCCTGCGGAGCCAGCACCGAGGTCACGAGGCCGTCGGCGCGCCAGACATGGCGGGCGGCGGCGACCACGGCGGCCGGCGTGACGGCGGCGATGCGCTGCGGCCAGGCATCGATGTCGGCCACCGTGCCGCCGACGCCCAGCGCGCTACCGTATATGCGCGGGCCGCTTTGCAGCGAATCCTGCGAGTAGATCGCGGCGGCCAGGAGCTGATTCTGCGCCCGCTCGACCTCCTCGGCGCTCACGCCGTCGTCGAGCAGCTTGCCCAGCAGGCCGCCCACCGCGCTCTCGATCTCGACGATGGGCGTGCCCGATGCGGGATGAACGGCGAGATCGAAGGAGGTGAGGCCGAGGCTCGACGGGCTGTAGGAGGCCCACGCCGCCAGAGCGAGCTTGCGGTCGGCCACCAGCGCCTTCCACAGCCGGCTGGTCTCGCCGCCGCCCAGCAGGCGCGCCAGAACCTGCAGGGCATAGGCGTACTGGCTTTCGCCCTTGTGATACGAGGGTGCGAGGTAGTAGCGCGACCAGCGCGGCTCGGCGACCCGGGCATCGGCGCGCGTGACCCGCTGTGGCAGATCGGACGCGCCCTCGCCCGGCCGGCGCCGGGCATCGACCCTGCGCGCGGGGATCGGCCCGTAGTGCTTCTCGGCGAGCTTGCGTACCTGATCGGCGGTGGTGTCGCCGGCGACGATCAGGATCGCGTTGTTGGGCATGTACCACTTGGCATAGAACGCCGCGAGATCGTTGACGGTGAGCCGCTTCACGTCGTCGACATAGCCCGAGATCGGCATGCCGTAGGGCTTGTGGCGGCCGTAGAGCTGCTCCTGCACCGCCTCGCCCAACAGGGCCGCCGGCGAGTTCTCGATGCGCATGCGGCGCTCCTCGAGCACGACCTGGCGCTCGGGGATCAGCTCCTTCTCGGTGATGCGCAGGTTGGCCATGCGATCGGCCTCCATGCGCATGACCATCTCCAGCCGGTCGGGCGCGACCGTCTGGTAATATCCGGTCGTGTCGAAGCTGGTGTAGGCGTTGTCGCGCCCGCCGTTCCTGGAGACGATGCGGCTGAACTCGGTCGGCCCGACCGTGCCGGTGCCCTTGAACATCATGTGCTCGAGGAAATGGGCGATGCCGGTCTTGCCGTAGACCTCGTCGGCGCTGCCGACCTTGTAGACCACGAGCTGGTTGACGATCGGCGCGCGGCTCGACGGCAGGACGACGGCCTGCATCCCGTTGGGCAACGTGAAGAAGTCGGACTTGCGCCGCTCGACCGAGAACAGCTTGGCGCGCGCGATCGAAGGCGAGGCGAGAGCGCCGGCCGCAATCAGGCCGCCGAGCAGGGCGCGGCGGCCGAAGACCGCTGCCGGACTCAGAAGATGCCTTCGAGCAGGCCGCGCTGACGACGCTTGATGGTCGGCGTCTGGCCCGAGGCGGGCTGGCCCGCGGCCTGGGCATCGCGGATGCGCTGCTGCTCCTTGGACGGGTCGACGACGACGCCGCTGGGCGGGGTGTCCTGCCAGAAGATCAGGCTGTCGATGAACGACTTGTCGTTGTCGTTGATCGTCTTGGTGTCCTGGTTGACCCGGCTGCGGATGTTGGGGTCGACGTTGCCGCCGCCCGCCTTCTGCACCAGCGAGCTCTCGGCGCTGGTGCGGCCGGGGCCCTGGGCGGCGCCGGTCATCACCTGGTTGCGCTGCGGACGCGCCGCCAGCGCGGGCGACAGCGCCTCCTTGGCCTGGTCGGCCGGCGTCACTTCCTGCGGCCTGGGCTCGCCGGGCCGCGGCGGCCGCAACTCGGCGTTGGGCGGCATGGTGAGCGGCGAATGCGAGACGATCTTGAACTCGTCGGGCGACACCTTCTTGGCGCCGCCGAAATTCTCGAATGCACTGCAGCCGCCCAGGGAAAGGGCGCCGAGAGCCAGCAGGCTCACCGCGGTTCGGGCCGGAATCATCCGTTGCATCGTTCGTCCTTGGTCTTCTGTTCTTGTCCGCCGATCATGGCTGCTTCAGGGCGCACGCTGTCTTTCGCCGATAAGGGAATCGATGAGCATCAGCGCGACGCCGACAACGATCGCCGAATCGGCGATGTTGAACGCCGGCCAATGCCAGTGGCCAATATGGAAATCGGCGAAATCGAACACCGCTCCCCACCGGGCGCGGTCGATAACATTGCCGATGGCGCCCCCCATGACAAGGCCGATGCCCCATCCCGTCAGCGGCCGGTCGGTTCGTCGCAGCCACAGGAAAAGGCCGATGCAGACGGCGATCGCCACGGCCGACAGCACCCAGGGCGGCAGCGCGCCCTCGCCGCCCAACAGGCCGAAGCTGACGCCGCGATTCCAGACGATCACCAGCCGGAAGAACCCGTCGATCACCGGCACGATGCCGCCGGCCTTGAGGAGGTAGCTCAGCAGCAGCTGCTTGGAGAGCTGGTCGGCGAGCAGGGTCAGCACGACCAGCGCCATCGCTTGGCGGTCGACGGGTCGCATCATCGCCTGCTCCGCGCTCCAACGAGACTCATGCCGCCACCGCGCCCTCGCAGCGCCGGCAGAGCAGCGGATGCTCGGCCGACTTGCCGACCTCGGGCAGCACCTGCCAGCACCGTGCGCATTTGCTGCCCTCGGCGAGCAGCGGCGCCACGCCGACGCCCGGCACCTCGGGCAGCCTGAAGTCGCTAGCCGCCGGCTCGCCTTCGATCAGCTCGCCGCCCGAGGTGATGCAGATCTCGGCCAGGTCGAGATCCTTCATGGCGGCAAGGTACTCCTTGGCGACATGGACGTGCGGCGCGGCCTGGAGGCTCGACCCGATGCGCTTCTCGGCGCGTTCGAGCTCGAGCGCGCCGGTGACGACGCGGCGCAGCGCCCGCACCGTCTTCCACTTCTCGCCCAGGCCGGCATCGAGCCACGCCGCCGGGACCTCGGGATAGAGCCTGAGATGCACGCTCTCCGCCGCCCCGTCCGGCACGTCCTTGGGCCGTGCAAGCCACGCCTCTTCGGCGGTGAAGCAGGTGATCGGGGCGAGCCAAGCGGTGAGGAAGGAGAACAGCTCGGCCATCACGGTGCGCGCGGCGCGGCGGCGCAACGCATCGGCCGCGTCGCAGTAGATCGCGTCCTTGCGGATGTCGAAGTAGAAGGCCGAGAGATCGACGGCGCAGAAATTGTGCAGCTCGGTCGCGATCTTATGGAAGTCGAAGTCCTCGACCGCCGGCCGGAACATGGCGTCGAGCTCGGCCAGGCGGTGCAGTACCCAGCGCTCGAGCTCGGGCATGTCGGCATAAGCCACCTTCTCGGCCGCCGAGTAGCCTGCGAGGCTGCCCAGCAGGTAGCGCAAGGTGTTGCGCAGCCGGCGATAGGCCTCGGCCTGGTGCTTCAGGATCTCGGGACCGATGCGCTGGTCCTCGGTGTAGTCGGTGCCGACCACCCACAAACGGAGAATGTCGGCGCCGTACTGGTCGCACACTTCCTGGGGCGCGGTGATGTTGCCCAGCGACTTCGACATCTTGCGGCCCTGCTCGTCGAGCGTGAAGCCGTGTGTCAGCACGCCGTCGTAGGGCGCCCGGCCTCTGGTGCCGCAGCTCTCCAGCAGCGAGGAATGGAACCAGCCGCGATGCTGGTCGGAGCCTTCGAGATAGAGGTCTGCCGGCCATTTCAGCTCGGGATTGCCCTCGAGCGTGAAGGCGTGCGTCGAGCCCGAGTCGAACCAGACGTCGAGGATGTCCTTCACCTGCTCGAATTCCTCGGCCTTGTACTTGTTGCCGAGGAAGCGCTCGGGCGGGCTCTCGAACCAGGCGTCGGCGCCCTCGGCGCGGAAGGCCTCGACGACGCGGCCCATCACCTCGGGGTCGCGCAGCGGCTCGCCGGTCGCCTTGTCGACGAACACCGTGATCGGCACGCCCCAGGCGCGCTGGCGCGACACGCACCAGTCGGGCCGCTGCTCGATCATGCTGCGCAGGCGGTTGTAGCCGGCGCGCGGCACGAAGCGCGTGGCGTCGATCGCCGCCAGCGCCTTCTCGCGCAGGGTGCCGCCGATCTCGGCGATCGGCTTGTCCATGGCGATGAACCACTGCGGCGCGTTGCGGAAGATCACCGGCGCCTTCGACCGCCAGGAGTGCGGGTAGGAGTGGGTGATGCGGCCCGACGCCAAGAGCTTGCCCGCCTTGTCGAGCGCCTCGGTCACGGCCTTGTTGGCCGGGCCCTTCTTGCCCACCGACGTGTAGACCTGAAGGCCGGCGAACAGCGGGACGTGCGGATAGTAGCTGCCGTCCTCGGCGACCGTGTCCGGCACTTCGACGCCGTTGGCGACGCCCAGCTCGTAGTCGTCGGCGCCATGGCCGGGCGCGATGTGCACGAAGCCGGTGCCGGCATCGGCCGTGACGAACGACCCGGGCAGCAGGCGCACGTCGAACTCGTAGCCCTGCCCGCGCAACGGGTGCGCCGCGACCAGGCCCTCGAGCTCCTCGGCCGCGAGATCGGCCAGCAGCCTGGGCGTAAACTTCGCCGCCTCGCCGACCGTGGCCACCAGGTCCTTGGCCAGCACCATCTTCTCGCCGACCGTGGCGCGGCTGCCGTCGCCCACCTCGGCGACCTCGACCAGCGCGTAGGCGATGTCGGGTCCGAAGGCGAGCGCGCGATTGCCCGGGATGGTCCATGGCGTCGTCGTCCAGATCACGACCGCGGCGCCGTCGAGCTTGCCGCCCCGGGACTTCAGCACCGGAAACCGCACGTGGACCGTGTCCGACGTATGGTCGTGATACTCGATCTCGGCTTCGGCGAGCGCCGTCTTCTCGACGACGCTCCACAGCACGGCCTTGGACCCTTTGTAGAGGCCGCCGTTCATCAGGAACTTGCCGAGCTCCCCCGCGATCACCGCCTCGGAATCGTAGGCCATGGTCGAATAGTAATTCTCCCAGTCGCCCTCGACGCCCAGCCGCTTGACCTCCTCGCGCTGCACGCCGATCCAGTGATCGGCGAAGGCGCGGCATTGGCGGCGGAACTCGCCGACGGGCACCGCATCCTTGTCCTGTTTCTTGGCGCGGTACTCCTCCTCGATCTTCCACTCGATGGGCAGGCCATGGCAGTCCCAGCCCGGCACGTAGTGGCTGTCCTTGCCCAGCATCTGCTGGGTGCGGGTGACGAGGTCCTTCAGGATCTTGTTCAGTGCGTGGCCGATATGGAGGTTGCCGTTGGCGTAGGGCGGGCCGTCGTGCAGCACGAACTTCGGCCGTCCCTTGCTCTCGGCGCGCAGCCGATGGAACAGCTTCATGTCGGCCCAGCGCTTCAGCAGCTCCGGCTCCTTTTTCGGGAGACCGGCGCGCATGGGGAAGTCGGTCTTGGGCAGGAAGACGCTGGATTTATAGTCGGTTGTCACGAGAAACTCGGTGCAGGAGGAGCGAGAGGATAGCCACCCGGATGATGGCCGCGTACAGGCAAAACGACCCGGCCGCCACTAGCGGACCGGGCGGATAATTCGCTCCTGAAGGGCCCCGATGAACATAGGAGGCTCAATCTAGGGACCGCGCCGGAGAGGGTCAATCCGCCGGCGAGGCATGCGAACCGGAACGGAAACATAACTCAGGTTCTTACAAGATTCAAGAACCACAGTTTCATATGGGTCGATCGGACCGTCCCGCTGCGGCGAATTCTTTCGCACCGTAAGGGGCACTATTTCTACCCCTTATAGTGCAACCTCCCGGCCACCTACACAATATATGGTGGTCAGCTTGCGTCTGCTGGCAGTGCTGTCATGCGACTTCCATCCCGCGCCCGCGGCCTTCAGCGCCAGAATGTAACGTCCGGCTTCCCACGCTCGTCTTGAGGACGGGACTGTCTACGAGCGGGTGAGATGCCATGAAAGCCTTTGTCGCCACCGTCGCATTGCTGGCGCTCTGCAGTTGCGCGCCGGCGGCCATCAACGCGGCACGGTTCGACGCGCCAGCCGGGCCATCGCCAGCGGCCGACCCGGCGGAACGCTGCCAGGAGCGGATGCTCGCCAGCGCGGAGAACCAGGCGCTGATGTCCAAGCTGCCTCCGTCCGAGGCCGGATCGCTGCCGAGCCTGGCGCGCCAGGCCGATCCGACGCTGGCCACGCCGCAAGAAGCGAAGCTCATCCTGTCGTTCCACCAGAAGTATGTCGTGCCGTGCCGGCAGGAGGGCCTGGTCAGGTCGAGCGCGATCGGACCGGCGGTCGTCGCCATCCTGGTCGAAAGCTTCGCCAAAGCGGATGCCAGCTATCTGAAGCTGGTCGAGCGCAAGATCACCTGGGGCGAGTACAATAAGGAAGTCCACGCCCTTCGCGTCGACACCAGGGCCCGCCTCGCCGCCGCCATCAGCCAGCAGAACAACCCGGGCCTCGAAGATCTCGCCCAGGATGCCCGGCAAAGGCAGGCGGCGATGGTCGCCATCGACGACTGGAAACGCCAGCAGCAGGCGCTGGTCGAGAAGCAGCGGCTGCTCAATCCCGGCGACCCGGCACGCCTCAACGACTGCACGTATCTCGGCGACAAGGTGGCCTGCACGGCGTCCTAGGTGACCAATCGAGCCGGCATGCGGCGGCGTGCAGCCGCCCGCCTGCCCGACGACGCTTTCAGGCGCGATGGAAGGGCTTGTCGCCGCAAATGGTGACGCGGTGCCCGTACCGTCGATGCGGAAAATAGTCGAACATGGCGTGGTGCTGGGCCGCGCGGTTGTCCCAGAAGGCCACCGAGTTCGGCTGCCACTTGAAGCGGCAATGGAACTCCGGCGTCTCGATGTGGCGATAAAGCATCTCGAGCAATGCATCGCTCTCGTTCCGGCGCAGCTGCGCGATGCGCAAGGTGAAGCCGCGATTGACGAAGAGCGCCTGCCGCCCCGTCACGGGATGGGTACGGACGACCGGATGCTCGGCGTTGGGGAATTTCATCTCGCCGCGATCGGTCGACTTGACCCGATAGTAGTGCGCCTTCGAGCTGTCGTGCACCGCCGTGAGGCTGGACAGCATGGTGCGGATCGGCTCCGAGAGCGTCTCGTAGGCGCGGTACATGTTGGCGAACAGCGTGTCGCCTCCGCCGTCGGGCGGGACCTCGGTGAGATGAAGGATCGAGCCCATGGGCGGCTCGAGATCGCAGCTCACGTCGGAATGCCATTCCTCGCCGGCCACGTGCTTCGAATTCTCGTTGGCCTTGATGACCAGCACCTCGGGATGCTCCTTGATCTCGATCGGCGCGTTCGGATGCACGTGCAGCGGACCAAAGCGACGGCCGAATTCCTTGTGCTGGTCGATCGACATCTTCTGGTCCCGGAAGAAGATCACCAGATTTTCCATCAGCGCGTCGTGCACTTCCTGGAATTGCTGGTTGCCCAGCGGCCTGGCGAGGTCGATGCCGAAAATCTCGGCACCGATCGTGGGCGTGAGCTTGCGGACTTCTATTGTCTGATAGGCCATGGTCAGCACCCTCCTTCGGCGAGACTAGAGCGGCGGGCCGCCGCCATCCCGGACAAAGTCAACAAAGTCCGTATTACGGACCACCGCCAGCTGAAGAGCAGCCGGTCGCCTGTCTTCGGTCAACGGCGATCGCCTGCTCGTCGGATGCGACCCGGCCAGGCGGATCGTGTTTCAGCCCGCGAGCACCCGCCGCGCCGCCTCGCCATCGGCCGCGATCTGCGCCCTGAGCTGGTCGAGACCGCCGAACTTCATCTCCGGCCGGATGAACTCGATCAGCGCCACCCGCAGCACCTTGCCGTAGAGGTCGCCGGAGAAGTCGAAGAGGTGAACCTCGAAATTCTCCTTGAGCTTGCCGAAGGTCGGACGGCGGCCGAGGTTGGCGACGGCCGGGCGCCATTCGGAGCCATTCGATCCGTCGATCAGGGCGCGCACGGCATAGACGCCGAAACGCGGCCTGAGATGCTCGCCGAGCGCCACGTTGGCAGTCGGGAAGCCGATGGTGCGGCCGCGCTGGTCGCCCAGCTCGACCTCGCCCTCGATCTCCCAGGAATGGCCCAACAGCTCGGACGCCTCGCTGACCCAGCCGGCACGCAGCGCCTCGCGGATGCGGGTCGATGAATAGATCTCGCCTTCGTGCGTCACCGGATCGAGCACGGTGACCCCGAAGCCCTTCTGCCGGCCCGTCTCGCGCAGCATCTCGACGTTGCCGGTGCGCCGCGCGCCGAAGGTGAAGTCGTAGCCGCACACGACATGCCGCGCGCCCAATCCCTCGAGCAGGACGTCGTCGATGAAGGCGTCGGCCGACAGGGCCGCGAAGGCCTCGTCGAAGCGCTGCGCCAGCACGGCCTGCACGCCGTATTGCTCCAGCAACCGGCGCTTGGCCGGCTGCAGGGTCAGCCGGAACGGGCCGGTGTCAGGCACGAAGAAGCGGCGCGGATGCGGCTCGAAGGTCAGCGCCACGACGGGCGCGTTCAGCACCTTGGCGTGCTCGGCCGTGCGGTCGAGCAGCGCCTGATGGCCGCGGTGCACCCCGTCGAAATTGCCGAGCGCGACCGCGCCGTCCCGCCATTGCGCCGGCGTGGCCCGCCAGTCGTCGAACGATGGGATCATGTCTTCGGCGTGCGCCGCGGCACCGACACCACGGCCTCGCCGTCGATCACCACCTTGTCGCCGGCGAGGCATTGCGTCTTCAGCGTCACGCGGCGGCGCTCGTGGTTGATATCGGTGATGGTGCAGACCGCGGTGACCGTGTCGCCGATCGAGACCGGGGCGGTGAAGTTGAGCGTCTGCGAAACGTAGATCGAGCCTGGGCCGGGCAGCTTGGTGCCGACCACCGTCGAGATGAAGCTGCCACTCAGCATGCCGTGGGCAATGCGCTGACCGAAGCGCGTGCTCGCGGCGAAGCCGCCGTGCAGATGGATCGGGTTGGTATCGCCCGAGACGCCGGCGAAGGCGGCGATATCGGCCTCGGTCACGGTCTTGCCGAACATCGCCGACATGCCGACCTTGAGGTCCTCGAGATAAAGGCCGTGCATGGCCGCGAAATCAGTCGACACGTCCGGGCGTCTCCTCGTTGGGGCGGGCGCCCTCTTACCACGCTGCCGGGCCTGTGCCACAGTCCGGTGAATGACCGTTCACACAGGCTCCGAGCCGCAGCAGGTGGCGAGCGTGCTGGCCCGCGCCGCCGCGCGGTATTTCGGCGGTCCCGCCACCATCGAAAGGCTCAGCCGGGAATCGGGCGGCGCCTCGCGCCAGACCTGGAGTTTCGACGCCGTAGTCGGCGGCGAACGCCACGGCCTGATCCTGCGACGCGATCCGCCGACCACGGGCAAGGCCGGCGACCGCTCCGCCACGGCGCTCGACCGCTCGACCGAATTCCGGGTGCTGAAGGCGGCGTTCGAGGCCGGCGTGCGCGCACCCGAGGTGCTGTTCGAGCTCACGCCCCAGGACGGGCTGGGGGAGGCCTTCGTCATGCGCCGCGTCGGCGGCACGGCGATCGCCCGCAAGCTGCTGCGCGATGCGCCTTACGCGCCGGCGCGTGGCCGCATCGCAAGGCAGCTCGGCGAGATCCTGGCGCGCATCCATGCCGTCGACCTCGATGCCCTGCCTGGGCTGGCCCATCGCGAGGCGGCCGACCATATCGTCGGGCTGCGCCGCGCTCTCGATGCTCTCAGCCAGCCGCAGCCGGTATTCGAGCTGGCTCTGTCCTGGCTCGATCGGCGCAAGCCCGCACCGATCGAACGCGCGCTGCTGGTGCATGGCGACTACCGCACCGGCAACTATCTCGCCGATGAAAGCGGCGTGACGGCGATCCTCGACTGGGAAGGCGCGCATCTCGGCGATCCCGTGGAGGATCTCGGCTGGCTGTGCGTGAAGAGCTGGCGCTTCGGCGCGGTCGACAAGCCGGCCGGCGGCTTCGGCAGCCGCGAGGAGCTGTGGTCGGCCTACGAACAGGCGGGCGGCGCCAAGGTAGACCCGGTGCGCGCGCACTGGTGGGAAGTGTTCGGCACAGTGCGTTGGGGCATCATCTGCCATCAACAAGCCTGGCGACATCTCTCCGGCGCCGTGAAGTCGATGGAGCTCGCCTCGATCGGCCGTCGCGCCGTGGAGACCGAGGTCGACCTGCTGCAGCTCCTGAAGGAGAAGGCGTGATGCCGCAGGACCGCCCCTCCGCGTCCGAGCTTCTCGCCGCCATCGCCAACATGCTGCGCGACGAGGCCATTCCCGCCCTCGACAAGACCGATCCAGGCCTCGCCTTCCAGGCGCGCGTGGCCGCGAACTCGCTCGCCATCCTGGAACGCGAGGCGCGTCTGGGGCCGGCCGCCGACGCCCGCGAGCACGAGCGGCTCGCGAAGCTGCTGGGCCGCGAGGGCACGCTCGACGAGCTCAACCGCGAGCTCGCCCGCCAATTGCGCGCCGGCGAGCGCGACGAGCGTGACACGGCGCTGATGGCGCATCTCGAAGCGACCGTCGCCGACAAGATCGCCATCGCCAACCCGAAGTGGCGATAGGGCGCCCGGACGGTTCGGCAGCCACCGAACTATTGACCATGGCGGGCTCGCGCGCGCGGGCCTAGATTTGCCGCCATGACCACCATCAACGCCCTCTCCGAAGTGGCTGCCCTGATGGGCGACCCGGCGCGCGCGTCCATGCTGTCGCTGCTGATGGACGGCCGCGCCCACACCGCGTCCGAGCTCGCTCTCACCGCCGGCATCACGGCTCAGACCGCGAGCGGGCATCTTTCCCGCATGATCGACGGTAACCTGCTCGCCGCCCGCGCCCAGGGCCGCAACCGCTTCTATCGTCTGGCCTCGCCCGACGTGGCGCATGCCATCGAATCGTTGATGGCGCTGGCCGGCACGCGCGCGCCCCCCGCCGCGGGGGCCCCCCCCCGGCGGCGCGGCC
>JAEWIV010000307.1 GCA_023386865.1 Pseudomonadota bacterium
GGGGCCGGGGGCCGGGGCTCGCGCGTATGTGGGGTCGCGGGCCTCTTCTTGTTTTGGGCCGTGAGCGCACTCGGCATCAAAGCGCCGGCATCACCTCTTTCGCCATGAGCTCTATCGAGCGCGCCGACTCTTCGAACGACAGGTCGCCGAAGGCCAGCCGGCACAGGCAGTAATTGATGCCGGCGATCTCGTTGTCGCGCCTCAGCCGGTCGCGCACGGTCGAGGCGGAGCCGGCGACGATGTAGCCCTGGTCGAGCGCCGGCTCGAACTCGGCGGGGATCATCTGGCGCGGCAGGCCCACGCCATGGGCGCGCCACAGGTGGATCAAGGCGTCGTACCACAGGGCGAAGGCCCGCTTGGCGGCACTCTGCGCTTCGCGGTCGCTGTCGCCGACCACGACATGCCGGCTGAGCCCGATCAGCGGCAGGTCCTTGTCGGCGCGACCGAACGCCTTCCAGGCGGCGCGATAGCGGGCGGAGAACTGGCCGACGCCGTCCGCCCGCATGCCGACCACCGTGTTGCAGGCCTGCTTGGCGAGCCGATCGGCGCTCTCCAGGGAGTTGGCGCCGTACCACAGGGGCGGATGCGGCCGCTGCACCGGCTGCATCTCCATCGGCACGTCCTTGAAAGTGAAGAACTTGCCCTGGTGGTTCAGCCTCTTCTCGGTCAGGCCTTGCAGGATGACCTGCAGTGCCTCGGCGAAACGCTCGGGTCCGGTGGCGGGATCGACGCCGTAGTAGCCCACCTCGTAGGGCGAGATGCCACGCCCGACACCGAGCTCCAGCCGGCCGCCGCTCATCTGGTCGAGCATGCAGATCTCGTCGATCAGCCTGAGCGGATGATAGAGGTTCACGGTATAGACCAGCGGCCCGAAGCGCAGGCGCTTGGTGCGCTGCGCCACCGCGGCCAGGAACACGCTGGGCGAGGGCGCCATGCCGAGCGGCGTCGCATGGTGCTCGGCCAGGTGATAGGCGTGGAAGCCCGCGCGCTCGTAGAGCTCGATCAGCTGCAGCCGTTCGTTGAACTGGCGGCCGAGATCGCCGCCGGCGCGGTCCATGTGATCGAAGATGCCGAACTTCATAGCGCGCGCTTCCGGCTGGAGATGACGCCACTCGCGATGCCGTGCCATTCGATGGTGCCGCTGAGCCGCGAGTGCTCGATCTTGGGGCAACGGTTCATGACGACTTTCAGGCCGGCCTTTTCGGCGCGCTCGGCGGCAGCGTCGTTGCGCACGCCGAGCTGCATCCAGACGACCTTGGCGCCATGGCTGATCGCCTCGTCGGTGATCGGGCCCGCCGCCTCGGAATTGCGGAAGATGTCCACCATGTCGGCCTTCTGCGGCAGCTCGCCCAGCGAGGCGTAGACTTTCTGTTCCAAGATCTCCTGGCCGGCGGCGGCCGGATTGACGGGAATGACCCGATAGCCACGGTCGAGCAGATACTTCATGGCAAAATAGCTGGGTCGATTCCAGTTGGCCGAGGCACCGACCATTGCGATGGTCTTGCACTCGCGCAGGATCCTGCGCAGGTAGGCGTCGTCGTAGCGATCGTGATTCACGCTGGGCATGGGGGAAGTATACATGGCGCAGCCGATGCTGTTCGAACCGATTTCCATCCGCGACGTGACGCTGAAGAATCGCGTCGTGGTGGCGCCCATGCACCAGTACTCGGCGGTCAAGGGCTTCGCCACCGACTGGCACCTCATGAACGCCGGGCGCTACGCCGCAGGAGGGGCCGGGCTGGTGATCATGGAATCGACCAAGGTCGAGCGGCGCGGCTGCGGCACGGTGGGCGATCTCGGCATCTGGGACGACAAGTTCGTCCCCGGCCTCAGGCGCTGTGTGGAGTTCATCCGACAGCACAATTCGGTGCCCGGCATTCAGCTCGGCCATTCCGGCCGCAAGGCTCGGCGCTTCCGGCCGTGGGAGGGTGGGGCGCCGCTCACGCCGGACGGCATCGATGACTGGGACGAGTGGGAGCTCGTCTCGTCGAGCGCCAGGAACGCGCCCGAGACCGATCCGACGCCGCGCGCCCTGACGCGCGAGGAGATTCCGCAGGTGATCGAGCGCTGGGGACAGGCCGCCCGGCGGGCCCACGAGGCGGGCTTCGACGTGCTCGATATCCATGCCGCGCACGGCTACCTGATCCACCAGTTCCTCTCGCCGTTCTCGAACGTGCGCAACGACGACTACGGCGGCAGCGAGCTCAACCGCATGCGCTTCTGCATCGAGGTCGTGGAGTGCGTTCGCACCTACTGGCCGGCCGGCAAGCCGCTTTTCGTGCGCTTCTCGGTCGAGGACGATGCCGGGTGGGGGCCCGACCAGAGCGTGGCTCTGGCGAAGATCCTGAAACCCAAGGGAGTCGACGTCATCGACTGCAGCTCGGGCGGCATGCGCGGCTCGCCGGTGGTGAGCGCGGGGCCGGTGACCTACGGCTACCAGGTGCCCTATGCCGAGCGGCTGCGCCGTGACGCCGACATCATGACCATGGCGGTCGGGCTGATCGTGCATGCCGACCAGGCCGAGCAGATCTTGCGCGAGGGCAAGGCCGACCTGATCGCGCTGGCGCGCGAGCTCCTCTACAATCCCAACTGGCCGATGGATGCGGCGCAGAAGCTCGGTGTCGACCGGCAGTTCGGCTCGGTGCCGCCGGCACAGGCCTATTGGCTCGCCAAGCGCGCGCAGTCGGTGAAGAGCGTGACGCCGTCGACTTACATGAAGGGGATGAACGCCGGCTGAAACCGAGGGCCGGAATTCGCGTTCGCTCGCGCCGGCCCCGCAGTTGGACTAACATGGCACAACGTTCCAAACCCGTGAGGAGCCCTGCGATGAACGCGCCGCCGCAAGTCGACCGTCCCAACATGACCGACGCCGAATGGCAGGCGCGCTGCGACCTCGCCGCGCTCTATCGCATCACCGAGCTGTACGGCTGGACCGACACGATCGACACACACATGTCGGTGCGCATCCCGGGCGAGCCCAAGTGCTTCCTGATCAACAATTACGGCGACCTGTTCGACGAGATCACTGCGTCGAGCCTGGTGAAGATGGACATCGACGGCAACGTCTACGGCGAAGGCGGCAAGTTCAATGCCGCGGGTTTCACCATCCATAGCGGCGTCTACAAGGCGCGGCCCGACGCCAACTGCGTCATGCACACCCACACCCGCGCCGGCACCGGCGTGTCGGTCCTGAAGAAGGGCCTGCGGCCGATCAGCCAGGATGTGCTCTCGGTCTACGACGACCTCGTCTATCACGAGTACGGCATGCCGACCTCGCAGGAGGAGTGCGATGCCCTGGGCGTCACCTGCCAGCACGGCAACTCGGTGGTGCTGCGCAACCACGGCCTGCTGACGGTCGGCGCCTCGATCCCCGGGGCGCTGCGCCGCATGTACATGCTGGAGCGCGCCTGCGAGGTCGAGGTGATCGCCCGCGGCCTCGACGAGGAGCCCGCGCCGATCGATCCTGACGTCATCCGGCAGTACGGCGAGCGCGCCAAGCAGCAGCGCGCCAATCCGGAATACGGCATGACCTACTGGAAGGCGGCACTTCGACAGATCGAGGGCAAGGGCAGCGACTGGCGGCAGTAATTCTTGCTGGACCACGGGCCTCCAGGCCCGCGGTCCGGCGAGACTACCGCCCCTTCCAGTCGGGCTTGGGCTTCTTGTTGGCAAACGCATCGATGCCGGCCCGCGCGTCCTCGCGCTGGATGGCGCCGGCCATGAAGTCGGTCGCGTAGGCGTACGCCTGCTCGAGGTCCATCGCCATGTGGGCGTGAAACATCGCCTTGCCCGAGGCGATCTGCTGCGGCGGCTGGCTGGCGATGTGCTGGGCGAAGGCCATGGTCTCGGCGTCGAGCTTGTCGGGCGGGGCGATGCGGCTCACCAGGCCGTCGCGCAGCGCCGTCGCCGCGTCGATCGGCTGGCCGGTGAACAGCATGTCGAGGGCACGCTTGGAGCCGACATTGCGGCCGACCGCCACGGAGGGCGTGCCGCAGAACAGGCCGTTGTTGATGCCCGAGGTGGCGAAGGTGGCGTCCGTCGAGGCGACGGCGAGGTCGCAGGCAGCCACGAGCTGGCAGCCCGCCGCCGTGGCCAGCGCCTGGACCTTGGCGATCACCGGCTGCGGCAGGCGCTTGATCGACATCATCATGGCCGAGCAGCGCGTCAGAAGGTCGTGGTGGAAGGCGTAGTCCTTCGTCGAGGTCACTTCCTTGAGGTCGTGGCCGGTCGAGAAGGCGCGGCCGGTCGCCTCGATGACGACGCAGCGGATCGCCTTGTCCTTGGCCAGGCGGTCGAATTCCGCCTGCAGCGCGTCTATAAGCTCGCCTGACAGCGCGTTCATGGCGTGCGGGCGGTTCAGCGTCAGGACGGCGACGCGGCCTTCATCGCGGCGCAGCAGGACCGGCTCGTTGGAGGCTTTGCTCATGGTCGCATTCTACGGCAACGGAGGAGGGGCGTCATGCCGGCGATGACGCCAGCGGAGCTGCACGGGTTCCTCCAGGAGCACTTTCCCCAAGTGGCGCATTTCGACCTCAAGATCGAGCATGTCGACGACACGACGATCCGTGTGCGTCTGCCCAGCAAGGAGCAGCATTTGCGGCCCGGCGGCACGATCTCCGGACCGACGCTGGTCTGGCTGTGCGACCTCGGCTTCTATCTGCTGCTGCTCGGCCGGCTGGGGCCCGTGGCCCAGGCCGTGACCACCAACCTCAATATCAACTTCATGCGCAGGCCGGAGCCCGCCGACCTGATCGGCGAGGGGCGGCTGATGAAGCTCGGCCGCGCGCTGGCGGTCGGCGTTTTCACGATCAGGAGCGAGGGCAGCGACGAGCCGGTGGCGCACGCCACGCTGACCTACTCGCTGCCGCGCTCATAGGACCGCGGGCCTCCAGGCCCGCTCATGAGTCATG
>JAEWIV010000328.1 GCA_023386865.1 Pseudomonadota bacterium
CCGACCCGGGCCGGTTCCTTCAACCTCGACCTCGGCCATCTGACGGAAGAGGGATATTCCGACATGGATCGTGGCGGCCGCAGCCGCGGGCGCGGCGGCTGGTTCGGCGACGCCGAGGGTCATTCACGGGCCGCCCGGGAGCGCTGGGAGGACAGCGAAGATCGGGGCGGCCGTGGCCGTCCGCGCGGCCGCCGCGATGACGACGATGATCGCGATCGCGGTCGCGGTGGCTGGTTCGGCGCCCACGAGGGCCATTCGCGGGCGGCGCGCGAACGCTGGGAGGACGACGACCGTGGCGGCCGCAGCCGCTCGCGCAGCCGCGACGATGATGACGATCGCGGTCGCCGCGACCATGGCCGCGGCGGCTGGTTCGGCGATTCGGAAGGTCATTCAAGGGCCGCCCGCTCGCCTCGCGACGACGATGACGACGATCGCCGCGGCTGGCACGGCGACTCGCGAGGCCATGCCGAAGCAGCACGCCGCGGCTGGGCGCATCGACGATAGAGCGGGCTCCGATCGGGTGGTTTCGCTTCCCAAGCAATGACCAGCGGCTCGCCGCAAGGCGGGCCGCTTTTCGTTGGCGGCCCGATCGGGCAACGTCCCCGCGGCGGTCTCGTTTCAAGCGCAATCAAGGGTCGCTCGTGAACGACGCAGCAACCGATACTTCCTGCCGCACCGGGCCGCCGTTGGCAGGCAAGACCATCCTGGTGGTGGGCGTGACCGGCTTCATCGGCGCTGCGGTGGCGTGCCGGGTGCATGCTGCGGGGGGAACCGTAATCGGCGTGTCCCGCTCGGCGCCAAGGAACGCCACGCCGCTGCGCCGTGTCCGCCTCGACATCGCCCAGGCCACCGACCCGGCAGCATGGCGCGATCTGCTCGCGGACGTCGATGCGGTCGTCTATTGCGCAGGCGCGCTGCAGGCTGGGGCGGGAGAGTCGTTGCGCGCTGTCCACGAGACCGGCCCGGCCGCGCTCTATCGTGCGTTTGCCGAGGTCGGGGGCCGGCGCATCGTGCATCTTTCCGCGCTTGGCGCCGATCGCGCCGCGACCGATTTCACGCGCAGCAAGCGGGCGGGCGACCGCGTCCTGATGGAGAGCGGGCTCGACTGGGTGATCCTGCGGCCGTCCGTGGTGATCGGCCGCAACGCCTTCGGTGGCGCGGCCTTGCTGCGCGGGCTGGCAGCCCTTCCGATTCTGCCGGTGCCGCCGGAGGCTGCCCCGCTTCAAGCAGTGCACCTCGACGATGTCCTGGACACCATCCTCTTCTTCCTGCGATCCGGTGCGCCGGCCAAGGTCGTTCTCGACGTCGTCGGTCCGCATTCCTGGCGGTTCGAAGAGCTGGTCGGTTTGTTTCGCCGCTGGCTCGGCTGGCGGCCGGCCGGGCAGATGCACCTGCGGGGCTGGCTGGCGGCGGCCGCGTTCGGCTTCGGTGACCTCATGGCGAAGCTCGGCTGGCGCAGCGCCATGCGCAGCACCGCAGGCCGCGAGCTTCTGCACGCCGCGCCCGGCGATCCATCGCGCTGGCAAGAGATCACTGGCATCACGCCGCGCGATATCGAGCGCGTCCTGATGAGCGAGCCGGCCTCGGTCCAGGAGCGGTGGTTCGCTAGGCTTTATCTCCTACGGCCCTGGATCTTCATCATTTGCGCGCTGTTCTGGCTATCGACCGGTGTGATCGCGCTCGGCCCAGGCTGGCGGGAGGGTATCTCGTTGATGCACGAAGGCGGTGTCTTCGGCTGGACTGCCGCCGCCGTCGTCGTCGCGGGGGCGCTGTGCGACATCGCGGTCGGGCTGGCGATCGGCTGGCGACGGACCGCGCGCGCCGGGGTCATTGCCGCCTTCGCCGTCACAATCGTCTACGCCATCATCGGCACCGCGCTGGTGCCGCGCCTATGGAGCGACCCGATGGGCCCGATGCTCAAGGTTCTGCCCATCCTCGCCCTGCACTTGGCTGCTCTCGGCGTCGTCGACGATCGCTGATGCTCTATTTCGTCCTCAAGTTCGCCCATGTCATCGGCGCCGCCGTGCTGCTGGGCACCGGCGCCGGCATCGCCTTCTTCATGCTGTTGGCCCATCGCGACGGCCGGTCGCTGGTGGTCGCCGGCGTGGCGCGTATCGTGGTCATCGCCGATTTCCTGTTCACCGCTACCGCCGTGGTGGCGCAACCGGTGACGGGCGTGTGGCTGGCGCTGCAGGTCGGCTACGCGCTCACCGAAGGCTGGATCCTGGTTTCCGTGTTCCTCTACCTGCTGACCGGCGCCTTCTGGCTACCGGTCGTCTGGATGCAGATGCGCATGCGAGACCTCGCGATGGCGGCGTCGCGGAACGGGTCGTCCCTGCCAGCCGAGTATCATCGGCTATTCCGGCTGTGGTTCGTCTTTGGCTTTCCAGCCTTCGCCGCGGTGCTGGCGATCTTCTGGCTGATGATTCAGCGTCCGTCCTTCGCGATCTTGTGACGGCGCGCTCTCAGCCGAGGACGATCGCGTACATGTAGAATTCCACCTCGCCCGACCCGACGGTCAGCGCCAGCACGACCACCTCCTCCAGGAAGGCGATGCGGACAAGCCGCGAGGCCGCGATGTCCTCCTCTGCGCAGGTTCTGGCGATCGCTCCAAGGATGTCCGCGAGATCGGGGTAGTCCGGATCGTGGGGAGATTCGCGCATGGCGACCTCCACCCTTGCCTCGGCGAGGTGGAAAGTGATGCAGAAGAGCTTGTCGGACGTCACCTCTTGCTGCGCGAGGTGCCGGTTGAGCGCTCCCAGCACCGCTGCCGCGTCCCCGTCTGCTGACGCGGCTCGCTTCGGGGGCAGGTCGAATCCGATCGCCGTCATGGCACCCGCAGGTTTGTCATCGGCCAACGCCGGCGCGTGGCCGCGCGTTGCCGTCGAGTTGCGATTGTGTCTTCGCCCGAGCACGCAGGGTCCGCAACAGCTCCTCTGCGTAGGGCAGCATCCCGCACGACAGTACGCCCGCCATGACCGCCGCGAGATACTGGCCAGGCAGCGGGTCGTGCTTCGGCTCGAGGGCAAAGCGCGCGTCGCCCACGCCGAACAGGCCAAGGAAGTCCGGCCAGTTCAGGATCACGACGACGGCGGTGGCGACCACCGGGGCCATCTCCAGCACACCGTGGATGTGCTGTTCGGCGGGCGTGACCCGGCGTGTCGTATTGGCGTAGCGCACGTCCCACACCGCAGTCGCCTGGTGAAGCACGAGACCGATCAGCGTCGCCAGCAGGACGGCGGCGTTGACCTCGAGGAAAAGCACCGCCAGCAGCGGCACGCCGACCTCGACGAATTGCAGCACGTGCAGCAGCGATTCGGCGACACCGCTGGTCCGCTCGATATGCGTCGCGCGGTGACAGAAGTAGTCGGCGAGACCCGCCAGGAGCCACACCGGTACGACGAGGTACATCAGGAAGTGCTGCAGCAGGACTTCGGTAGACATCAGCGCCGCGGATATTTCCGGTCGAACTCGGCGATGACCCGGGCCCCATCGGGGGTCGGCTCTCCCCAGTCGCGCGAAGGCGACGAGCGCAAGGAGGCCAAGCTCGATGCCCTCGTGCGCCAGGGCAGACCGTGCGCCGTCTCCTCGTCGACGTAGGCGAACCAGCCGAACAGCCAATGCCCCAAGAACGACGTACCGTGCGTCATGGTGATCTCGATGCGCTACCGGGGGTGCAATGAGGCAAGTCTATTTCCGTTCCTTGTCCGCCGGCGCCTCTACCTCGTGCAGCGGCGAGACCGCCGGTCCGTTGAGCACCGCTCCGTCCGGAGCGAATTGTGAGCCGTGGCAGGGGCAATCCCAGCACTGTTCGGTCGAGTTCCAGGCAACGTGGCATCCCAGGTGGGTGCAGACGGCGGAGCGGACGTGCACCGTCCCTTCGAGGTCTCGACACGCTGCCAGTCGCTTCACGCCGTCCCGCAGGATGCCGCCCTGGCCTGGCTGCAGCTTTTCCACGGAGGCGATTTGTCCGGGCAGGAGATATTCCGCGAAGTTCCTGACGGCCGTGACGTTTTCGCGGACGTATGTGCCGGCCGCCCTCAAGGTCTTGCGTGCTGGATCGTACACTGCCTCCCATGGGCTGGCGCCGGACACGATCAGGTCCCTGAGCAGCAGTCCGGCCAGCGCGCCGTGCGTCATGCCTTGCCCGGAATCGCCGGTCGCCACGAACAAGCGTTCGCTGTCGGGATCACGACCTATATAGCCGCAATGGTCGAGCGTGTTCATGACTTGCCCCGACCAGCGATGGACTTCCCGCCCGAGCCCCGGCACCAACCTTCGGATCCAGGCCTCCAGTTTGGCGAACCGCACGTTTCCGTCGTCGGCCTCTCCCGACTTGTGGTCTTCGCCGCCCACGATCAGGTGCTGGATGCCGTCTCGCCCGACATCGAGACGGACATAGTGATAGGGATCGGCCATGTCCCAGTACAGCGCGTCGGGCAGCGCGTCGCGTGGAATGGCGAAGGCCATCGCATAGGTGCGGTACGGCGCCATCTTGCTGTGCAGCTCCACGCGTTTGTGGACCGGTGAGTTGGTCGCGACGATGGCGTGTTCGGCAGCGATACGGGCGCCGTTCTGAAGATGGACCTCGACGCCCTGCTTCGACGCTTCGATTCGCTCCACCGGGCTGTCCGCGAACAGCCTGCCGTCCTTCGCCGCAACGTCGCCGGCGATCGCCCGCAGGTATTTGAGGGGATGAAAAGTCGCCTGCGCGGCGTAACGCAACGCCGGTGCGTCTTCCAGTCCCTTGAACGGCATTCCGGTAGCGCGTTCGGCGGCCGCGCCGACGCTACGGGCGGCGGCGAGCTCCTTTTCGACCTGCTTCTCGGCGTCCTCGCGCGCCATGTCCGGCGCGGGGAAGAGGAAGCCATCCAATCGGCGGAAGTCACAGTCGATGTCGAGGTCCTGGACCGTCAACTGGATCCGGTCGATCGCCGCTTCCTGGCTCTGCTGGAAGCGCTGGGCCAATTCTTCGCCGCGCAGGTCGATCAGGTTGCTTATGCGGTCGTCGCAGATCGGGGAGAGATGCGCCGTGGTGCGCGAAGTCATTCCTCCGGCGATCGTTCCGCGATCGATCACGACCACCTTCCGCCCGACGGCAGCCAGTTCGCGGGCTGCCGACAGGCCGGCCATCCCCGACCCCACGATCGCGACATCGGCCGTCAGCTGGCCCTCCAGCCGCGGGGCGTCGGGCAACGCCGCGACGTTCATCCAAAGCGATCGAGTGTGCTCGTGGTCAGCGTTCATGGTCGCCTCCACCTTCTGCGGATTCGTGCGCCAACGCCTCTTGCAGCTGGCCGAGCAGTGGTTGGCGGCCAGCGCTATTGGTCAGTCCCGTCCACCCTTGAGGAGGGGGTGCGCGTGTGATGTGAATCTCGCTCACCGCCGCCGCCCGAGACCCTTGCGTGGTTTGTCGGCCTGGTGTCCTGCGGTCTCGACCCGTGCGGCCGCATCGGGATGCTTGCGTGCCATGGTCACCGGTCCTGCTGGTAGCCTTGGTTGCGGGTGTTCTGCTCGATGTTGCCGGACTGCCCTTGCTCTCGAAGGTTGTTCGGCGCCTTCTCAGGCTTGGCGTCGGTCTCGCCAGGGTTGGGATCCGATCCGGGTCCCTTGGGGGTGCGGGCGGCGGTCGGGACAGGCGGTTTCTTGGGCATGGCAGCTCTCCTTTGGATGTAAGCGAACGTGCTGCTTCCGATGGGCGTTGCGATATCGTCCGCCCGTCCGTCAGGCGCCTTGACCAGCCAGCAATGACCCGGGTTGAGCTTGTCGAGACGCAGGCGCCGCCAGCGTTTCGTTGCCGGATGCCCTTATGCTCAGCCGGCCTTCGCCACCACCGCGTCGAGGCGGACGCTGTAGGGCGGGTCGGCGTCGGCGACGAGCCATCCTTCTTCGATGGCGCGCTTCACGGCGGCTGCGGCGGTGTCGTCGTCCACGCCCAGGCGCTGCGCGATGTCGTGCACGGCGACCCATCGACAGAGGCGCCCGCGAGCCACGCGGGCAACGTCGTCGCGCATGGCCCGTGCGACCCGGTCGGCCTCGTCCCTATCGCTGCTCATGCTGTTGCAATGTCCTCGCCGACGCCCGGGTTGCCGCCAGATGGGAGTCGACGGCGGCGGCGAGGCTGTCATGGACGGCGACCGGCTCGACATATTGCGGCAGCCCTTTTTCCAGCGTCTTGCGACCCAGCCCGGTGCGGACCAGCACGCGCGGACAGCCGGCATGGAATGCCGCTTTCAAGTCGTCGAGCTGGTCGCCGACGAACGGCGTGTCGCCGGCGCGGGCCCCGTATGCTGCCAGGGCCTCGCGCAGCATGCCGGCGCCGGGCTTCATGCGCGGCGTCTTGCGCTCGCAGATGCAGCAGAAGATGCGGCCGATGCGGGCGTCCTTCGCCGCCAGCATGCCGGTCAGGGCATCGTGCACCGCATCGAGCTCGTCGTGGCTCATGACGCCGCGCGCCACCTCGGGCTGGTTGGTGCAGATCGCGACGTCGAAGCCGGCACCGGTCAGGCGCGCTATCGCTTCGGCTGCGCCGGCGATCAGCTCGAGACCGGCCGGCGTCTTGATGTTGTCCTTGCGATTCACCACGACGACGCCGTCGCGGTCGAGCAGGAACAGCGGCACGGGTGCCTGGCGGTTCAGTCGTCGCCGGCAGCGGCGACGGGATTGTCCTGCACCAGCTTGTGACCGGAGAAGCTGCGGGTATGCGGCGGCGGCAGGTTGCCGCCGGCGAACTCCTGCTTCAGCTCCTCCTTGCGCGCCGCGATGCGCTCGCCCAGCGCCCCCATGTCGAGGCCGGCCTCGCGGGCCTGGGCCAGCAGGCCTTCCGAACGCTTCTCCTCCTCCTTGACGTGGTGCTTGATCATCTCCGAGAGCACGGTGACCTTGGCGCCGTAGAACTCGGCGTCCGGCTCGCTGTCCAGCAGCTCGGCGATCAGCACCTTGGCGCCGTCGTGCTCGACATAGGCTTCATCGAGCACGTCCTCGTCCTCGATCTTGTCCTTGCAGGCCGGATAGAAGATCTCCTCCTCGACCATCGAGTGGATCATCAGCTCGGTGCAGATCTGCTGGACCAGCATCTTCTTGCGCTCCCCGTCGCGCGCCTTCTCGGCCTTCTCGAACAGGTCCTCGACCTTGCGGTGGTCTTCCTTGAGCAGGGCGACGGCGTCGGGCTTTTCACGGCTGGGCATGTGGACCTCGTGCGGGTGTGGGTGAAAACCGCACCGACAACGAGGCATCTGTTCAGGCGTTCCCGGGATCTGTCGCCCCGGAAGCGGCGAAACGGCCGGCCAAGAGTAGGCCGCCGCGCTCCTCCACCCACCGACGGCGAGCGCTTGCCAAGCAGGCGCCGCGACTTTAGGAGCATCTCCCAGCGGGGGGATTACATGAACGACATCGGGTCGGTGATCGCGCGGCGCCTGGCGTTTCTCGAGCATGAGCTCGATCGCATGGGGGGTGCGGCCGACGCTGCCGAGCGCGCGTTGCGCCTCAATCCAACCGACCCTCGAGCGCGCCGTCGGCTCGAGGCGATCTATGCCCTGGCCGGCCGGACCTGGGCTCAGGTACAGGATTTGCGGCGGCGCCAGGCCGGCCGGCAGACGTTCATCCACTACGACCGGCAGGCCGACGGTCCGGGCGGCCGGGCCGGGCGCCAAGCGCTCGGCTGACGAGCGTCACTTCAGGCCGTAGCTCGCGAAGTCCTCGGCGACCTCGGGGTTGATGGTGACCGCCGCCGCCTGGTCGCCCTTGCCGGCCTCGTCGCCCATCCTGATCCTGGCCAGGCCCCGACCGTAGAGCGACAGGGCGCGGTTGGGATCGATCGTCAGCGCGGCGTTGTACTCGTTCAGCGCCAGCGCCGGATCGCCGAGCTTCAGGTAGATGAAGCCCCGCGTGTCGCGGACCTCGAGGTTCAGCGGCAGCAGCTTCAGCGCCGTGTCGCTGTCGGCCAGCGCGGCCACCAGGTCGCTGCCGGCGATCGCGCGACTGATGGCCCGGTTGTTGAAGGCCAGTCCCATGTCCGGATTGATCGAAATCGCCGCGCTGTAGTCGGCGATGGCCTTGTCGTACTGCTTGAGCGCGAACTCGGCATAGCCGCGATTGTAGAAGGCGAGTGCATTGCGCGGGTCGATCGCGATCGCCTGGTCGAGCAATGCCACGGCGGCGCCGGACTGGCCTTGCATCGACCGGATGGCAGCGAGGTTGACCATGGCCGCGGCATAGCGCGGATCGAGCTTCAAGGCCGCCTCGTAGTCGCGCGCCGCGCCGGCGAGACTGCGCCGACTCTCGACCTGGCCGCGCGCCAGCAGCACGGTCGGCTGGTCGGGCGCCAGCGCCACCGCCCGATTGAGATCCGCCATGGCGCGGCCGAGGTCGCCGAGCTGGGCGAACGCATCGCCACGGCTTACCAGCGCCTCGACGTTGTTCGGCTCGATCACCAGCACCTTGTCGAAATCCTCGATGGCGCGGTCGTAGGCCCGCTTGCGCGCCGCCAGCAGCACGCCACGACTGAGGAAGGCCAGCGAGGCCTTGGGGTCGGCCTTGATCGCCGCGCTGTAGTCCTCCAGCGCCTTGTCGGCTTGGCCGCTGGCATCGAGCGCCACCGCCCGCCGATAGAGCGCAAGGGAATCGGGATTGCGGGGGTCGATCAGCCGGTCGTAGTGCTGCACCGCCTCGAGATAGTCCTCGCCGGCCATCACCTTGTCGCCCAGCGCGGTTCGGGCGATGCCGCGGTTGAGCCTGGCCAGGGCGATCTCGTCGGGCTTGAGCCGCCGGCTCTGCAGCGCCTTGGAGCAGGCAGCGGCGCGACTCTCGGCGTCGGCGCGGGTGGGAAACAGCGTCGAAACGCACTCGGCATAGGCTTGGCGTACCGTCGCGTCGTCGATGCCGGCCGTGCCCGCGGGCACCGCCGTGGCCGGTGGGGGCGCCGGCGCAGGGCTGCTTGGCTGGCCAGGGCTGCCCGCTCGGGAATCTGCGGTGGTGGCCGGTGCGGGTGCCGAGTCGGCCGTGCGGCCGAGATGGTCGATGGCGAGATAGCCGATCACGGCGAGCAGGAACGCGACGGCAAAGGCCAGGAATTTCTTACTCCCCGACATCGCTTTCGGCCCCCTCGATCCGAGCCTGACGCTGTAAACGGTCACGCGATCGAAGGAAAGTCATGGCTACAATGCGGGCCTTGATCGTCACGTCCTTCCCCCGGCCGGTCCGCGAGATCGAGCATACCCTCATTCCGCTCGCGGACGGCACCCGGCTCGCTGCGCGAATCTGGCTGCCCGAGGACGCCTTGGCCGACCCGGTCCCCGCGCTGCTGGAGTATCTGCCCTACCGCAAACGCGACGGCACATATGAGCGCGACGCCCTGACCCATCCCTATCTCGCGGGGCACGGCTACGCCGCCGTACGCGTCGACATCCGCGGCAGCGGCGAATCCGAGGGACGGCTCTGCGACGAGTACAGCCAGGCCGAGCTCGACGATGCGCAGGAGGTGATCGACTGGCTCGCCGCCCAGCCATGGTGCAGCGGCGCGGTCGGGATGTTCGGCATCTCGTGGGGCGGCTTCAACGCCCTGCAGGTCGCGGCCCTGCAGCCGCCGGCCCTCAAGGCCGTCGTGACGCTGTGCGCGACCGACGACCGCTACGCCGACGACGTGCACTACATGGGCGGCGCCAAGCTCGCCTCGGCCGACATCGGCTGGGGTGGCTTCTTCCTGGCCGACATGTGCCATCCGCCGGATCCTCTCCTGGTCGGCGAGGCCTGGCGCGAGATGTGGCTGCGCCGATTGGCGGACATGCCGCTGTTCCTCGAGCGCTGGCTGAGACACCAGCGACGTGACGCGTATTGGAGGCACGGCTCGGTATGCGAGGACTACGCGGCGATCCGGTGCCCGGTCTTCGCCGTCGGCGGCTGGACCGACGGCTATACCAACGCCGTGCCGCGCCTGCTCGCCAACCTCGGGGTGCCGCGCAAAGGCCTGATCGGACCGTGGGCGCACGCCTATCCGCATTTCGCCAAGCCCGGCCCGCAGATCGGCTTCCTGCAGGAGATGCTGCGCTGGTGGGATCACTGGTTGAAGGGCAAACCGACCGGCGTCATGGACGAGCCGATGCTGCGCGCCTGGATGACGGCGAGCCATCGACCGGCGACCCATCACGAGACGCTGCCGGGACGCTGGGTGGCCGAGCCCGTCTGGCCGCCGCCCGGTCGCAGGCCGCATCGCCTCTTCTTCACCGAGCAAGGCTTGGCGCCGCGGCCCGCACCGATCGCGCCGCGCGAGGTGCGCTCGCCGCAGACAGTCGGCAGCGAGGGCGGCGAATGGTGCCCGTTCGGCCGCGGTCGCGACCAGGCGGGCGACCAGCGCCCTGACGACGTCCGTTCGCTGCTGTTCGAGACCGCGCCGCTCGACGAGACCATTGAGATCCTGGGCGCGCCGGTCGTCACGCTCGACATCGCCTGCGACAAGCCGATCGCCAATCTCATCGTCCGTCTGTGCGATGTCCACCCGTCGGGCGAATCGCTGCGCGTGAGCTTCGGCGTGCTGAACCTGACGCATCGCGACGGCCATGGCGTGCCGTCACCGCTGGTGCCCGGCGAACGCTGTGCCGTTCGCCTTCAGCTCAACGACTGCGGCGCTTCGTTTCCGGCCGGCCACAGGATCAGGCTTGCGCTCTCGACCGCCTATTGGCCCATGGTGTGGCCCGCACCGCATGACGCCACGGTGACGCTTTTCGGCGGCACACTCGACCTGCCGCGCCGGCCCGCGCAGCCGCAGGACGCGTCGCTGCCGGCACTGCCGGATGTCGAGACCGCGACGCCGGCCCGCACACTCGGCACTGCGCCGAAGAGGGACGGCAACTACCGGTTCGACATCGAGGACGACGACCCGACCAGCGCCGTGGCCGAGATGCGGCAGGCCGAGACCTTACGGCGCGGCGACGGGCAGCTAAGCGTCGATGTCTGGATGCGCCTCACCTGCACATGCGACGCTTTTCGCTTGCAGGCCGGCCTTCGTGCCCAGGACGGCGACGAACTGGTCTGCAACCGCGAATGGGATTGCGCGATTCCTCGCGACCTCGTCTGACGGGCGGCCTCAGCGTACCAGCGAGTCGAGCCAGCGCCCGAGCTGGTCCAAGGGGCCGGGATGGCGCGCGGGCGGTCGCGTGCGTTGGGCGGTTCGTTGCGGCGCCGGCGGTGGCGTCACCTGGGGCGCGGGATCCTGGCGAAGCTGCTGCAGCAAGTCACGGTCGACGTCGCCCGTTTGCGGCTGGCCCCTGCTCTGCTGGTAGTTCATGGCGGCGCCGAGCGTCATGCGCCCGGCGACACCGTCGGCCGGCCCGGGATTGAAACCGAAGCTTCGCAGGCGCGTCTGGATTTCGCGGATCTCGTCGGCGCCCAGCGTCTCCGGCTCCGGTGCGAGCGGCGCGGCGACGTTCGCCGGCCCGGGCGCCGGCGCGATCGACGGCGTGTCGGGCACGACGGTCGGCTGCGCGGCCGCCACCATGACAGGCGGCGCCGGTG
>JAEWIV010000349.1 GCA_023386865.1 Pseudomonadota bacterium
CGGCTCGGCGTGGAGGCGTCGGCACGCTACGACCGTGCCGCTGACCGTGTGCAGGGTGCCGTTACCTTGCGAGCCGCCGAACCCGGTCCGCTCGGTCCCTTCGTCGGCGGCGCGACGTGGCGGGACCTGCATGTCGTCGTGAAGCCCGACCTTGCCGGCCTGTCGCGGCGGCCGCAGGGAACGATCAACGTCACCGGCGGTGCGGGCGACGTCTCGCTGACCGCCATCGACAAACGCCTGCCGCCGCTCGGCGCCGTCACGCTGGCGGCGGATTTCGGCCTGGCCGAGGACGGCAAGATCACGGCGCGGTCGCTCGATCTCGGCACGGCGCCCGCTTCGCTGAAGGGCGGCGGCTCGTATCTGCCGGCAAACCAGCTCGGCGACGCCAAGGTCACGCTGGCGCTACCCAACCTGGCGCCGCTGTCGGACCTGGCGGGCACGCCGCTCGCCGGCAGCTCGACAGTCGACCTGACGCTGAACAGCGATCGAGACGGCATCAAGTTCGGATGGAAGGGCAGCGTGAGCGACGTGACGGCGGACGGCCTGCCGACGGACCTCGTTACCGCGCCGGTGGACCTGTCGGGTGTCGCGAGCTGGCGCTTCGACGAAGCCTGGACGCTGAGCGATGTCCGTGTGGCGAGCGGCGGCTCGACGCTCGTCGTCGCTGGGCGCGGCCGTTCGACGACCGGCGAGCTCGATCTGACGCTCGACCTGCCGGCGCTCGATTTCCTCCAGGTCGGAGTTGGCGGGGCGGCGCGGATCACGAGCAATATCCGGCTCGGCCGGGAGCGAACCGATCTCCGGGTGGCCGCCGAGCTCAGCGATCTGGTGCGCGGCCAGATCGCCTCTCGCAAGCTCGTGCTGTCGGCGGCCGGCTCGCTCGATGCGACGGGAGCGGTGAGCGGCGAAGTCAAGGCGAACGGCGACATGGCGGCACAGCCGGTGTCGCTCGACGGTCGCTTCTCGCTCGATGCCGCAGGCGGCGTGGTCGTCCCGAGCTTCCAGGGAAAATGGGCGAGCTTCGTGCTCGACGTCAGCGATTTCGCGGTTACCAAGGGCCGGACCTCCGGTCACGCCCGCCTGCAGGCCGATCGCCTCGGCGATGCTTCCGACCTCGCGGGGACGCCGCTCGGCGGGTCGCTGGAGGCGGAAGTCACGGCTGAGGACCAGCCGTCCGATGGCCGGGTCACGGTGCGTGTGCGAGGCAACGACCTTCGCGTCAATACACTCGCCGTCGGCACGCTCGAGCTGCGCGGCACCATCGACGATCCCATGGCGGCGGCCAAGGTCGACGCCACGCTGGCGGCCAGCCGCATGGCCGGCGCCGCCGACATCAACCGGCTGAACGCCACGGCGAACGGCGACCGGCAGGCCCTCAACGTCACGCTGCAGGCTGCGGGAGCCCAGACCACCGCCAACGCCGCGGCCAAGATCGAGCTGGCCGGCGATGACCTCACCGTCGGGCTGACGCGCTTCGATGGGCGCTATGGAGCCATACCGGTGGCGCTCGCCGGGGCGACGCGCATACACATCTCCGGGCCGCGCGTCGCCATGGAGCCGATCAATCTGCGCGTCGGCGGCGGACGGCTGAGCGTGAAAGGCACGCTCGCTCCGTCGGGCAGCGACCTGCAGGCCGAGGTGGCCGCTCTCCCCTTGTCGTTGATCGATGCTTTCGCCCCGGGCACCAATCTCGACGGCACCCTGCAGGCCAAGCTGCGCGTGCAAGGCAGCATGGACGCACCGGTGGTCGATGGGACCTACGGCGTCGCGGGTCTGCGCCTGCGGCGGCCCGAGGCGGCCCTGGTGCCGGCGTTGGCGGTGCAGGGATCGGGTTCGCTGATGGGTCGCCAGGCCAGCATCGATGCCCGGGTCAGCGCGGCGGCGACGAACCTGACATTGAAGGGCAAGGCAACGCTGCCGCGCGGCACCGCGCCGCTCTCCGGCTCGGCCAGCATCGGCGGCACGATGGATCTCGCACCCTTTGCCCCGCTGCTCGGCAACGACATCCGCAACGTCACCGGCAGGCTGCGACCCGACGTGACGGTCGAGATTTCCGGTTCGCGGATCACCGGCAACGGTGTCATCGACTTCTCCAACGGCGCCGTCGCGCTGCCCGAGTCGGGATTGCGGCTGAGCGGCGGCGAGGGTCGGTTGGCGCTGCAGGGGGACACGCTGCAGGTCCAACTGCTCAACTTCCAGACCGCACGCGGCGGCGGCGTCTCCGCCACCGGCACGCTACGCATCGATGCCCAGCAGGGGCTGGTGCCCGATCTCACCGTCACCAGCCGCAACGCGCTGCTGGTCAGTCGGCCCGATCTCGTCGCCAGCGTCTCGAGCAACATCAAGATCACGGGATCGACCCTGGGTGGCCTCAGCGTCGCCGGTCCCGTCACCATCGACCGCGCGGAGATCGCGGTCGGGGCGGAGCAGTCGGCAGCCTTCCCGACCCTGGAGGTGCGAGAGGTCAACAAGCCCGGCGGCGCGGCGACGGCGACGAACGTCGTGCGGCCAGCGCCGGCCCGGCCGGCGC
>JAEWIV010000394.1 GCA_023386865.1 Pseudomonadota bacterium
TCCGTGCCTACCATCGAATAGTCGTAGCTACCGCCTGCCGCATGAGCAATGTTGGGCTCTCTTCCGAAACGAAGATTAGTGGTGCGCTGGTTCGCCAGTGGGAAGCCGTGGTGCATGCCGGTGTGACGGCACTCGACGACACCGACGAGCTTTCGCTCGAGATGGACGAAGCAAAGCGTGCCATCGAAACCACGTTGCGGCCTTTCGTCGAAGCGCCAACATTCAGCGAGTTTCTGCTCGTGCATGGGCGGCTTCGGTTGGAACTACGCCGCATGCGGTTTGCCGCGCCGTGGGCACGCTCTGGTTACGGCAAGATCGCGGTGTACGCGGCTGCCACGGATGCAGAGCCCACTGCTGGCGACGCCTAGCGATGCCCACGTTTACGCTTCACGACATTGCTAGTGGCCTCGGGGCGCGGTTGATCGGCGTCGAGTGCCAGCACTGCATACGGCGCGGGCTGCTCACGGCCGAGACGCTGAAGGCGCGGCGTGGTGATAGCCGTACCCTCGAAGAGGCTGGCGTCCACTGTAGCAAGTGCGGCTCTCGCCGCTTCACTACAACTCACTTCACAACGCGCTCCGCCGCACACGCCTTCATGAGGAACGTCTGAGCATGGTTCGCCGTCGAGGAAACCCCTTTGCGACCACATTGAAGCGACTCCCACACAAGGCGCTCATGCGGCGCGACGACCCGCTGCGCCGGTCTGACGATGACGAGGTCCTGGCTGTGATGTTGAGTGTTGCGGCCGGTGCTGAGTACCTCGCTTATGCCGGTACTCGCGGCGATGAGCTTTACTGCCGAGTGTTCTGCTTTGACACGGCGGAGAAGGCCCGCGCCATGCAAGCGTGGATCGATGTATCGGGCATCGAGAGCCGTCCCGTGCCAGACCCGTCAAAACACCCGCAACTGAAAGTCGGAAGAGGATAGGAGATCTCAGATGGATCAGCACGTTTCCGAACGATCGCCTGTGAAGTATCGCAGCGTCCTCCTGGAGATGCGCCGAGATGCCCCTCCTGGGCTGAATATGCTCTATCTTTCAGGGCTCGCTGAGACGCTCGCGTTGATCGACCGAGAGAATGCCCAGGAGCCTGGAAGTCATGATCTAAGCGTCCGCGCGATTGTTCGCGTATTGCGCGCCTGGGGCGACTTTGAGGGAGACACTTGGGCTGGTGGGTTTGTCATGGAGCTTCTCGACGGTCGCCGCGTGTACGTTGAGAGCTACGCGGACGGACCAGATTGGGGACCTGACTCCTGTGCGTCGGTTGTCGCCGTACCAATCGGCAGTACCTTGCCGAAGCTGCCAAGGAACCATGACTCGGCGCTTTATGGTTGGGTCGAAGACCTCTCCGAGCTCGGCGACTACTTGAGGCGTTTGGGCTAGCAGGTCGCTGCTGCAGACGCGATTCCGGCGGATCGCGTGTGTCAATGAGGGTCCAAGCCCGAGATGGCGCATCGGGAAGTGAAGGCGAGTGAGAGGGCTGCGCCAAATTCTGTGACGGATTGGAGGTCGAGAGAGAGTCTTTTGGCCGTCCGTCGCGGAGTCCATCAACATGGCAAAGGCTGTTCCGAAAATCACCCTCAGCGCCTCGCGCGACATTCCCTTCAACAAGCTTGTGCTAAGCCAGTCGAACGTACGCCGCCTCCAGGCCGGCGTCTCGATCGAGGAGCTGGCCGAGGACATCGCCCGACGTTCCCTCCTGCAGGCCCTCAACGTCCGGCCTGTCCTCGACGCCGATGGTGCCGAGACCGGCATGTTCGAGATTCCGGCGGGCGGCCGCCGTTACCGGGCGCTAGAGCGTCTGGTCCAGCAGAAGCGCCTTTCAAAGACGGCGTTAATCCCTTGCGTCGTTCGAGATCCAGGCGCGTTGACCACAGTCGAAGAGGACTCGCTCGCAGAAAATGCCCATCGGGTTGCTTTGCATCCACTGGACCAGTTTCGCGCGTTCAAAACGCTGCGTGAGCAGGGTGCGGGGGAGGAGGAAATCGCCGCCCGCTTCTTCGTGACGCCGGCCGTGGTGAAGCAGCGCCTGCGCCTGGCCGCCGTCTCCGAGAAGCTGCTCGACATCTATGCCGAGGACGGCATGACGCTGGAGCAGCTCATGGCCTTCACGGTCACCACAGACCAGGCTCGGCAAGAGCAGGTCTGGGAAGCGCTGCGGCAGTCCTACAACAAGGAGCCGTATCTGATCCGGCGCCAGCTTACCGAAAGCGCCGTGCGCGCCACGGACCGTCGAGCCCGTTTCGTGGGGCTGGAGAGCTATGAGGCCGCCGGTGGTGCTGTCCTGCGCGACCTGTTCGAAGACGACGGTGGCGGTTGGCTCCAGGACGTCACCTTGCTCGATCACCTGGCTACCGAGAAGCTGGCGGCAGAAGCGCAGAAGGTCGCCACCGAAGGCTGGAAGTGGATCGAAGTCGCGGCCGATTTTCGCTACGACCACGCGAACCATCTTCGACGCCTTCATGGCGAGTCCGTCGAGCTGTCCGCGGAGGAACAGGCGACTTTCGATGCCCTGACCGCCGAATACGCCAAGCTGGAGAGTGACTATGAAGGAGCCGAAGAGCTCCCGGACGATGTGGATGCTCGGCTCGGCGAGATCGAAACCGCGCTCGCGGCCTTCGACAATCGTCCGCTTCGGTACGATCCTGCCGAGGTTGCGCGCGCCGGAGTGTTTGTGAGCATCGATGCGGATGGAACGCTCGCTGTCGCTCGCGGCTACGTCCGGCCGCAGGACGAGCTGTCTCCTGGCACCGACGGTGCCGTTTTATCGCCTGATGGCGCGGAACCTTCCGCCTCCCCCAATCAAGCCACCGTCATCACTGTCGGCGGGGTCGAAGCCGAGGAGGAGGATGATTCGGTGAGACCGCTGCCGGAAAGGCTAGTCAGCGAGCTCACCGCTCACCGTACCCTGGCACTGCGAGATGCCGTCGCCAACAATCCGCACGTCGCCCTCACGGCGCTGCTGCACAAGCTCTGCCTCGACACCTTCCAGCACACCGCGCCAGGCGCTTGCTTGGAGGCCTCGGTACGGCATGTATTCTTCCCCGTCCAGGCGGCGGATCTGAAGGACAGTGCCTCTGCCAAGGCGGTCGCCGAGCGGCACGAAGCCTGGAATGCCGAGCTGCCAAAGGACGACACCGAGCTCTGGGACTGGCTCACCGCGCTCGACGACACCAAGCGCGCTGCACTTCTCGCGCACTGCGTTTCGTTCGGCGTCAACGCTCTCTACGAGAAGGGAGACCGTTATGGCGGCCCGGGCGTTTCGGTGCATGGTGTCCAGCAGCGCCTCGCCCAGTCCGATAGGCTCGCCCGCGCGGTCGGCCTCGACATGGTAGCGGCGGGCTGGCGGCCGAGCGTCGACAACTACCTCGGGCGCGTCACAAAGCCCCGCATTCTCGAAGCGGTACGGGAAGCCAAGGGCGACCATGCCGCCCAGCTCCTTGACCACCTCAAGAAAGGGGAGATGGCGCAGGAAGCAGAGCGGCTGCTCGACGGTACCGGCTGGCTGCCGGAGCCGCTGCGTCTCGCGGATGGTGCGCCTTCATCCGATCCGCCGGCGAGCGCGGTCGAGACCCTGCCGGCGTTTCTCACCGAAGGCGAGGAAGCTCAACCTCGGCAAGCCGCCGAATAGAACGATCCGGCGAGCTGATCCCGCGGACCTGCTTTCCTCGCGCGTCACCCGAAGGCCCGACCAGCGTGTCGGGCCTTCGTGCTTAAGAGCGCCAAGCATCTGGTGCGGGGTGATGATGTCGAAGTGAGAGGAAGAGGACGGCCGGGACGGGTTTGAGCCGATGGGGCCTAGAGAGCGCTCCGCGGTTCGGCCCGTTCCCGCTCTCCGAGGTCTTCTCCATGACGATCGCTTCCGCTCCCGCGGCTGCCGACGCGCCGCTGCTTGCCTTCCGTTGCCCTAAAGCCGACGTACCCCATGGCCTCGCCGAAGCTGCGCGTCTCCTTCTGCCTCATCTCGAGCGCGGCCAGCGCATCGACGCGGTCGCGCTGCGCGCCGCAATGGAGCGCGCCTTCGGCGGCTCCGATGCTGCCGGTGCCTGGGACTGGAAGACGGCCTACGACGCCTGCGAAGCCGCGACTGTCCTGTTCCTCCGCAAGTCCGGTCCAGCAATCCGCGCCCAAGCCGCGTCGCCCGCGGGCGCACTGCAGATGCTGGGTAAGGTCGCTGCTCTTCTGCCCACGCACACCCGTCGATCCCAAGAGAGCCAGGCACTGCAGCAGTTCTCCACGCCGATCGAGCTTGCCTTCGTTGCCGCCGAGGCGGCCGCAGTCGGATCGGCGGACGTCGTGCTCGAGCCCTCGGCAGGGACTGGGTTGCTCGCGATCTTCGCGGAGCTCGCAGGCGGCCGGCTCGTATTGAACGAACTGGCCGAGGCTCGCGCTGAACTGCTGAACCAGCTCTTTCCCGGTGCCCCAACCACCCGGCACGACGCTGCTCACATTCACGACCATCTCGACGGGGCGCTGCGGCCGAGCGTGGTCCTGATGAACCCACCGTTCTCCGTCGCGGCACATGTCGACGGCGCCGTTGCGGACGCGGCTCTGCGCCATGTCGCGTCGGCGCTCGCCCGCCTTGCTGATGGTGGCCGGCTGGTCGCGATCACGGGCGCCAGCGTCTCCCCCGATCATCCGTCCTGGCGCGACGCCTTTGTCCGCCTCCAGCAACGCGGACGCGTCGTCTTGTCAGCGGCGATTGAGGGGCGCGTCTATGCCCGGCACGGCACGACGGTCGAGACCCGCCTGACGGTCATCGATCGGCTGCCAGCATCGGATCCAGAATTATTTCCAGCGTCCCCGGGTATGGTGCCTGATGCGGCCACGCTGCTCGCCTGGGTCCTGCAGCACGTCCCGGAGCGCTTGCCTGTCGATGGAGCCTGTCTCGTTCGCGAGGCTGCGCGCGCCATCCGTGTCCGCACCAAGCCCGCATCCGCCCCACGCCCTACGTTGGGTGCGACGACAGCGTTCGAGCCCGTCGGCGCCGAGCTGGTCTATGAAACCGTCGACTGGAAGCCGGCCGAGGACGGCCGCCTCACCGAGGCGCTGTATGAGCGGTACGGCCTGCAGTCGGTTCGCATCGAAGGCGCTCGCCCGCATCCGACGCGGCTCGTGCAGTCCGCGGCGATGGCTTCCGTGGCATCGCCCAAGCCCACTTACCGGCCACGCCTGCCGGCCAATGTCGTCACTGATGGCTTGCTGTCCGATGCCCAGCTCGAGAGCGTCATCTATGCCGGCGAGGCCCACAGCGGCTATCTCGCCGGATCGTGGGTGGTGGATGAGACCTTCGATGTCGTCTCGGCGGCACCCGATGCCGCGGAGAACGCCGTGCGCTTCCGGCGCGGCTGGATGCTGGGCGACGGCACCGGCGCCGGCAAAGGCCGCCAGGTCGCGGGCATTCTTCTCGACAACTGGCTGCAGGGCCGCCAGCGCGCCGTGTGGATCTCGAAGTCCGACAAGCTGATCGAGGATGCCCGGCGCGATTGGTCGGCCTTGGGCATGGAGCGCTTGATGATCACGCCGCTCGCTCGCTTCCGCCAGGGCGGCCCGATCCGCCTGGAGCAGGGCATCCTTTTCGCCACCTACGCCACGCTACGGACCGACGCGCGCGAGGAAAGGGTTTCGCGGGTCCAGCAGATCGTCGATTGGCTGGGGCCAGACTTCGATGGAGTGATCGTGTTCGACGAAAGCCATGCCATGGCGAACGCCGCCGGCGGCAAAGGCGAGCGCGGTGAGCAAGCACCCTCGCAGCAGGGCCGTGCTGGGCTGCGTTTGCAGCACGCGCTGCCGAATGCGCGCGTGGTCTACGTTTCTGCGACGGGTGCCACCACGGTGCACAATCTCGCCTATGCCCAGCGGCTCGGCCTCTGGGGTGGCGAGGACTTTCCCTTCGCGACCCGCGCCGAGTTCGTGCAGGCGATCGAGGCCGGCGGTGTCGCTGCCATGGAGGTGCTGGCCCGAGACCTCAAGGCACTGGGCCTCTACGCCGCGCGCTCCCTATCCTACGAAGGCGTCGAGTATGAGCTGGTCGAGCACGCTCTCACGTCCGAGCAGATCCGCATCTACGACGCCTATGCCGGCGCCTTCCAGATCATCCACAACAACCTCGACGCCGCCCTGCAGGCCGCAAATGTCACCGGTGAGCGCGGCACGCTCAACGCGCAGGCCAAGTCCGCGGCACGATCGGCCTTCGAGTCGGCCAAGCAGCGCTTCTTCTCGCATCTGATCACCTCGATGAAGACGCCGACGCTGATCGCGGCGATCGAGCGCGATCTCGCGGCGGGCCATGCCGCCGTCATCCAGATCGTCTCGACGGGCGAGGCGCTGATGGAGCGCCGCCTGGCCGACGTCCCGACCGAGGAATGGGGAGACGTCCAAGTCGACATCACGCCGCGCGAGTATGTGCTCGACTACCTGGCACACAGCTTCCCGACACAGCTCTTTGAGCCCTTCACTGATGGGGAAGGCAACCTGTCCTCGCGGCCGGTTTACCGCGATGGCCAGCCCGTGCAGTGCCGTGATGCCGTGGAGCGCCGCGACCGTCTGATCGAGCAGCTCGCCGCGCTTGCCCCGGTGCAGGGGGCACTCGACCAGATCGTGCAACGTTTCGGCATGGATATGGTCGCCGAGGTGACAGGCCGGTCTCGCCGGATCGTACGCAAAGGGGATCGGCTCTGCGTCGAAAACCGTCCTGGCTCTGCCAACCTCGCAGAGGCCCAGGCCTTCATGGATGACGACAAGCGCATCCTCGTGTTCAGCGATGCCGGCGGCACCGGCCGCTCCTATCACGCCGACCTCAGTGCTCGGAACCAACGGCTGCGCGTTCACTATCTGCTGGAGGCGGGCTGGAAGGCCGACGCGGCCATCCAGGGCCTGGGGCGCAGCAACCGGACCAATCAGGCGCAGCCACCCCTGTTCCGGCCGATCGCCACCGATGTGAAAGCCGAGAAGCGCTTCCTGTCGACCATCGCCCGCCGGCTCGACACGCTGGGCGCCATCACCAAGGGCCAGCGCCAGACCGGTGGTCAGGGCCTGTTCCGAGCCGACGACAATCTCGAATCGCCCTATGGCCGGGCCGCCTTGCGCCAGCTCTATCTCCTGTTGTTCGCTGGCAAGGTCGAGGGCTGCTCGCTCGAGGCTTTCCAGGCGGCCACCGGCCTACATCTGACCGATCAGGACGGCACTCTGCGCGAGGAACTGCCGCCGATCACGACATTCCTCAATCGCCTGCTGGCGCTGACTATCGACTTGCAGAACACGCTGTTCGGTGCGTTCGAGGAGCTGCTCCAGGCCAAGATCGAGGGCGCACGTGCCGCCGGGACCTACGACGTCGGTGTGGAGACGCTGACCGCCGAGAGTCTGGCGGTGACCAATCGGCGTGCGCTCTACGTCCATCCCCAGACCGGTGCGGAGACCCAGGTCTTCACCATCCGCCGGCGCGAGCGCAATCGGCCGTTCAGCCTTGCGGAAGCATTGGACCGCGCAGACGACCCGCGCGCCGCTTTGCTGGTGAACGCGCAGTCCGGCCGAGCCGCCGTCCAGGTCCCGGCGCCAAGCGTCATGCTGGACGATGGCGAGGTCGAATGCCGTGTCCGTCTCCTACGCCCGATGGAGCGGACAGCCCTATCCTTGGCCGCGCTGGCGCACACCCACTGGCAACGGGCCGATCGTGCCGTCTTTGCCGAGGCCTGGGAGCGGGAACTCGTTGAGATTCCCGCTTTCACGGAAAGCGACGTCCACATCGTCACCGGGCTGCTGTTGCCGATCTGGAAGCGGCTGCCGGACGAGTCCATGCGGGTCTACCGGCTGCAGACCGATTCGGGCGAACGTGTCATCGGCCGGCTGGTCTCGCCGGCCTGGGTCGCGCAAGCGGTCAGCGCCGAAGGCGTGAGCATCGCACCCGCGGATGCCTGGTCGGCCGTTCTCGACGGTCACACGATCCTCGAATTGCAGGATGGGCTGAGCCTGCGTCGCGCCAAGGTGATGGGCCTACGCCGGGTCGAGCTCTGCGGCTTTACCGAGGGAATGGTCGATCGCCTGAAAGCGATGGGGCTCATCTCCGAGATTATTACCTGGAAACTCCGTCTGTTCGTTCCGACCAGCGCGCGCGGCCTGGCGATACTCGCTGAATTGATGGACCGCTACCCGGTCGTCCGGATTGCCGACCGGGCCGCGTGAGGAGGGAGCCATGCCGTCGCACGCTGCAGACCTGGCCCGCCGCCTCGCGCGCAACGCCGAGGCGGTGTGCCGTCACTACCCATCCAACGGCCATCGCGAGGGTCGCTACTGGCAGGTTGGGGATGTTTCCAACACTCGAGGCCGCAGCCTGTTTGTCCGCTTAAGCGGCCCGGACCATGGCAAGGGCGCCGCCAGGAAGCGGACTGATTATGTTGCGTGGCGGGTTATGTTGCGGCCCTGTGCTGGGCGGCCGTTTTGCGCGGGCTCGGCAGCTTCTCCGCAACATTATCTCCGCCCGTCAGGGAGGGTCGCGTGATGCCCCGGGACGCTTCCGAGCTGGCGCGGCG